>JAJPKB010000019.1 GCA_021323915.1 Chloroflexota bacterium | reverse complement strand
TCCGCGACCTCCGCGAACATCCCGCCGATCGGGACCGTCCCGACCCCGAGTCGGGTGACCGTCAACCGCGACTTTCCGAGTGGAACGCGTTGGGTGGGATCCATCCGGTAATGACCTACCTTTCCTTGCCTTGTCGGCGATTGGAATCGCCGGGATGGTGATAGAATACGTCGCGCCTTCCGGCGCGGCAACGCGGGGCCGGCCGAAACGGTGGCCCCACCGGCCGATCGAGGCGGTCGCAGAACAGTGGACGGCCGCGCCCTACCTCTTGCTCGACCACCTGATCGTCGCGAGGGATCGAGGCTCGGAAGCTGGACAAAAATCGATTCAGGGCTTGGCGGGGTGACGTATGAAGGCAATCGTCATCGATGAGTACGGCGGACCGGAAGTCCTGAGGCCGAGCGAGTGGCCGGATCCCCGGCCGGGGCCGGGCGAGGCGCTGGTTCAGGTGCGCGCGGCGTCGTTGAACAAACGCGACGTCTGGGTCCGCCGTGGGCTCCGGGAGCCGGGGCTGCCGCGCATCCTTGGCTCGGACGCCGCCGGCCGGGTGATCGCGGTCGGCACCGGCGTAGACGAGGGATGGATCGGGCGCGACGTGGTGATCCTCCCCTACCTGTACTGCGGCAATTGTCCGAGCTGCCTGGCCGGCGTCGAAAACGCGTGTGCGCGGCTGCGGCTGCTCGGCGGCGCGGTCGACGGCTGTTACGCCGAGCTGCTGACCGTTCCCATGACCAGTCTCTTTCGCAAGCCCGCCGTGCTCTCGTTCGAGGAGGCGGCGGCGATGCCGGTCGTCTACCTCAGCGCCTGGCACATGCTCGTGACGCGCGCCCGCCTGGCGGCGGGAGACACCGCCCTGATCTGGGGCGCGAGCAGCGGATTGGGAAGCGCCGCCATTCAGATCGCGCGGCGGATCGGCGCGCGAGTCATCGCCACCGCCGGCGGGCCCGCGAAAGTGGAACGGGCGAAGGCCCTCGGCGATCAGCGAATCGTCGACTATCAGTCCGAGAACGTGGTCCAGGTGGTTAGAGATCTCACCGATGGGCGTGGCGCCGACGTCGTCTTCGACCACGTCGGCGCCGAGGCGACCCGGACGAGCCTCGACTGCCTGGCACGCGGAGGGCGGTTCGTGATCGGCGGCGCGACGACCGGGAGCGACGTCGAGGTCAACCTGATGCGCTTGGTGGCGAACAACGTCCAGATTCACGCCTGCCTGATCGGCACCCGCGCCGAACTCGCCGCCGTTCTGCGCCTGGCGGATCAGGGCGCGTTTCGGCCGGTGATCGATCGGGTGTATCGCTTCGACCAGGCCGGCGACGCCCACCGCCGCCTCGAGAGCCCCGAGCACTTTGGAAAGGTGGTGCTAACCCTAGTTTAGAGCGGTTTCGGGCTACAAAGAGTAGACGTTCGACAAACCGGTAGCGCGGGGGCTTGTCCCCCGTCCGTCCGGTTGCCCAGAGCGGGGGACAAGCCCCCGCGCTACAAGACGCCCGCAAGTTAGGTCGGTCAGCGGCAGCCGGAACGGCGGTAAATCGCCGACTCGGAGGGGCGAGGCAGGCCTCGCCCCTCCGAGTCGTGAGCTCACCGGCCGAGAACCGAAGGCACTCAGACCGGCTGGAGGGGTTGGTGCGGCGACGGGGGCAGCTCGACGGCGATCGGATCGCCGGTCCGGACGCGCCCGCCGGCGACGACCACTCCCATGACTCCCGCCTTCCGGATCAGGTTCCCCTGCGCGTCGCGGTCGAGCACCGCCGCCATCAGGCCCTCCTGGATCTGCTCCAGCTGGGCGCAGGGGTTGCGGAGCCCGGTGATCTCGACGATCGCCGCGTCGCCAAGGCGCAAACGCGTGCCGGTCGGCAGTCCGAGCAGGTCGATCCCGCGGGTGGTGACGTTCTCTCCCATCTGGCCGGCCGAGACGTCGAAGCCGGCGCCGCGCAGCTCGTCGTGGAGCTCGGCGTGGATCAGGTGGACCTGCCGGAGATTCGGCTGACTCGGGTCGCGGGCGACGCGTGAGCGGTGCTTGACGGTGACCCCGGCGTGCGCGTCGCCCGCGACGCCGAGCCCCTCGATCAGCTCGATTTCCGGCTCGGTTCCCTTGACGAACGTATGAGTAGAGCTGCGGCTCACCGCCACGATTCGACCGTTCATCCCTTCATTCCCCCGATCGACAGTCCGCCGAAGCCGTAAATAAAATTGCTCCCGGTCGCCTTCACCGTGACGTTCCAGCCGAGCGCTGCCAACCGGCGGGAAAGGTCGGCCGGGTGGTAGAACACTTTGACGATCCGGAACTCTCGCCCGTCGTTGAGTCGGCGCGTCAGGGCGAGGGCATCCGGGCCCTCCAGGCGGTGATCAACCGCGGTCGTCGCCTCGTTGTACGCCGAGTCGACGAAGAAGACTCGCCCGCCCGGCGCCAGGCAGGTCCGCACGAGGTGCCAGAACGGCCTGAACCGCTCGGGTGGCACGTGGGAGAGCCAGAAACCGAAGAACACCACGTCGTAGCGTTCGTCGGGCCGCCAGGAGAAGATGTCGGCCTCGACGTAACGTGCCTTCGAATCGCCGACGCGCGACCGGTTGATCGCCAGCGTCTCGGGCGAGGCGTCGACGACGGTAACGCTGTCGGCGAGGTGGACGAGGCGCTCCGTCCAGAGCCCGGTGCCGCCGGCGAGCTCGAGCACCCGACCGGTCGGGGCGAAGGCCTCCAGGGCGCCGACGACCTGGCCGACCTCCTCGAACCACTGCTCGTTCAGCGCCGGTCCACGGTCGTAGCGGCCCTGGCGCAGAAACCACTCGTCGTATTCGCCCGCCCGGGCGCGGTAGTACGCGATTTGCTCCCCGAGCAGTCCGTCCATCGTCACTCTGCCGTTTGGCAGTCTTTCGTTCGTCGCAGGCTCGTCGGCCACGTCCGCGTGCTCCTCTTACACCGATTCTCGTTCGTCGGCCAGGCCCAACCGCTCGGCCAGCACCTCGCGGAGCACCACCGCCTGGTTGTGTTCTTCGTCGCGCGCGCCATAGAGCAGGGTTATCGGCCCCTCCCGGGCGATCCGGACCAGCTCGCCCAGCCGGGCTGCCTGATCCGGGCGGGCAAGCTCGTCCCGATAGCGCCGTCGAAACTCGGCCCAGCGGGCCGGATCGTGGCCGAACCACGCCCGGAGCTCATCCGAGGGGCCGAGATCGCGCAGCCAGGCGTCGAGGCGCAGCGCCTCTTTCTTCAGGCCTCGCGGCCAGACACGATCGACGAGGATACGTTTCCCAATGGTCGGATGGTCCAGGTCGTACACCCGCTGGATCCGGATCTCCGGTCGCTCGGGCAGGTGGCCATCGTCGTCGAGAAGGTGAGCGTAACACGGTGGCTCGCCCATTGGCGCCTTCCCTCCAGTTTGATGCCCCTCAATTATATCCACCAGCGGGGCGCGCGGCCACCCGAGCCACCAGTCGGATCTGTCGGGTTGTCCGGGCAAGCCGAAGGACCTCCCGGTCCAATTGGGAGGCCCTTCGGCTTGCCGTCATCGACTGATTCGGAGCTAGCCCGCCAGGATACGCTGCTTTTGGGCCTGGAACTCCGCCTCGGTCAGGACTCCGGAGTCCCGAAGCTGGGCAAGCTCCTTGAGCCGCTCCAACTGGTCCTGGGTCATGCCGGCGGGCGCTGCCGGGGCCGCTGGCGGTGGCGCCGGAGCGGCGGTGGGCGGCTGAGCCGGCGGCGCCTTGCCGCCGCCCGTGGCGTGCTTGACGGCGCCAACCGTGGCGGCCGCCGTTCCGGCGACGACGGCGGTCTTGGCGGCAGTGCCGATGATACCCGTGCTCCTTCGTCGCATCTTCGTGCCTCCTCTAAGCGGAATCATAATCACCCAGCATTCAAGTGCTCTCCAGTGAGTGGTAGCTCGGTCGAATCTACCGCGTCGTCAGGGACCACGGGCAGGAGTGTCGATGGCGGCAAATTTGGTGCCATCGCCCGCGGTGTCGAACGGGCAATTCGGACAGCGGTGCCGCCGGTCCTTTCTGCGCCGACGCCGATCTGGAGGGCGAGGATGAGCTTCGGCGAGAGGCTGGGAGAGCGACGCCGGCAAAGCGCGGTCGCTGGCGGTGCGACCTTGCGCCAGTCCACGAAATGGGCTATCGTAGCGGCGCTAATCTGGCACACGGAGGACAGATGCCCCTTCAAGGTCTCACGGTCATTCCGCCGATCGAGCGGGTGCCGCGCGAGATACGCTTTCCCGGCACGCGCGCCGAAACCGTTTGCAATCACCTCACGCCGACCAACGGCTTCGTCGTCAGCGTGGTGTCGATCGATCCCGGGTCGCGCACCCGGCTGCACTACCACCAGGTTGATACCTTCGAATACGTCCTCGCCGGTTCTGCCCGGGTCTACGACCAGCACGGAAATAGCGTCGTCATCACCGCCGACACCGCCATCTACTACCCGGCCGGCCGAGAGAGCGCGCACTCCTGGGAGGCGCTGGGTAGCGTCGCCGTCCAGTTCCTCTTCATCTACAGCGCGCCCCCGGGCCAGAACGACGGGCTGACGCCGCTCGAGGAATAACCGGATCTTCCAATTCCCGAACGCGCGATAAATTGACGACGCTCTCTCAAGGCTCGTACGATGGACGCAGTGGATCGAGGATCAATTTGTTGAGAGGGACCCACGGAGACAGCCCCAACTGTCGATCCTCACGGTGGGACTAGAGACCACGTATGAGGGAGCGTCTGCACCATGTTCGGTTCACTTCGCCAGATCCTCCGCCGGGATAGCGCACCCGAGCTCACCGCCGAGGGGCGCATCGTCGAGATCGAGAAGCCGTCAGCCAACGGAAGCGGTGGATCTTTCATCCAGTTCAAGCTGGACTCCCAGTCCGACCTCGTGTTCCGCCAGAGCGTCACCGCCCTGAGCGCGGGCCACAAGCGCGGCGACCAGGTCGTCGTCCACTACGAAACCAGTCGCGACAATCCCCGCGTCGCGACGGTTCGCTGGGTCGAATCGCGGAACTCCTGAGCCGTATTGATGCCTGACTGACTCGGCTGCCGCCCCGAGGGCAAGCGACGAAGACGACGCTCCCGATTGTTGGCGTGCCAGGTCCGGGTTGGCGATCGGTCCGCGGCGGATGGGCGGCTGGCGACAAGCGTCGCGGCCGGAGACAGGCGCGTCAGCCGGCTTCCCGACCGACCAGATCGGTGTCAGAGGCCATCGCCTGTTCGATGGCCTCTTGCTCTTCGTCAGTAAGGGCGTGGGTGCTCTTGCCGTCGACGACGGGCTTGGCGAAGATCCTCGTGCTCGTCCGGCTGAACAACGAGCTGAAGACGATGCCGGTCCCGTTCAGATCGAGAAGCGCGACCGCGAAGCTCTGATCGCTTCCCGTGTCGGCGAACGGATTGAAGCGAACCACGCCGATGCGCTGAATCGCGCGCCGGACGCTCGCCTCGACCGATTGACAGAGCTTGTCCAGCTCCTCGACCTGGCCGGTGGTCTCGTCGAGCCGCTCGACGTAGCGGGTCAGCGCGTCCTGCAGGGTGCCATCTTCGGAGTCGTCGACCAGCCGGCTGTATCCGTGAATCAGACGATTCATGCGCACCTGGATGGTGATGACCCAAATTGCCAGGACCAGGAACAGCGCGACCAGCGCCGCCCACAGGTACATCGCGTAGAGTTGATAGGCCGCCGCCATTCCTTCCTCCGGGGGCACGCAGCACGTCTGCGCTCCCATGCTAACCAAGGCTTTCCAATGGGTCAAGCGTTACCGGGAAGCAGAGCGTCCAGGCGAAAGAGCTTCCGCCTGACTCATTCGGGAGACCGGATCGCCTGGAGGACTGCCTTCGAAGCGGGTACAATGACCCGGGAGGAAGCAACGTGGGCATGCCGGATCTCGTGCGGGCGCTGGAAGCGGTGCTCTTCGTGGCGGCCGAGCCTGCCCCGCTGGAGCGACTGCGGGCGGCTCTCGATTGCCAGCCTCCCGAGCTGGAGGCAGCGGTGGACGCTCTTGCCGATGACCTCCGTGAGCGTGGCATCCGTCTCCAGCGCGGCGCCGACGGTATTCAGCTGGTCAGCGCGCCGGAGCACGCGAATCAGGTCGAGAAATTCCTCGGAGTCCAGGCTTCGAGCCGGCTCTCGGCCGCCGCGCTCGAGACCCTGGCAGTCGTCGCTTACCGCCAGCCGGTCTACCGCCTCCAGATCGAAGAGATTCGCGGGGTGAGCTGCGAGCGGGTGCTCCGCTCGCTGATCGCTCAGGGATTGATCGAAGAAGTGGGCCGCGGCCCCGGCGTCGGCCGACCGGTGCTCTACGGAACGACCGCCGAGTTCCTGCTACGCTTCGGCCTCGACTCGCTCGACGGTCTCCCGCCTCTGTCACCACCGGGCGAAGAGGCCGCCGAGAGCTGCTGAGCGCCAGCTTCGTCAAGGTTGGACCAAAGCGCCTTCGCGGCCGCCCAGGACGTCCAGCAGCTCGGCCGGCTCCCGCAGCAGAAAGTCCGGCGTTTCCGCGACCAGACTGTCCGGCGGAAACGGTCCCCAGAGGGCGCCGGCGGTCTGGACCCCGGCGGCCCGCCCGGCCCTCAGGTCGTGGGTGCTGTCGCCGACGTAGAGGGCGGACCGAGGCCAGTCGCGACGACCGAGTCGATCGAGGGCGACCCAGAGCGGGTCCGGATGCGGCTTGTGACGCTCGGAGTCTTCCATGAAGATGGTGACCCGAAACGCGCCGTCCAGTTGAAGCAGCCGCAGCCCACGTGTCGCGATGTCGCGCCCCTTGGAGGTGACGAGTCCGAGGGCGTAGCCGCGCCGCTCCAGCTCCTCCAGGACCGGGCGCACGCCGGGAAACTTCCGCGCCAACCGATCGTGGTTCGCAACGTTGAACGCGCGGTAAGAGTCGATCAGACGATCGATCAGCGCCGCGCGCTCGCCCTTCGCCAGGGTGACCCGCCGGTGGGCGAGGATCGACCCGAATGCCTCGGGAAGGGGCTGTCCGTAGCCGAGAAACAGCTCGTCGGGGGCCATGGGCTCGCCGGTGACCGAGGTAAGCGCGTGCTGGTATGATCGTGAGATCAGATCGGTCGTGTCGATCAGAGTTCCGTCCAGATCGAATAATACGACGGAGATCCGCTCGACCGACCGGGGATCACGATGCTGGGAGCTGCTAACCAAGATGCCTGCCTTCACCTATTGCCCCTACTGCGCCACGCGGCTGCCGGTCGATCTGCTTCGTCCGGATGCGCCGCGCGCCTGCGTTGCTTGTGGGGCGACACACTATCATAACTCAAAGCCGGCGGCCGGCGCGTTGATCCTGCGGGATGACCGAGTCCTGCTCGTCGAGCGCGCGGTCGAGCCGTTCAAGGGCTACTGGGACGTGCCCGGCGGATTTCTCGAGCTCGGAGAGCATCCGGCCGATGGCGCGCGGCGCGAGGCGCTGGAAGAGACCGGGCTGATCGTCGAGCTCGAGGATCCACCTTTCGCGATCATGATGGACCACTACGGCGATTCCGGGGATTTCACCCTGAACGTCTACTACGTCGCGCGAGTAGTCGGCGGCGAGGCGCGGCCATCCGACGATGCCGCCGCGCTGGACTGGTTCCCGCTGACCGCGCTACCCGAGCGCATCGCGTTCGATCACTGCGCCGAGCTTCTTCGCCGCCTGGCGGCCAGGAAGATCAGTCGCCCGCGTTCAGGTACGACAGTGGGGACGCGTTCACCCGTCCCTGGGGAGTCGGGCCCGAGTCCGTCCAGTCACGTTGAATCATGACGTATTTACCCTGCCACACGTCGCCGGGAACGCCCGAGCCAGGTGTCAGGTAGCTGACCGGCGTCAGGTAGCGGGTCGTCCAGGTGTTGATCGGGATGTACCGATCTTCTCCCAGCCAGGACGGCCGGCCCCGGTTCGGGTCCATCACGTAGACGCCGAGAATCTTCGCCTGGGGATAGGCGAGATACGGATCGGCGGTCGCGCGCACGCCCCGAACGAGCACGTAATGGTCGCCCCACCAGATATTCGCCACCGACGGCTCGTGGAATTTCGGGTTCGCGAGAAGCCAGGCAACGGTGGCCGTCGCGGCCAGCGGGTCGTCGTAGATGAAGTGATTGAAACCACGATTCGGCAGCCACTGGTGCGCCGCCGAGGCGACCGCGTACGGCGAGGCGTCCCACTGCTGGACGGTGAAGCCGTCGTTGTGGCTCAGCTCCCAGTTCCAGAAGCTCTGCTGAGCGGCGAAGCTATCTCCCAGCGACTCCCCCCGATCGTACTCGACCCAGGTCTCCAGGTCGGCCGGATCGCACCAGATCGAGGTAAGCTGGCGGTGGTAGGGCAGCGCGAGGTCGAAATCGAACGTTGACTGGTCGACGCTGAGGGCAGCCGGCGCCAGCCAGTCGCCGTCGACGTACCCCACCCGGGTGCCGTCGGTGACCCGCCACCAGGGGCCGTTGACCGGACCGCCGAGCACCTCGAGGCTCGTGCCATACGCCAATTCGTCGACGATCGGATTACCCAGGCCAGGCCCGCCCCGGAGGTTGAGCCAGTCGGCGGTCACCGTCGCCCCTCCGCCGACCGAAAGATCGTCGGATGCCCCGGCCGTTCCAGCGAGCACGGCCAGCGTGACCATCGCTACGGCTGTCACCAAACCCATCCTGGCGCCCGACCATCGCCTCATCGCTTCCTCCGTTCGTCCACGTGTGCCCCATCATAGCTAACAACCGAGCGGAAGCGCAAGTAGCGATCGTGAGCGGACGAGGCCCCTGGCACCATCACGCCAGGTTGACGTACGAAACGGGCGCGGAATCGTTTATGATAGGCGAGCCAAGCACAAAGCGCCGGGAGGAAGATTCCATGCGAGCCACCATGCGCGTCGACGTCGAGCGAACCGTCGCGACGATCGACCCGAACGTCTACGGTAATTTTGCCGAGCACCTCGGCCGGTGCATCTACGGAGGGATCTACGAGCCGGGCTCGCCGCTCAGCGACGAGCGCGGCTACCGGAAGGACGTCGCCGAGATGACGCGAAGGCTCCGAGTCACCAACCTGAGGTGGCCGGGTGGCAACTTCGTCTCCGGCTACCACTGGCTCGACGGCGTGGGACCGCGCGAGAATCGGCCGCACCGGCATGATCTCGCCTGGCACGCGATCGAGACGAATCAGTTCGGCACCGACGAGTTTCTGGAATACTGCCGACTGATCGGAACCGAGCCGTACATCTGCCTGAATCTTGGGACCGGCACGATCGACGAGGCCGCCGGCTGGCTCGCCTATTGCAACTGCGACGATTCGACCTATTACGCCGAGCTGCGACGGAAAAACGGACACCCCGCGCCGTACAAAGTGCCATACTGGGGCCTGGGAAACGAGCTGTACGGCGACTGGCAGACCGGCCACAAGACCGCCGAGGAGTACGCCCGGCTGGCCGAGGAAACCGCGAAGGTGCTGCGCTGGACCGATCCATCCATCAAGCTGGTGGCCTGCGGCGCGCAGCGGGTCGACTGGGATTGGGAGGTACTGCGCCGCACCGCGCGCCACGTCGATTTCGTCTCGGCGCACTTCTATTTCCGACCGGAACCGGGCGAAGACGTCGTCACGTCGATGCTCGCTGCACCCTACGCGGCGGCGGAATACCTGGACGTGCTGGCCGGGCTGATCGCCGGCGCTCGCCGCGAGCAGAAGATCGCCCATCCGATCGGCATCGCCGTCGACGAGTGGAACTCCTGGCACCGCGCTCGGAAGTCTCCGCTGGAGGAGCGCTACGATCTGACCGACGCGGTGTGCGTCGCCAGCTTCATTAACCTGCTCCGCCGCCGGGCCGACACGGTGAAGATCGCGAACCTGGCGCAGCTGGTCAACGTGATCGCGCCGATTTTTACCCGGCCGGATGGCCTCTTCCTTCAGACGATCTACTGGCCGCTGGTCGCCGCGGCGCGCTACAGTGGCCCGCGACTGGTGCGAAGCGACGTGGAAGTCGACGGCTTCGGCGCCGCGCGGGTGCTGGCGGGCTCGGTACCCTACGTCGACGGGATCGCGACCGTGGATCCCGACGCCGGAAAACTCTTTCTCTCGATCGTGAACCAGCATCCGAAGGACACCGCCGAGGTGCGAATTCTCGTCCGCGACGCGAGCGCCGCGGGCGACATGCAGGCGCACGTCGTGACCGGGGACCGCTCCGATCGAACGAACTCGTTCGAAGACCCCGAGGCAGTGCATCTGGTCTCGCGCTCTTTGACGCCCCGTCCCGGCGAGCTCGTCTGGGAGGCGCCACCGCTCTCGTCGACGGTGCTGGAGATAGCTCTGGGAGGATGATCGGAAATTTACGCGCACTCGGCATTGATGTATACTACGCGACGTTCGGGACCGGAGCCAGGTGCACCGCTGGGTACACGGCCTGAATGATTAGTCGCGCCCGTTTCTCTTTCGATCGATCGTTACGTCGCGGCCCGAACGGAGGTGCTTCGAGGATGGCCACCGGAACTTTCGCGCCCGCGATCGCACGTAAAAGCATCTGGCAGCGGGCCCTTGGCCGTGACTGGAAGCTCGGTTGGGTATTGCTGATTCCGATTCTCCTCGTCCTGCTTGGCCTGATCGCCTATCCCTTCCTCCTCTCGATTTATCTGAGCTTCACCGACAAGATGGTCGGCAAGCCAGCCACCTTCGTCGGGCTGCAAAACTACCGCGACGTCATGTTCGGCGCCGAGTTTGGCGCGGTGTTCTGGAAGTCGGTCATCAACACGATTCTGTACACCGGCGTCGCGGTGACCTGCAAGGCCATGGTTGGGATGGGGATGGCGCTGTTCCTCCACGAGGAGTTTCGTGGGCGCGGACTGATGCGCGCGCTCTGCTTTCTTCCCTGGGCGATTCCCTCGCTGATCGTCGGCTTGAGCTGGCAGTGGATCTACAACGGGTCCGAAGCGGGTCTCCTGAACCAGATCTTGATCGACCTCGGCCTCTCCGATACTTTGATTCAGTGGCTTGGTAATCCGCACCTCGCGTTGTGGTCGGTGACTTTCGTCGACATCTGGGCAGGCTGCCCGTTCTACGGCATGATGTTCCTGGCCGGGCTCCAGTCGATCCCGCGCGAGCTGTACGAGGCGGCGTCGATCGACGGGGCCAACGTGTTCCAGCGCTACCGCAACGTCACCCTGCCCGGTCTGACCGGCGTCATCACGATCACCGTCCTGCTCTCGACGATCTGGACGGCGAACGGCTTCAATCTGATCTACATCCTGACCGGCGGTGGTCCAGCCAACGCGTCGATGACGTTCCCGATGTACACCTATCAGGTCGGCATCGCCGGCGCTCAGCGATTGGGCACCGCCTCGGCGATCACGATCCTGTTCTTGCCCTTCTTCCTAATCCTGATCTACATCCTCACCCGGCACATGCTGGCGGAGGAGGTCTGAGATGGCTACGCTGGCCGGCACGGCGGAACGGTCCAGGCCGCTGCGCGCATCGGTGGTGATCCACCGCGTCGTGATGGTGTTGACCGGGCTTTTCTTCTGCGTCTGGACCCTCGGTCCGATGTACTGGATCATCGTCACGTCGCTGAAGACCGATCTTCAGGTCGCGCGCGAGCACGGTCTGGTTCCCACCTCGGTGACGCTGGCGAACTATCATACGATTCTCTTCACGACCAACTTCCTGCTCTACATCAAGAACAGCGTCGAGGTCGCGGTAGTGACCACCGCGCTTTCGATGGTCTTCGGCTCCGCCGCCGCTTACGCGATCTCTCGTCTTCATTTCACCGGTCGCGGCGCCGTCGCCCGCGCGATTGTCGTTTCTTACCTGGTTCCCGGGAGTCTCCTCTTCATCTCCCTGTTCGAAGTGCTGACCGACCTGAACCTGACCGACAAGCTGGGCGGCTTGATGGTCGTCTACCTGTCTTTCACCCTTCCGTTCTGCACCTGGCTGATGACCGGCTACTTCCGATCGATTCCGGTCGAGCTAGAGGAGGCGGCGCTGGTGGATGGCTGCACTCGGGTGCGCGCGCTGGTCCACATCATTTTGCCGCTCACGCTACCGGCGCTGGTCGTGGTGACTTTGTTCTCGTTCACCCAGTCCTGGAACGAGTTCCTGTACGCGCTGGTGTTCATCAGCAGCGACTCGAACAAGACCTTCACGGTTGGCCTGATCGGCCTGATCCAGGGAGATACGTTACCGTATGGCTTGATGATGGCGGCGGCGACGCTTGGGATGATTCCCCCGCTGATTGTCTACGTGATTTCGCAGCGCTGGGTCGTCTCCGGCCTTGCCGCTGGATCGGTCAAGGGATGACGCGAAAGAACTTGAGGAGGTACCCAACGTGCACCCGATAACTCGGCGACGTTTGCTCAAAGGCGTCCTCGGAGCGAGTGGCACCCTGGCGGTGGTAAGCCTGGTCGCGGCGTGCGGTGGCGCGCCGGCGGCGACGCCGACGACCGCGCCGGCGGCCGCGCAGCCAACCTCGGCGCCCGCTCCCACCAGCGCCCCGGCTGCCGCGACGGCCGCGCCCACGGCTCAGGCGACGACAGCTGCCCAGCCGACGACCGCGGCTCAGCCGACAACCGCAGCGGCCGCGACGGCAGCGCCGACGACCCAAGCGTCGACCGCCACGGCGCCCTTGCCCGCCAGCACCGCGAGCCTGACCATGACCAAGTTCACCTTGAACAACGCGAAGCTGCTTGCCTGGGCCTGGCAGTCGTTCACCCCGGACGCCGACAAGTGGATCGCCGACCAGGCTGCCGCATGGGGCAAGGCGAACGGCGGCACGGTGGAGTACGACGTCGTTCAGAACTCGGTCTTCCCCCAGAAGCTGGCGGCCGCGATCGAGGCGAAGACGGTCCCCGACGTGATCATGCTGTCGAGCGTCCTGTATTACCAGGGCCTCAACATCCTGACCGACCTGACCGAGCAGTACAACGCGTTCGACAAGCTGGCCGGCGGCTACTACAAGTCGCTGCTGCCCGGCATTCAGGTCGACGGCAAGATCTATGGCCTGCCGATCGAGACCGGTCCCTCGCCCCTGTTCACCCGGCTGGACGTGGTGCAGCAGGCGACCGGCAAGCGGGAGCCGCCGAAGACCCTGGACGACATGGAGAACATCGCGAAGCAAGTCAACAAGCCACCGGGCTTCTACGGGATCGGTTGGACGCTGGGACGGACGCCGGACGGCAACGGCAACACGCTGGACGTGATGCTCGCCGACGGCGGCTTCCTGGTCACCAAGGACGGCACCAAGCCGACGATCATGTCCGATGGGACGATCGCGGCGCTGACCCGGATCAAGCGCTGGTGGGACGAGAAGCTGGTTCCGCCGGATTCCACGTCCTGGGACGATACCGGCAACAACAACGCCTATCAGTCGAAGCGCGTCTGCTTCGTGGACAACCCGGCCTCGATTTACGGCTGGCTCGTCTCCAACGACCAGCAGCTGCTCGCCAACACCTCGATGGCGCCGATGCCAAGCGGCAAGGCTGGCAGCTTCGCCAGCGGCGCCGGTGGCTGGTGCTGGACGGTCAGCAACGCCAGCAAGACCCGCGACGGGGCAATCGCCCTGGCCCAGTTCCTGGATCAGCCGGATAACCTCGAGATCGAGTGCGAGCGCGTCGGCGGACGGTGGTTCCCGCCTTATCAGGATCTTGCCAACAAGCCCTTCTGGAAGTCGCGTCCGCAGTTTGTCTACTACCCGCAGCTGATCACAAACGCGGTTTACGAGAGCTATCCGGCCGCTCCGGCCCCGAACCTCATGGCGGCGCTCGGCGAAGCGGACACCGGCCTGGTGATCGCGGACATGATGCAGGCGGTGATCGTGAACGGCGCTGACCCGCAGAAGGCCGCGTCCGACGCGCAGGCCAAGTACGAGGCGATCTTCAAGAAGCACAATCTGGGGTAGCCACTGGCCCTCATCCTCGTTCCCCTCTCCATCGACGATGGAGAGGGGAAGCCCGTGGCCCACGTCGAGCGGTGGTGAGCGCGCGAGGGAAAGATCTCAGGGTGGGCCGCTCCTGACGATGGCGTCAATCCTTGGCGAAATGACATAGAGGGTGGGTCGAAG
>JAJPKB010000089.1 GCA_021323915.1 Chloroflexota bacterium | reverse complement strand
GCGCCCGAGGAGGATTCATCGATGAAGGTTTTACTGCGCGAGCGGGATCTGTCCGACGAGTACGTTCGTTTCGCGAGCCAGATCGGCTGCGATGGCTTCGACATCCACGACGAGAACAACCTGCCCGGCGTGGCCGAGCGCGGTTACGCCGACGCCGAGGGGGTGAAGGCGCTCTTTCAGCGGCTGCGCCGCTGGGGGCTCGAGGTCTACCGGATCGCGCCGCCGACCCCGACGAGCTACCTGCTGGGCCGGCCCGGCGGCGACGCAGAGGTCGACAACCTCTGTCGGACGCTCGAAGCGCTGGGCAAGGCCGGGGCGCGGTTCATGTCAATGCCGCTCCACCTCGTCCACCTCGGCTCGAACCGCGCCTACAAGGGCTTCGTCACCCGGGTCCATCGCGGCGGCTACACCATGCACGGCTTCGACGCGGCGGAGATGCGCCGCCGCCTGGAGGAGTCGCCGCCCGAGGTCACCGTCGACGTCGAGGCGCACTTCGAGCGCTCGGCCAAGCTCTACGAGCGCCTGCTGCCGATCGCCGAGGCGTACGGCGTGCGGCTGATCCTCCATCCGTCCGACCCGCAGCTGCCGGATACCGAGTTTTCGCCCCGCCGCTGGTCGGCCATCCTCGACGCGGTGCCCCACCCGAACGTCGGCCTCCTCTACTGCGTCGGAACGCGCTACGAGACCGGCGTGAACGTCTTCGACGATATCCGCGCCTTCGGCCGCCGCGGCAAGATCTTCCACGTCCACTTCCGCAACGTTCGCGGGACGATCCCGACGACCGGTGGCTACGAAGAGATCTCCCTCCACGACGGCGATATGAACATGTTCCGGGTGCTCCAGACCCTTCAGAGCATCGGCTACGACGGCGGCATCCAGATCGATCACTTACCGCGCTTCGACGGCGACACGGCGTTCCAGGGCATCGCCTCGGCCTACGGCGTCGCCTACGTCAAAGGGCTGCTGGCGGCGGCGGAAGCGCTGCAAAGTCAGGGGTGAGCCGGAGCGCCCGCGCGACCTGAGCCAGACCGGTTCCGGATGAACGGAGATGGATTATCACCCCGAGTCACGGCATCGGTATCACCTTGACCGCGCGCCGCTCGTTGGATTCGGAGCGTTCGGAAGATTCGACCTGCTGGGCACGGAGGAGAAGGGCATGACCGAGGACAAGGAAATCTTGATCGAGCACTACCGGCAGATGCGAGAGGACTTGCTCTGCGCCATTCACGGCCTAAGTGACGAGCTGATGATCGAGCCCTCGATCGACAGCTGGTCGGTCAAGGATCACCTCGCGCACCTCGCGCTCTGGGATGATATCCGAGCCAGCGAGGTGGCGCGCATCTCGGCCGGTCACGGCTCGGCCTGGCGGATGACCGGCGAGCAGGATGCGGCCTTCAACACGCTCGGCTATTCGCTGCGGCGAGACCTTTCGCTCGACCAGGTGAGGTGGGAATTCGCGACCTCGCGCCAACGGCTGATCGACGCGATCGCGGCCGCGACCCCGCGCGGGCTGGACCCGGCGCTCTACGGCGAAGCAGGCCTCCGCAGCGGGCACGAGGCGATGCACGCCGGGTGGATTCGGCGCTGGCGAGGGGAACGAGGGATCTAACCCCGATCCGGTTTGACATCGCGAGAGGCGTTTGGACCACGAACGACGCGAAAAGCCACGAAAGGCGCGAAAACGGAGACCTGTCCATGTGCCTCTCCCGACACCAACCTGTGAGTGGCTAGTAAGGCGATGTGCTGTCGTCCCGATTCCGGCCGCCGGCTTGACCAGACGGAACGTTGTTCCCGTGCCAAGGTTACGTGCGTTTCCCACAAGACAGCTTTGCCGAAACTCACGCGGCTGCCTTCGCCGTGAACCATCGAGGTGACGAGGGATCCCGCGGTGTGCAACTCCGATTCAGGAACGGAGCCCTGCGAAGGAGCTTGCGGAACGGATCATAGCATGCTCTCCGTCATTCTTCGAGAAGCTCGTTGTTGATCTGCTCGTCAAGATGGGGTACGGCGGATCCGAGCAGGATGCCGCGCAGGTGTTGGGGAAGAGCGGTGATGAGGGCATCGATGGCACGATCAAGGAAGACCCTCTCGGGCTTGACTTCATCTACGTTCAGGCGAAGCGCTGGACGGGCAAGGTAGGACGGCCCGACCTCCAAAAATTCGTGGGGCGCTCCACGGCCAGAACGCGAGGAAGGGCGTTTTCATCACGACCTCTGAGTCCACGCCGGACGCCAAGTCCTACGCCGACAGCGTCGCCACGAAGGTCGTGCTCATCGACGGAAAGCAGATGGCAAACCTGATGATCCGATACAACGTGGGGGTCTCCACCGCTTACGTCTACGAAATGAAGCGCATTGACTCAGATTACTTCGAGGAAACGTAATCCGATCTCATCGCGGAGCGGCAGGTGTTCTCCCACCGCCTAAGACACCTTGTGACGTACGCCAAGTGGCAATTGACCCTAACTTTCGCGTTTCCCTTCTTGCCCATTCGCAGGAATGAGATCTGAACTGTGCTATCGGTCGCTATAAGACCACACTTCGCTAACGGTGAGGGTGGGGGGAATGATGCGTTTGATCGAGGAACGCTACGTGTCGGTCGCCCAGGCAGCCGAGCTTCTGCGAGTCAGCAGGTCCACGCTCTGGCGCTGGATCAGTCAGGGTGATCTTCCGGCCTATCGATTCGGTCATCGCCGGGTGCTGATCAAACAGAACGATCTGGAACGCCTGCTTGCCCCGGTCGCCACCAAGAAAGGGGGGACGATCGACCAGCGGGAACCCGTCCAGTCCCTGCCGATGTCTTCCACAGAGGCGGCAGATCAGCTGACGGTGGTCGAAGGTGCCCGTGCTCTGCAAGATCGGCTTTTGGCTCGTCGTGGAGGAGTCTTGTTCCCCCCTTCGAGCGACGACTTGCGTGAGCTTCGAGACGAGCGCGACGCCGATCTATGAGCGTCTGCCTGTGCGTGGACGCGAGCGTTGCTGCCAAGTGGGCGCTCCCCGAAGAGCACCGTGACGAAGCTCTCCGCCTCTACGAAGTGAGTTATCGGTCAGGGACGACGATCGCCGTGCCACCTCACTTTCCCGTTGAGGTCGTGAACATCCTGCGCCGTCGCGTCGCACCGGGCCTTCTCAGCTACGCCGAGGGAAACGAACTGCTTACTCAGTTTTTCCAGTCTTCGGTGCGCCTCGTGATTCCGGCTCAGCTGTACGAACGCGCTTTTGAAATCGCGCACACCTACCAATTACCGGCGGTCTACGACGCCCACTACGTGGCGCTTGCCGAGATCCTCGCCTGTGACCTCTGGACTGACGATCAGCGCCTCCTCAACACACTCGACAAGAAGCTGCCTTTCGTCAAATGGATCGGCGAATACCAGCTCAGCGAGCTAACGGAACGATTAGATTAGGAGTCTTTCTTCGAGGCAGCCATTCCCGAGAGGAGATTCACCTTGCCTGACCCAGGTTACGAAACCATCATGCTCCCGCTATTGAAGCTCGTCGCCGACGGGCAGGAGCACTCCGCCACGTATCCAAGCAGGATTAGATTGCGGCCGCGGTTGGCGAGAGGGTACTATTCTTAACTGATGGATCGAGCACGGCGGCGTCGCGACCTGGCGCGCCGCGTTCGACGAATCCGGGCCGGGGCGCGTGGGAGGACAGCGTGGATGCAAGAGATGAACATATTGTCGTAACCCCCGACGTTGCTGGAGGGAAGCCCCGGATCGCCGGGCATCGGATCACCGTCCAGAATATCGTGATCTGGCATGAGCGCTTTGGCTTGAGCGCGGATGAAATCACGACCGAATACGGGCTTTCGCTGGCGGAGGTGTACGCCGCTCTCGCTTACTACTATGACCACCGAGAGGCAATTGACGCGGCGATTCGCGCCGACGAGGAGTTTATCCGCGGGCTCCGACAGAGAATCCCTTCCAAGCTGAAGATCCCGCATCGCGGCTGAGCAGGTTACCTTTTATCTGGACGAACACGTTCCCCGGGCTGTCGCCGAGGGCCTGCGCCGTCGCGGGGTGGATGTCCTGACCGCGCAGGAAGCAGAGTTGCGCGGGGCCAGCGACGATGAACATTTGGCCTTTGCATTGCGGGAACGTCGGACCATCGTCACCCAGGATGCAGACTTTCTGCGCCTGCACGCGGTCGGGCGCTCCCACTGGGGAATTGTCTACGCTTCCCAACGTGCGTCGATCGGTGCGGTCATCCAGGGCTTGCTTTTGATTCGTGAGGCGCTGGAACCCGACGACATGTTCGAGCATGTCGAATTTCTATGAGGCCAACGTAACCCACAAACGCTCCGGTGCATCCCTCGACGGCGCAGGGTTTCCCGAACACGGACGGTCGACATCGCCGAGTTCTACGGCGAATTTCCGACCGCTTGTCTATTCTTTTGCTTCGCCTTCTCGGGACTCGTCGCCCGGGACCGTCGCCTCTTTCGCGCGGTCTTCTTTCGCGCGATCAACCTCGTCTGCGGAATCGCCCTCGGCTACTTTGCCTTCCGGTTGATTCTGAGGATGGCCCGACTGGGGTAATGATCCGGACTTTCTTTGGAGAGCACGTCACCAAGGCAAGCATGTTCAAGTAGCGCTTCGCCCCGCAAGCGGCATGACGATGGCCAACGTCGATGACTGATCGGCGACGACAAGGCGATTCCACACCTGCGATCGTCGTTCACTTAGGGCCTCGTCAGAGCGGGGGTTTGGGAGTGTCCCCCAAATTTCCTCTCTCCGGGGCGGGTCGGCCCCCAATGCCGAATCAATGCCCTGATTTTGCTCTAGGGCGGGGACGCCGCGAGACGAACCAGTTCTCTTCGTGACCGATGCGCGAAGCGTGAGTCCAAACGCGGTCGGACCGAGGTTGGATCCGGGGCCGCACGAGGCAGCTAAGACTAACCTGGAGCCAACCTCGTTCTCCGCTGAAGGAGGGTTACCGCTCGACAACACCCCGGGTTACAACGCGATCTGCGGTCGATGCGATCACTATTTGGTCGTTTGCTGGAAGCAGGCAATGTCGTATTGCGAGATGGCATGATCTGGATTGCCATTGGCCAGCGACGGCGTCCCCGGGTTACCGGCGTAGTGAACCCCGGCTGTCCCGTTTGCGTTAAACGGAGCGCCCGCGGCGGAGCCCGAGCCGCCGGGCGTCGTGGTGTACTGTTGGCACGTAGTGTTCGGCGCTCCCGGCTGACCTGGGCCATTCGGGCTTGTCGCCGCCACGGCCGTCCCCACGATGCCCGACGTGAGGAGCATACCAACGAGTACCCCAACGCTTAGTCGTCGCAAACTCATCGAAACCTCCCGAATGAGAGAGTTGGATTCCCACCGGTTGATACGCACCGGGGTTACAACGGTCGCACGTCGTATCGGCTCGCGCATGCCTGGCTGGCTTTTGGAGCTGACATCCGCGTGTGGTAGCGAATGCCGCGGGGAAGTGCACGGTGGAAGCCTTTGGGAGGGG
>JAJPKB010000117.1 GCA_021323915.1 Chloroflexota bacterium | reverse complement strand
TAAGGTCTTGCCGGTTTTCGCCGACTGGCGCTCGCCCGCATAGTCCCAGCGTCCATAGACGTAGGCGCCCGCGTAGCCGGGGTTCGTGAGGATCCGCATCACGGCGCTGACCGTGGGCGTCTTCCAGACCAGGGCACCGTAGTTCTCCTTCCCGACCACGTAGGCCGGCAAGTCTAGCTGCTGCTCCCTCAACTCCTGCGCCACCGCACGGGCCACCCCGTGACGGCGAAACGCCGCGAACACGTAGCTCAGCCGCTCGCGGACCTGGAGATTGGGGTCGAGCTCCCAGGTGTCGTCGGCCCCGCGGACGTAGCCGATTGGCAAGGGGAAGCGGAGCAAGCCCTTGCGGGCCTTGTTCCAGCGGCCTTCGTAGAGGCGGGTCCGGAGCGTGAACGTTTCTGCTTCCGACAACGTCCCCTTCACCCCGAGCAGGAGCCGGTCGTTGGGCTCGCGCGGATCATAGACCGCCTGCTCGTCGGCGATCAAGGTGCGGCGCACCTCGCAGATCTCGATCAGATGGTACCAGTCGCTGTTGTTGCGGGCCAGACGGGAGGCCTCGAGCATCAAGACAATCCCGACCTGACCCAGGCTCACCTGGGAGACCAGCCGCTGGAAGCCGGTCCGATGGAGGGCACTCTGGCCCGAGCGGCCTTGATCCTCGTCGATGACCTCGACGGCGGTTGCCGGCCAGCCTAACGTCACCGCCCGCTCCTGGAGGTGATACTGACGCTCGGTGCTCTCGTGATGCTGGCGGACCTGGAGGGCCGTCGATTGGCGCACGTAGACACAGGCCAGACGCTCCCGATGAGCGGGCTGAATCTTGGACGGGAGCAAGGCATTCATCGCTTATCTCTCCTTGCTGATCGCGGCCAAGCTGACGCGCCCCTAACTCGCTCAGCAGCGTCACGACCGCGACGGGACACAACCCAACCTCGTTCGACGACAATCGTGCGACCGCTGGGCTCGGCGGTGAGCGATCGTTGGGCCGAATGCATGGCTTGCCGCTCGCGCGAGGATCCTTGGGTGGTCGGGCGCGTGAACCCGCCAGCGTCGTCCGCGTGGCCACTCCAGGTCCGGGCGCGGAAAGGGCGCGCATCACCAGGTCGGCGAGGATGTCCTCGAGCATCAGATCCTCCGCAGCGGGGCTACCACCGTGGAGGGAGACGATCGTCGATCCCGGACGAACCGGGCGAGGGCCACCAGGGCGTCGGGGGAGAGCAGAGCGACCTCATTTCCGTCCGGCTGATTGCCATCGGTGGCGACGGGGAGAGGCAGATTCGTCGCGCTCCACGGGATGGAGAGCATCATACCGCGGGTGCACCGCATCAAAATCCAGGGGACGTTCTCGCGCCAGAAGACTCGACCAACCCGCCCGGTCTCACCGCACTGCGAGCTGGTCTCGGCGACAACCGTAACCGCAGCTCCGCGAAATGCAACAAACGGCGCAGTTTGT
Organism: Chloroflexota bacterium; assembly: GCA_021323915.1. Lineage (GTDB taxonomy): Bacteria > Chloroflexota > UBA6077 > FW602-bin22 > CADDYW01 > JAJPKB01. The sequence continues at coordinate 1,579 of JAJPKB010000117.1, read as the reverse complement.
TCGGGGGTTAAAAGGAACGATGAGCGAAGCCGAGTTGCACATTCTCAAGCAACGGATGAACGAAGGACGGTTGAGCAAGGCGCGCCGTGGCGAGTTGAAGTTTGCCCTCCCGGTCGGCTACGTCTGGGATCCGGATGGGCAGATTTGTTTCGATCCCGACGAACAAGTCCAGGCGATCGTGCGGCTGATCTTTCGGAAGTTTGAGGAGATCGGCACGCTGGGCGGACTGTTGCGCTACCTCGTCCGCAACGCCATTCAGATTGGGTCCGGATCCGCGAAGGCCCGGGCAAGGGCAATTTGGTGTGGCGCCGCCCGAATCGAGCGACCTTGCAAAACATCCTGAAGCATCCGCTCTACACGGGAACCTATGCCTACGGGCGGCGTCAAGGAGATCCCCGCCGCAAGAACTCCGCCCATCGACGCAGCGGCCGTGTCGTCATGGAACGTAACGCCTGGCACGCCTTGGTCCGGGATTGTTGCCCGGCCTACCTGACCTGGGAAGAGTACGAAGACAACCTGGAGCGCTTAGCGGCGAACCGGGCCCGGGCCGAAGCGAAGGGAGCAGTCCGGTCAGGATCCGCCCTCCTCGCAGGCTTGGTCGTGTGCGCGCGGTGTCACTGTCGCCTGGGTGTCCACTACGATCATGGGAGCGGGGCATCCTTCGTCTACGAATGTGTGAGCCGCACCAACCACTACGGCGGGCCGCGCTGTCAGCATGTTCCGGGCGCCTGCTTAGACCGCTTCGTGCGCCAGCAGGTGTTGGCTGCGCTTGAGCCATCGTCTTTGGAATTGTCGTTGGCGGCGACCGAGCGATTGGAGCAGGAACGCGCCGATTTGGATCGGCTCTGGCAGCAGCGGCGCGAACGGGCTGCCTACGAGGTGGGGCGAGCGGAACGGCAGTACCAGGCCGTCGAGCCGGAGAATCGGCTCGTGGCACGGACGTTAGAGCGGGCATGGGAGGAGAAGCTCGCTGCCCAGCAGAAGCTCGACGAGGACTATCATCGGTTCGTGCGCGAGCAACCGCGGGTTCTCACCGCCGATGAGCGCGAGGCGATTCGTCGGCTCGCAGCGGATATCCCCGCGCTCTGGCAGGCTTCCACGACGACAGCGGAAGATCGCAAGGAGATCGTGCGCCAGGTCGTCGAGCGGGTGGTGGTCGACGCTCAGGGGACGAGCGAGCAGGTTCGGGTGCGTATCGACTGGGTGGGCGGGGGACACACCGAAAGCACGATCGTGCGTCCGGTGCGGAATCTGAGCGATCTAAGTTCCTATCCTCAGATTTGCGCACGTGTCCGCCAACTGACCCAAGAAGGATGGGCCGCAACGGCCATCGCCGATCAGCTCGACGCCGAGGGGGTTCATCCGGCCCACGCGGGTGTGCACTTCTCGGCTCAGACGATCCGAGCCTTGCAACACGAGTTGGGAGTGACGGCGCTGCGGCCACGCATCCGATCTCGATCGGTACTTGGTACCGACGAGTGGTGGCCCGCCGAATTGTCTCGGATTCTGGACATTCCCAAGTCAAGCCTTTACCATTGGATCAAACAAGGGATCGTTCAAGCACGCCAGTTGGACGAAC
>JAJPKB010000231.1 GCA_021323915.1 Chloroflexota bacterium | reverse complement strand
CCCGGGCCGGACGGCCGTTACCCAGCGGATTCGATCAATGGACGGATCGAGGCGCGCCTGGCCGCGATGGCCGAGGCGCTCCGAGCGACCTCGGCCACGCCCCCGGACGATGCCGATCGACACCTGAACGGCGGGAAAGCGACGGATAACGCCGCCCGCGGCGAAGGCGAAAAGGCGAGCTGACTGATCCGCCGACCGGACCGCTCGCGTCAGCTTCTGGTCACCCGAGCGGTCCAGGACCCATCGACGATCGCATCGCAATGCCAGTCGACGCCGCTGGGGAATCGCTTCGCGAGGAAGTGCTCGTACCGGTGAGGATCGCCCCGTCCGGAGATCCACAGATCCTCACCCGGCGACAAGGATCGGACCGCCCGACTGATCTCGCCCGCGCGGCGGTCCGGCGACAGCTTCGTGAGGTCCAATCGATCCAGGTAGGGAGTGGTGGAATTGGACATGACTGCCTCCTGACCACACTCTACGCACGGATCCTGAACGCCAGTTGAACGCTGGCGCCCCGGTCCTGAAAAACTCCTGACAGGGCGCCGCCGGTCGGCATCTTTCGCGCCACGGGGCGTTCAGGAGATTTTCAGGCCCGCTCCGAAGGCTTTCAGTTCGCGTTCAGTCGGCCCAGGCTAGAGTGAACTCACGCGGCGCAAGGGTTTCCGCGCCCGCGTACCGAACGCGACCACGACCGGTCAAAGGACGTGGTCTTGGAGGCACGACAGGTGAGCAACTACGACATCGTTCTGGTCATCTGGGGCACCCTCTGGATGCTCGGCGGAGCCGGCCTCGTCTACCTGATGCACCGAGTCGTTCGGGACGAGGAACTAAGCCAGTCAGAACCGCGAGAAGTAGCACATCGGGCGAGTCCGGGCGCACCTCCAAAGCCAGGGGCGCGGGCGGCGTAAAGAAGATGAGAATGACTCTCGTCGAGCGTGACTTCGCGCTCCTGCGTGACGGCGGGCAGGTGCTGATCCGTTCCTTGCGCGACGAGGATCGAGCGGCCGTCTGCGCCTTCTTCGCCCGACTGACGCCGGAAAGTCGCGCGATGCGGTTCCACTCCGGCGGGGCGAGCGTGAGCGACGACGCCGTGAGCCACGCGATCAGCGGACACGCCCTGGTGGCGGAGAGCGGCGGTCGGATCGTGGCGGTGGCGTCGTACGTGCGGCTGCGGGATCCGGAACGCGCGGAGATGGCGATCGCCGTCGACGACGCCGAGCAAGGGCGAGGGATCGGAACGGCTCTCTTCGAGCGGCTTTCCACCGACGCGCGGGCCGAGGGGATCAAGCGCTTCATGGCCCTGGTGCTGGCGTCGAACACGCGGATGCTCGCGCTGCTGCAAGGGCTCGGCTTTGCTGTCACCCGGCGCTTCGAACACGGCGAGATCGAGTGCGACGTGACGCTGCGCGAAGACGCCGCGTACGTGGCGAGCGCCGATGCCCGACGTCACGTCGCGGCGAGCGCCTCGCTCGGGCCGGTCTTTCAACCGGCTTCAGTCGCGGTGGTTGGAGCCTCGCGGCATCCCGGATCGATCGGCTACCAGATCTTTCACAATTTGCTCGCCGGCGGCTTCGCCGGCCCGGTCTATCCGGTCAACCCGAACGCGCGAGCGGTCGCCTCGGTGCGCGCCTATCCGACGGTGTCGGCGATACCGGATTCGGTTGACCTGGCGATCATCGTCGTGCCGGCCGCGATGGTCCTCGACGCGGCACGGGATTGCCTCGCGGCCGGCGTGCGCGGCCTGGTGGTCATCTCGGCCGGATTCGCCGAGGTCGGAGCGGCGGGACGGGCCCTTCAGGACGAATTACTCGATCTCTGCCGCCGGCGCGGCGCTCGACTGATCGGTCCCAACTGCATGGGCATCCTGGTGAACGGTCCGAACGGCCCGATGAACGCGACGTTCACGCCAAGCCTTCCCTCGCCCGGCCCGGTCGCGGTGGCGTCGCAGTCGGGCGCCCTCGGCATCGCCATTCTCCAGCACGCCCGCCAGATCGGACTGGGAATCTCGTCGTTCGTGTCGATGGGCAACAAGGCCGACCTCTCGTCCAACGATCTGCTGGAACGATGGGAGGACGACCCCGGGACGAAGGTCATCGTGCTGTACCTCGAGTCGTTCGGAAACCCCCGGCGGTTCGCCCGGGTCGCACGTCGGGTCGGAACCCGCAAGCCGATCGTGGCGGTCAAGGGTGGTCGAATGCCATCCGGCCAGCGGGCCGCGGCGTCGCACACCGCCGCGCTCGCCGGATCGGATACCGCGGTCGAGGCGCTGTTTCGCCAGGCCGGGGTGATCCGCTGCGATACTCTGGAGGAGCTGTTCGACGTCGCGACCCTGCTGGCCAATCAGCCACTGCCGGCCGGCAACCGCGTTGGCGTGATCACCAACGCCGGTGGTCTGGGCATTCTTTGCGCCGACGCCTGCGAGGCGAACGGACTGGCGCTGCCCGTGCTGAGCGATGCGACGCGAGAAAAGCTGCGGGCGATCCTGCCGGCCGAGGCATCGGTGGCGAATCCGGTCGACATGCTCGCCTCGGGCTCGCCGGAGAGCTACGGTCATGCGCTCCGGATCGTGCTGGACGATCCGGGAATCGACGCGGCGATCGTCCTCTTTATCCCGCCGCTGGTGACGAACGCCGACGACGTCGCCGCCGCGCTGGTCGCCGCCTGCGATCCCGCGCCGACGAAGCCGGTGATCACCTGTTTCGTCGGCACCCAGGGGGTGCCCGAGGTGCTGCGGGGCGCCGCGGCGATTCCCTCCTACACCTTCCCGGAATCCGCCGCGCGGGCGCTCGGCCACGCGGCGCGGCGCGCGGAGTGGCTCCGTCGGCCGGTCGGTCAGACCCCGACCTTCGACGACGTCGACCCCGAGGCAGCGCGAGCCATCGTCGACCGCGCGTTGGAGCGCGAAGACCGCCCATGGCTCCGACCGAACGAAGTGGAGGGACTGCTTCGGGCCTACGGAATCGGCCTGCCTGAGAGCGTGCTGACTCGCTCGCCGGCCGAGGCGGCGGAAGCGGTCCGCCGAATCGGCGGTCCGGTTGCCCTGAAGCTGGCTTCGGATACGATCACCCACAAGTCGGACGTCGGAGGGGTTCGGCTGGGCGTGCGGTCCCCCGAAGACGCGTCCGCCGCCTACGAATCGATCCGGGCAGGGCTGGCGGAGCGCGGACTCGCCGATGAGATGAGCGGGGTCATCGTCCAGCCGATGATCTCCGGCGGGACCGAGTGTCTGGTCGGGGTCGTCAGCGACCCGACCTTCGGGCCGCTGATCGCCTTCGGCATGGGCGGAGTGTCGGCCGAGGTGATCGGCGACGTCGGATTCCGCCTGCACCCGCTGACCGACGTCGACGCGGACGCGTTGATCGCCGGATCCAAGGCGGCGAAGCTCCT
>JAJPKB010000443.1 GCA_021323915.1 Chloroflexota bacterium | reverse complement strand
GTTCCCCCTGGATAAGGGGATCAAAGGGTAGAGGGGAGTGTGCGCCGCGGCGGCCAGGTTGAGGCCGGGTCGGCGCCTGATTCGAAGCCGGGGCCTTCCTGCCATACCTATTCAGATCTCCACGAGAGACGTTCCGATTGGGCGACCGAGCGGCCTGACGCCGCGTAGCGCGGGGGCTTGTCCCCCGCGCTACGGGTTTACCGGACGGCTGCTCTTCGCCGGTCACCGATGCCCACGTACCGACCTCGGGATCGTCCGAACCGCCGGCCTCGGTGGCAGATGACCCACGCCGCCGGCGCGGCGTCCCCGATCCGCCCTCCTCGCCGGAGCGGAATTCAGGGCGAGGTGGGCTGCTCCCGGGTTGTGCCCCGGCGTGGCGTCCTGGCGGAAACTCTTCGGAAGACGACGACCCGTCGCCCTCTGATCGAGCCCGCCGTCGGACCAGCCCTCCGTTTGATCGGCGAGGGGTCGGCGAATCCTCGCTCCGGCCGGTGGGCTCATCCGGAAGTGCCGCTCGCGGGACGGCTCGTCGATGCCTCGGCGAATCCGTCGGCGCGCGGTGCGCCGAACGATCCTCTCCGACCGGACCACGGGCACCGATCCCGTCGCGTCCGACCGATCGCCGATACCGCGCGCTTGGAGTCAGCGCGCCGTCGCTCTTGGCGGTGTCGTCCGAGGACGACACCGCCAACGCGGTCGGCCTTCGACCAGGGCGCGTAAACCGGGCGGCGTCGATACGCCTTCCTCTCCCAGAGGGAGAGGATTGGGGTGAGGGTCCGGCGGTCGCGGAAGCCAAGGGGTCCGGCGCCGGGTTTCCTTCACCCTCGCCTTTTCCCAGAGGGCGAGGGAACCGGACGCTCGGCGGTCGATCCCCCTCGCTGGCCGAACTCGCGACGTTCGCCGGCCGCCTCGAACGCCGGCCCAGCCGGCCACGCCTCGACTCGGCGTCCCCGGATTCCCCGTTGACGGCGCCAAAACGCGGTGGTCCGACGCGACCCGGCGCGGTCCGAGGAGAAGCGGGTGGATGCTCGGCTGAATCGGGCTTCGCTGGCCCAACCGGGAGATTCGGCGATTCGGCGGGTAGCCCACGCGGCTGTCCAGCTTCGAGCGGATGGGTGGGAGCGGAGGGCGCGCTGGGCACCGCCGGGAACGTGCCGTCGTCGCTCCGCTTCCCGGTTCGGGAGATCTCGCCAGGCGGCCCTCGCCGAGCGGCTCTCGCGGCGGGAAGCGATCCCGCTTCGCGGTCTCGATCGTTCTCCCGGCCAAACCGAATCGCCGATTGATCTCGCGGGTGATCGCCCTGGCTGCCGGGTCTCCTTCTGCCTCTGCCTCCGGGGAAAGAAGGTTCCCCCTGGTGACCGGAAGGTTCTCCCGGCAAAAAGGGGTCAGAGGGTCCAGGAGGGGGTTGGTGGTCGGAGGGTAGAAGAGGGGATCGTCCGGTAGTCGCGGCTTTCGGCTGGCCCGGCCCCTCACCCTCGTTCTCTCCCAGAGGGAGAGAGAACCGAGCGCCGGTTGGCCGGGCAGTTCGATCCCCACCCGCCGGTGTGCCGTTCGTGATGCCCGCCGGGCGCGGATTGGCCGAGCCCGGCCACCGGCTGGGCTCGGCGGTCTTCCCTCGGTCCGGGGTCGAGCCTCGTGGCGAGGCGACCTCGCCGATCGGCTCCGCGGGGAGCGATCTATCGTCTCCGTCCCTCGACCGACCGGTACCCTGGGTTCGTCTTCGTCCGCCCGGGAACGAAGTGGGGAGAGCGCGATCGGCGGTCGGGTAGGCTCGGCCGATCCGAGACGAGCGGCGCGATAGCCTTTTCCGGTCGCGGCCCGACACCGATCGTCCTTCCTCGCGTTCGGAGCCCGACTCGGTCGGCTTCCAGCCAGACGGCTCGTTTCCCACCGGTGCCGGCGGACGAGCGCGGGAGCCAGACTCTTCCAAGACCATTCGTGGCGCCTCTGGCTCGCCCGGATCGAAGAGACCCGGCTCCGCGGATCGCAACGCGCCATCGGCACGCCGGCCGGAGCTCGCCACGCTCGACCCGGCCGACCCCGGACCATCCGTCGCATCGGTGTGCCGCGCTGGCGGCTTGCCAGCGGTGGTCAGTCCGTCCGACGGCGGCGCTACCGCTTCGTCGGCACGCCGATGGTCCGGCCGGGACGCGCGAGCCGGGATCGATGGTTGGTCGTCGGCTGATCTCGCCGCGGGATCTCGCCGATCGTCCGGGGGCACCCCTTCGTCCACCCGCCCGGCCCCTCGTTTCGCGCTGCCGCTCGGTGGCCGTCGGAAGCGTTCGACCTCATCCCTCGACCCGTCGTTGGTCGCCTGGCCCGGCGCGAGATCATCGACCGAGCGATCGGCCAGGCCCCCCATCGACCCACCTGAAGCGTCGAGCGGCAGCCCTTCGGGGGCGTGGTTTGCCGTCTCGGTCGAGCGCGCTTCCCGGGGAATCGGAGATACGTTCGGTTGTCGGGTAAGTGACTCCTCGGCTCGCCGATCCGGAACGGCCGGTCGATTGGACTCGGCGGAGGGTGGCTCAACCGTGGGCGGCTCGGCCGGGGCCGCCGTGGCAGCATTCGGCGAAGGAAGCAACCGGCGCCGACCACCCGAGCGATGAGCGATGGCGCTGAGCTGGCGAGCGCCTTCCGGTTTCCCTCCCCCAGAGGGAGAGGATTGGGGTGAGGGTCCGGACGGTTCCGGACCGCGACGTGGCCGGCGCGGGCGCGGCGCCGCGCGGCTGATTGGCCGCCCGTCGTGCGACCCTTCTTCCTCGCCGCTGTCGGGGTTCTCCGGGGCATCGGCGTCGCCGAGAGACGAGTCCAGCGGGTCGGCGTCCAGCGTCGCCTCCGGCCCGGCCAGCCCGCGCCAGGTTTGATCCGCCGCGAGTCCCTCCGCTTCGCCCGGCATCAGGTCGGGAACCGGCGAGAAGAGCGGCGCCACCATTGGGTGGATCGAAGATGGAAGGTCGAGCGCCTGCGCGGCCAGGTCGGTGAAGAAGTCAGTCATCCGTTCACCAGGTCGAGGTAAGCTTGTCGGCGAAAGGCGCTCATCGCCAGGATCTCGGTTTCCCGCCAACCGTAGGCACGGGCCAGCAGGTCCACCTCGCGCACGATTCGCTGAACCTGAGCCGCGAGCTCGCCCCAGAAGAACGCCGCGATGTCGAATCGCTCGGTCCAGGAGCGACCGCAGGCCGGGCAATCCAGCTGAAGCCGAACGTCGGCCGCCGGCTCGCTCGTCGCGAGATAATCGCCGACCGCCCCGACGACCGGGTCGGGAAGATCCGCGATTGGCAACACAACGCCGTCGCGGCGCGCCCGCCGGATGCAGCGAGCGACGAGTCGCCGGCGCGCGTCGGCGAGACTCGCGCTGTCGGCCACCGCGGCCAGGTCGACACTGGTCGGCGCGCGGAAATGCACCTCGATTCCCTCGACGACCAGCCGATAATACCCGTCGGCCGGCTCTCCTGGCTCGAGGTCGCAGAGGTCGCGCACGCCCACGCTGAACTCGATCGGCAGCGAGCAGCCCGGACAGCGGGCGACCGCGTTGAGCGTCGAACCCAGCGTGCGCTCGCGGAGCGCGAACAGGCGCGCGTTGCGCCGGGCGATGCTGAGGCTGGCGAGCTCGCGGTGGGTCGCGTCCGGGAAGGCCGGGGCCAGCAGCAACAGCGCGCGCTTCCAGGTCGGTCGATTCTGTCCCAGCTCCCAGACGCGCAACAGGTCATACGCCGATAACGGGCGCACGACGAAGCCTAGCTAGCCGGAAGGGTGAAGCTGGGCTCGGTCGGCTCGGTCACGCTATAATCCCGCTCCCAGCCCTCGTTTTCCAGCTTGATCATCTGAATCGCGGTCGCGTTGCCCATGCCGTCCAGCTCCGGCAGGGCCTGGTACTCCGAAACCCAGCAGCGGTAGACGTTGTAGGCGATCACCAGCTGACCGGCCTCGTTGTGCAGCTCGATGACCAGGTCCTTTCGGAAGTCGGCCAATGAGACGAGCTGGGTCGCGTTGTCCTCGGACTGCAGCGAGTTGGTGTAATCCCAGATCTTGTTGGCCCACTGTTCGAACTGCACGTCATGGGTGACTCCGCGCTCCAGGGTGATCGGCTGGTACTCGGTTTGTCCCGGCGAGACGCGAATCGTGCTGGGATCGCTGCCGGAGCGATGGCGCACGACCTCGGTCACCCGGCTCAGGCCGCTCACCTTGCTGACCCCGGCGACGTACTCGAATCCCCCACCGCCGACGGTCGGCTTCCACTTGACCCGGAAGCGGAAGTTCTTGTAAGGATCGTACCGATACGTGTTGACTTTGAACTGGGGGGCTGGCACGACACTACCTCCTTAGGACGGTGACTGTCCGGCTTGTTGCTGGATCATCAGGACGACAAACTCCGCCGGCTTGACCGGAGCGAAGGCGACGAGAACGTTGACGATTCCGCGATCGATGTCGTACTGGGTCGTGGTCGTCTTGTCGCACACGACCGTATAGCTGTAGAATGCGCCCTGGCGCATCAGATCGGCCATGAAGGTTCCGATGCTCACTCGGAGCGATCCCCACAACGCCTCGTCGTTCGGCTCGAACACCGCCCACTGGGTGTTGCGGTACAGGCTTTCTTCGATGTAGAGGGTCAGCCGCCTGACCGACAGGTACTTGTAGTCGTCCGATAGCTGGTCGGCACCGCGGAGGGTCCGTGCCCCCCAGATTACCGGACCGATCACCGGGAACGTGCGCAGGCAGTTGATCCCCAGCGGATTGAGCAGGCCGTTCTCCTGGTCGGTGAGGCCCAGCTCCAGCCGAGTGATGCCGTTCAATCCGGCGTCGACGCCGGCCGGCGCTTTCCACACCCCGCGCTGGGTATCGGTGGCGGCGATCACCCCGGCGATGATCCCGCAGGCCGGGAACACCGCTTCCTGGTTGTTCATCTCGAGATCGGCCTTCATCACCCGGGGGAAGTACACCGCCGCGTTCCGACCCAGGTCCCCGTTGATCTCGAGATCGGTCGGCTGGATGTCGGGGATCTGGCCGGTGCGCGCCTTGTCGCTCCAGGCGGTGGGCGGATCGACGATCAGGATGGCCCGTCGGTCGGCGCACAGCTTGGCTGCCTCGCCGTAGACCGACAGATCGGTATCGGTCGTGCCGCCGCCATCCGGCGGGATGCACAGCAGGTTGAAGAGGTCGACCTTCTTGAGCTGGTAGATTCCGGTCTTCGCGTCCTCGTCGCCGGTGTAGGTGGTCGGCGTCAGCGGCGCGCTGTCGACGGCCGGCGAGACCGACGCGCTCGCGACGCTCGTCGGCGGAGACGAGGGAAGGATCGGCGTGCCATCGGAGTTCGACGCGACCCGAATCAGGGTGGACTGGCTCTGGAGCACGCGATCGATCCGGTTCGGCGCGTTGGCGCCGGTCACCGACACGTTCGGGAACCGCTCGATCGTCGTCCGTCCCGTGGGAGACGGATACTGCGCCTGCAGATTGAACAGGTCCGCTTTCGTCAGTCCGTAGCGCTGAAACCTCGCCGCGACCTGATCGGTGATGCCTGCCTGATCAACGGTGACGGTCAGGCCGTTCGCCCAGGAGCCCTCGTTCGCGGCGACGAGCGAGAGGAGCGAGTAAGGCGCCACGACGCTGGGCCCGACCAGGAAGTTCAATTTGGCGGTGCCGTAATTCACCGAGGCCTGCGCCGCGGCCTTGACCTGATCAACCGTCGCGGCGGGGGCCTTCGCCGCGCGCTGCACCGCGTTCGCGACCGCCAGGGTTCCGTAGTACGTCGCCAGCGCGCCCACGCCGTCCGCGGAGGTCGGAGGATAAGCCGGCGTGGTCAGCCCCTGCAGGCTCTTCGTCGCGGCGCCGGTCGCATCGCTCAGCGAGGTCGCCTTCTGGACATCGGCCAGGACCTTTTGCGCGGCGGTCTGAAGCGTCTGCTGCCGCCCGGCGACGGCGGCCGGGAAGAAATCGATCCGGGCCGTGGTCAACGTCGCCGACGGAACGTACGGTCCGGCGGCCTGAATCGCGATCGTGGTGAGGGCCTGGGGATCGATCGTCGGCTGCCTGGTCAGCGCGTCGCTCATGGCGGTGTAAACGCTGTTCGCCGCGTCGTACTTCTTCTTTGTCGCGTCGTCGGGGTTGGGCGGCAAAGTGCCCAGGGCAGCCTTGGCCGCGTCGGCCACGTCCTGACTCGACTTGGTCGCGTCAGCTTCCGTCGTCACAGCGGCCTGGACCACTCTGAGGACCAGGTCTGAGACGTCGCCGGTCGAGGCGAGCGGCTCGAAGAGGCGGACGATCACCGCTTCGCTTCCGCCGTTCAAGAAGAAGTCTCGCACCGTGTAGCTCATCGGGTAGCCGTACGCCAGCCCCCCGTAGAGTCGCTCGAAGTCCGCGTAGCTGGTGATCGTTCGGGGACCATCGGTCGGTCCGGAGCGGGCCCGGCCGACGAAGGCAGTGATGGAGGTCGCGACGCCGGTCACGGTGTGCTGTCCGCTCGGCAACTCCTCGACGTAGACGCCAGGATACGAAACGACGGTTGGCACGGGCCCTCCTTACGCGCACACTATCATCCGAATGCCTGCTAGAGACCAAGAGCGCTCTTTGGACGCCGATATCGAACCAGCCCACCGCGGCGACGGTGTTTCCAGGGATACGCCTCCAACCTCGGGGTGGGCAGGACATCAGTCAGGACAACGGGGTTAAGCGAGGCGCGACCAGCCGAGGATAATCAGCTCCAGCGATGATCCAGGAAAATCCCGACGTTGGGGGCCGCGAGCCCAGCCGCCCAGGCCCCTTGCAACGCGCTACCGCCGAGATTCTACGGCATCGGGTCAATGGCCCGAATTTCCTATCTGGCTAGGACTTATTGGTGATAGACAAACGGGAGGATGCTCGTTCTCTGCTCCGGCCGGACGTTCATGAGATCAGGCCCAGGTGCTGGTCGATCTCCCGCTGGTAGTCGTCGACCGCGACCGCCTCGACCTCGGCGATGCTGACCGGCCGTCCCAGCCTTCCGGACTCCAGCGCCGCGTACACCATCGCCACGTCGCGGCGCGCGACCTCGCCGGTCACCTCGGGTGACTGCCCGGTTCGGATGCACTCGCCGAGCTCGTAGTACTCCAGCGCCAGGATCTTCGCGTCGGTCTCCGGGAAGGGAAACTCGTACGTCCACACCCGCTCGCCGCCGAAGAGCTCGGCCGCCAGCGGACTGAGTCGGTAGCTTGGCGCGTGCGCCAGGATGTCTTCGCCGGAGATCTCCTGGCCACCGTCCAGGTGGAGCTTCAGCGGTCGGCCGTTGCGGTCGCCCGGGCAGGTAAGGCTCCCTTTGCTCCCGTAGACGACGCGCGCGTGCCGCGGCTGCCCGTGACCGGCGTGGTGCTGGATCCACTGGCCGATTGCTCCGCTCGCGAAGCGAACGTACCCGAACAGCGCGTCTTCGCCGGTCGCCTCGATCACCTCGGGCACGTTGTCGGCCCACTTGCGGTAGAAGCCGCCGGGTCCGCTGGCGTCACCCTTCAACCGTCGGGGCTCGTAGAGTCGACCTTCGCCGAATATCGACACCGGCTCGCCGAGGTAGTAGTGCATGATGTCGGCGTTGTGCACCCCGACGTCGAGGACGACGGTTCCCTTCAGCTTGAGATGGCGCCAGGGGGTGATAATCATCCGGTTCGCGCCGCCGATCGAGGTTTCGACCATGAGCTGGGGCGTGCCGATCGCGCCGTCGGCGATCAGGGCGCGGGCAAGGCGGTTGATCGGGTCACGCCGAAAGTTCTCGGCGACCGAGAGAATCTTTCCGTTTCGCCGAGCCGCCTCGAGGATCGCGTTGCAACCGCGCAGGGTGAGCGCCATGGGCTTCTCGCATTGAACGTTCAGCCCGGCGTCGAGGCAGGCGCCGGCGACCAGGTGGTGCGACGCCACGTCGGTGGGCACGTCCACCCCCCGAATCTCCGGCATCGCCTGCACCATCTCCGGCAAGCTGGTGAAGACCCGCGGACGCTGACCGAGCTGCTGGGCGGCTTCGTCGGCCAGATCGCTCGCGTTCTGGGCGTTGATGTCGCAGACCGCGACGAGGTCGACGTTGCGAAAGTCCGAGCGGTAGAGGGCCGCGACGCCGGTCAGGTGCCGCCGGCCCATCCCACCGCAGCCGACGATGGCGATCGGAATGCGCTCCAAGGCAGAATCCTCCTCGAAAAGCTCAGCCCCAACCGAAACCCGCTGGATTTCGCGGGCTGGCATCACGTCGGGGACGGCGAGGGCGTCACCCTTTCATGCCGGTCATCGCGATGCCCCGCACGAAGTACTGCTGGAAGAACAGGAACACCCCCACGGTCGGGATGAGCGAGACGAGCGTCATCGCCATCAAGAAGTTCCACTTCGCCTGGTATTCGGTCATGAAACCCTTGATCCCGAGTTGAAGAGTATACATCTCCTGGCGATTCATCACGAGGAGGGGAATCAGGTAATCGTTCCAGAGAAAGACGAAGTGCAGGATCGCGAACACCGCGATCGCCGGCATCGACAACGGGACGACGATCCAGGCGAAGATGCCCAGCTCCGACGTCCCGTCGATTCGGGCCGCGTCGAGAAGCTCGTTGGGAATGCTCTGCATGAACTGCCGGATCAAGAAGATGCCGAAGGCGCTCGCGGTGCTGGGAAGGATCACCCCCCAGTACGTGTTGACTAGACCGAAGGTCGCCAGCGTCACGTAGACCGGGATCATGATGACCTGGAAGGGGATCATCATCGTCGCGATCACGATCAGAAACAGGACGTCCCGTCCGAAGAACTGATACTTCGAGAACGCGAATCCCGACAGGGTGTTGAGCGTCACCGCCAGGATCGTGCCGACGACCGCGATGATCACGCTGTTGATCGTGTACTGCGGGAACATCGTGTCGGGATAATTCCAGGCCAGCACGAAGTTTTCGAACGCGACGTGCGGGCGCGGAATCAGCGAGGTGTCGAAGTCGTAGCCGGAGGGCCGGAGCGCGGTGGAGACCATCCAGACGAAGGGAAAGAGCAGCAAAATCGACATGATTCCCAGCGCCAGGTACATCAGTACCTGGGTACCGATTCTCAGATCCCGCCACGACTCCGCCTCCCGGCTCGCCCGCGACGCCCCGAGTCCCACCAGCGTGTGCTGAATCCGATCCGTGCCGACCGCCTCTTCCTGAGTCGCCATCAGTACTGGACCTCTTGACCGAAGAATTTGAACTGAAGCAGCGAGATGACCAGGGTCGTCAAGAACAGCACGACGGCGATGGCCGACGCGTATCCCATCTGGAAGAGCTGAAACCCGGCCCGATACACCGCCATGACCAGCACCATCGACGCGTAGCCAGGCCCGCCTCCGGTCATCAACAGCACCGGAACGAAGATCTCGAAGGAGCCGATGATCCCGATCACCAGCGCGAAGAGGGTGGTTGGTCGAAGCAGCGGGAGGGTCACCATTCGAAAAAGCTGGCCGCGGCTGGCGCCGTCGATCGTCGCCGCCTCGTACAGCGAGGGCGGGATCGTCTGCAGGCCGGCGAGGAAGATCAAGACGTAGAATCCCAACCCCTTCCAGAAGGTGAGAAACATGATCGACGGGAGCGCCAGGACCGGATCGTTCGTCCAGAGCTGGGGAGGAATGCCGACGTAGCCGATGATGACGTTCAGGATCCCGCCCGGATTGACAAAGATCAACTGCCAGATCACCGACGCGGCAACCCAGGAGATGACGACCGGAAGGTACGACACGACGCGAAAGATCGTCCGGCCCCGGAGCCGGGAGTCCAGGATCATCGCGACGCCGAGGCCGAGCGCCAGCATCGGCACCACCGTGCCGATGCTGTAAAGGACGGTGTTGCGGAAGGCTGTCAGAAACACGTCGTCGGTGGCGAGATCGGTGTAATTCTGCAGGCCGACGAACGCCTGCGGCCGCAGGCCAAGTCCCTGCCACTTGGCGAAGCTCATGCCGAACGTGAAAACGATCGGGATCAGGATGAAGACCAGGAGCAGGACGATGTT
>JAJPKB010000279.1 GCA_021323915.1 Chloroflexota bacterium | reverse complement strand
TGTTCGGCGTGGCGACCGGTGCGCTCGGCGTCGCCAGAACGGCCGCCGGCGTCGCGACACCGGTCGGCGAGCCCAGCACCGAATGAAGGGTAAGTATTCCGAGCAGAACGACCACGATGGCGCCAGCTACCGCGGCGATGCCCCACGTGGGAGTCCGACGGCGGCCGAGCTTGCCGTCGGACGATGAGCCCGCGCCGCCGGGCGCGCTCAGTTTCGAGGCATCGCCAAGGGCGGGCGTCGTCTCGTCGGCCGTGGGACGGTCGAAAGAGGCCTGCCAGCGCCGCAAATCGCGGGCGAAGTCGACGGCGCTCTGGTAGCGGTTGTCGGGATCCTTCGCCATCGCTTTGAGGATGATCCGCTCGGCCACCTCCGGAAGATCGGGATTGATCTGACGCGGCGGGGGCAAATGATCGTTCACGTGCTTGAAGGCGACGGCGAGCGGCGTCTCGCCTTCGAAGGGGCGCCGTCCGGTCAGCAGCTCGTAGAGCACGACCCCCAGGGCGTAGATATCCGTGCGCGCGTCGACCGGCTTGCCGTTCACCTGCTCCGGCGCCATATAGTAGGGCGTGCCCAGGGGCACCATCGAGGAGAGCACTAGCGTTTGCTCGACCAGCTTGGCGATGCCGAAGTCGGTGAGGAGCGAACTACCCTCGTGGTCGAGGAGGACGTTACCCGGTTTGACGTCGCGGTGGACGACGCCCTTGCCGTGAGCGTACGCCAGGGCCTCGGCGATCTCGGCGACCAGGCGCGCGGACTGTTCGAGGGGGAGCCGCCCTCGATCGGCGAGGTCGCGCAGGGTGCCGGAATCGACGTAGCGCATCACCAGGTAGGGCACGCCGCCGTCTTCGCCGAAATCGTGAACCGGCAGGATGTGAGGATGCTCGAGCTGGGCGATGATTCGGGCCTCCCGCTGGAAGCGCGCGCGAAACTCGGAATCCTCGAGCAAAGCCGCGCTCGGGACCTTCAGGGCGACGTAGCGGTCCATGGCCGGGTGGTACGCCTTGTACACCGTCGCCATCCCGCCAACCCCGAGCTGCTCCAGGATCTGGTACGCCCCGAGCGTTCGTCCGATCAGATCAATCACCCCAACCTCCTGCCCAGCCATCCTCGTCCACGTCGTCGCGGTCGCCGATTTCTCGAAAGTTATCGTTCTATACTTTGGCGTTCGCGGTGATGGCGTCAATGAGTAGGAAGTACCGTTGCTGAAATGCCGTTCGTCGCTCGACTATGGCGAGCACGCACCGATCATCTTCCAGGTCCGAGGCGACGTCAGCCATGCCCACCGGCAAGCGAAAAGATCGCTCCGGCCAGGGATATCGCGCCGAAAAACAGAAGGATCACCGCCAGAATGAGGGGGAACGTACACCCGGTCGCCTTCGGGGTCTGGAGCACCGCGACGCGCGGCTTCGCCCTATCGTAGTGGACCAGGGCGGTCGATCCGGGAGGGTATTGATTAAGGAGCTTCCGCGCCTCCGCGGCATCCGATATTCCCCAATCGCCGTAGCCGACGCGGTTTCCTTCGTACCGCTGGCCATCGACGACGTACTGATTGCGAACCTCGGGGACGTGCGTGTAGGGCCCGTAAACTCCTGTTCCTCTCAGCACCTTCTTCAGCGACGCGGAGATGATCGTCCCTTCGACGGTTGGCCACCTTCCCTTCGCGGCCAAGGCGCGACGGTACCATCGGTCGAGGAAGAGAAAGCCGAGCCCGATCGCGGTGAAAATGGCGAAAAGGACCAACCCCTCGTGAAACTGCCCGGCGTTGCCCATCGTGACCCCAGCCACACCCCAACCCACTTTCCGGCTCTGGCGACTTGATCTTCGCCGGGAGCCGGCCCTCCCTCACCCGCCGCCCCCTCCCTCGGATGGGAGGGAGGACTTAGCAGGAGCGTTTCCCTCAAGTCCCTTCCCCCGCGCCTGGGGGAAGGGGTAGGGGATGAGGGATCCCGGCCCGGCCCCGAACCTGGCCGTTTTCCCTGCTCGAATAACTCAGCAGCGTATCACGATTGGAAGGTAGACGTGGTACCGCAGGCTAGCCCCGGGCGTCGAAGTCGAGCTGCTGTTCCGTGAGATGAGTATCGTGCCGTCGTCGCCCACCGCGACGCACACCGCCGAATCGCAGCCGACTCTCCACAGGTAGCTGATGCTCGCGTTCTGGTAAGTCGTGCTCCAGTCGGCACCGGCGTCGCCAGTGCTGATGGCGGTCTGCCCATCGCAGCCAGTGCAGCCGGTACCGCCGACCGCCGACCCCTGAGAAATGCTCGAGTACGCGATGCCCTCGAAATAGACGAGGTCAGACATGCCAGCAGGAGCGGAAGTCGTGGACCAGGTCTGTCCAGCGTCGGTGGATCTCAGAAGGGCGATATTGTCGCCCACCGCGAGGGCGGTCCCGCCGTCGGTCGTGAAGGCCACGTCGTTGAGCTGGAGGAGCGGGTAGGTCTGGGAGAACACCTTGGTCCAGTTGACCCCGTCGGTCGTCCGGATGATGTCGCCGTTGGTGGCCACCGCGAGGCCTACTCCCGCTCGACTGAAGGTGATCGAGTTCCACTGCTCGTCGGCCGGGACGTTGCTCAGCAGATTCCAGGTCGCGCCGCCGTTGGTCGTTCGGAAGATCTCTCCGATCTCGTAGTTCGAGCCCCCAAGCTGGGTAAACTCTCCTCCCGCCAGGTAGCCGACGGACGCGCTGGTGAAGAAGATTTGGTGAATGTTCGGGTAACGGGTCGTGCCGGACGAGTCGGTGACCGTCACCGTCGTCCACGACGCGCCGCCGTTGGACGATACCTCCAGCTGGCCGGATTGCCCGCCCGCCCAGGCGTGAGTCGAATCGGCGAAGGCGACGCTGTAGAGATCCAGCGAGCCGGTGCTGCCGGGATTGATCGTCTGCCAATTGGTCCCGTCGTCGGTGCTCCTCACGATTGCGCCGCCCTGGCCGACGGCGATCACCGTGCCGCTTCCGTTGAAGCCCACGCCGTAGAGGGACGCCGTTATCGGGACGCACATGTTCAGGCGCGACCAGGTCACCGACGTCAACGGGGTCGGCGTCGCCGTCGCGCCAGAGCCCGATGGGGTAGGCGTCGCCGTCGGCGAATTGGACGGACCGGGCGTACCGGTGGCGGTCGGCGTCGAGGTTAGGGATGACGCCGTAACCGTGAACTGTGCGGTCGCGTTGTCGCTAGACTGGTCCACTGCCACGATGTTGCACGGGTTCGA
>JAJPKB010000554.1 GCA_021323915.1 Chloroflexota bacterium | reverse complement strand
TCGAACTCCTTCCAGCTCATCCGCTCGGCGATCGCGTCGACGATCTCGAGGGAGTAGTTCGGCGATAGCATCGCGGCGTGCTGGGCCAGCGACACCTGTGGCCAGACCATCTCTTCGCGGCTGCGCCGGCCCACTCGGTGCTGGGTCCGGATCCAGATTCCGCCGTCGGGCGACGGCGGATTCACCAGCAACACGTCCACCGCCCCCAGGGGGCGGGCGTGAATCAGGTGCCGCACCGCCGCGCCGGCGTCCGGGAAGTTGGACATCGTCAGCTTCTTCAGCGGACGCGTCCCAAGGTTGTGGCGAATCGAGTCCGGAATCTCCGACGACTCGGACTTTGACTTCGGTTCTTCCTCAATCATGATCTGTCGACTACCCCCATCGAGTCTCCCCGAAATGCACCGATGCTCACGACCCGGCACCGCCTTCCGGCGCGACGCGCATCTCCTCGGCGATCCGCAGCTCGCGCGCGCTCAACTGTTCGAGCACCCGCATCAGAATCCACGAGATCATCAGCTGCACGCCCACCAGCACGAGCAGCGCGCTCACCACGAGCCACAGCCAGAGGTGAGCGGTATCCCAGCCCGACAGCGTGAGCTCCAGGCTGCCAACGGCGAGGAGAACGCCCCCGATTCCAACCACGATCCCGATCCACCCGAAGTGGCGATCGAGAGGTGGATCGAACATCGGCTTCCCGAAAAGCCCGCGCTTGACCGGCTTGCGGTGGAAGAGGGAAACGAGGTAGTTGAAGGTGGAGCCGAGGGAAAAGATGCTCACCCCCGCGACCGCCAGGACGAGCGCGGAGAACAGGCCAAAGACCCCCCAGGGCCCGAGCAAGGTAACGCCCTGCAGGCGCAGCGCGAGAAGAACCAGGCCAAGGAGGGCGGCGATGCCAAGCGCGCCGGTTCCGATCATCCCGAGGATCCGGACCGGATTGTACTCCAGCGTCGTCCAGAGAATGGTCGTCAAGAACCGACTGCCATCGCGGATCACGTTGAGCTTGGAGCGGCCGACGCGCTCGCGGTAGGAGATCGGGACCTCCACGACCCGAAGTCCCTCGTGAACCGAGCGCGTGCTCATCACCGGCGTGAAGTTGAGGCCGTCCGGCAACGGGTAGATCTGGTAGAGCGCGGACTGGCGCAGCACGCGCATGCCGCTGGCCGGGTCGGCCACCCGATGATTCCCGATCAGGGTGACCAGGCTCGACCACATGAAGTTGCCGACCTGGCGCACCATCGGCATCTGGCTCTCCCCCCCGGACCGGCGGGAGCCGACGACGATGTCGGCGTTCTGGCTCAAAGCGATCCGGCAGAGGGTCGCCAGGGACTCCGGCGGATAGGTCCCGTCGGCGTCGAGAAACGCGAGCAGCTCGCCGCGCGCCTGGCAGAATCCGGTCTTGATCGCGGCGCCGTATCCCCGGTTCACCGGATGACGGATCAGGCGGACGTTCGGGAGGCTCGCCACGACGTCAGCCGTCCGGTCGCGGGAGCCGTCGTCGACGACGATGAGCTCGAGCCCGCTCACCCCGACGTCCTTGAGCGAGCTCTCGGTCGCCTGGACGCGTCGAACGATGTCGGCGATGCCGTCCTCTTCGTTGAGGGCCGGAATCACGACCGATAGGACGACCGGCGGCGATTCCTGGGATCTCGGTTCGTCGAGCGCGCGTCCGGTCGCGGAGGCGTTACCATCCGTAATCATTTCGAACCCTCCACCAACGATCACTTGACCACTGCCGTCTGATCATCGCGCACTGCTATCGCCAGACTCGGGGGCGTGTCCGTCATCGACCGAGCTCGCGATCCCAATCGGTACCGAGCGGATCCCGCCCCGCCGGTCGACCAGATCGCTCCGCGATCGATCGGCCTCCGAGCCATCCAGCTCGCGGATGACCCGGGCCGGCACGCCCGCTACCAGCGTGCGGGCAGGCACGTCTCTCGTCACCACCGCGTTCGCGCCGACGACCGCGCCGGCCCCGACGTGGACGCCGTCCAGAATCGCTGCCCCGGCGCCGATCCAGGCCCCATCCGCGATGACGATCCCCTTGCCGGTGATCCCCTGGTCGAGGACCGGCCGCCTGGGGTCGTCGAAGTTGTGGTTCACCGCGAGGATCTTCGCGAGCGGGGCGATCAGAACGTAGTTGCCGATCGAGACTCCGCCCTGCCCGCGGATCACGACCGACTCACCGATGAAAGTTCCACGCCCAACCCGGATGAACGCGTGGGGCAGGTTTCGGAAGTTGAACACGTGGAGCTCGGCGTTGTGCATGACGCAGGTCTCGGCGCCGATCTCGATCCCCTGGGGGCAACCGTGGAGATACACCCCCTGATCGAGATAGACGCCGGCTCCGAGGCGAATGCCCCGCGCGTACCGCAAGCGCACGCCCGCCTCGATGGCGGCGAAGCCATCGCTTCGCAGGATGAGCCGGTAACCGAGCCCCCGCAGGGCAATTCCGGGAAGTCCGGGGATTCCTCCGAGGAGCATCGTGACCAGCCCTTGAACGAGATATTCCTTCGGATTAGGGGCCTGCCCGCGCACGTAGTACGACAGCCGGTCGAAAAACCCCGCTCCCTGGAGAGACGCTGCCATCCGATCAGCCCCGCGAGACCAGGAAGACGCCCAGACAAATCGCGAGAACCCCGAGCCAACGAACCGACGGCACGTTCTCGTGGAGCAGAACCGAGGCGAGCAGGGGTGTGAACGCGTAACTCAGTCCGAGGAGGGGATAGGCCAGACTCAGGGGAACCCGTG
>JAJPKB010000455.1 GCA_021323915.1 Chloroflexota bacterium | reverse complement strand
GAGGGGTACGAGAACGGCCACTCCGAGCGCGTGCTCGGGCGCGGGCTGCTCGGACGACGCCGCGAAGCGGTGATCGCGACCAAGGTCTCGGCGTCGAACCTGGCGCCGGCGGATCTGGTCGAGGCCTGCGAGCGGAGTCTGCAGAACCTCCAGACCGACTACGTCGATCTCTACCAGATCCACTGGCCCAACCACGAGATTCCGCTGGCCGAGACGGTGGGCGCCTTGACCCGATTGAAAGAGCAGGGAAAAATCCGAGCGATCGGGGTGAGCAACTTCGGAGTTGGCGACCTGTCGGACCTGCTGACGCTGACCACCTGCGCGACCAACCAGATTCCCTACAGCCTGCTCTGGCGCGTCATCGAGCAGGAGATCAAGCCGCTCTGCCAGGCGAACGGGGTGGGCATCATCTGCTACAGTCCGCTCGCCCAGGGGCTGCTCACCGGCCGCTACGCGTCGGCCGACGAAGTTCCGGACGGACTGGCCCGCACCCGCCACTACGCCGGCACCCGACCCCTCGCCAAGCACGGGGAGCTCGGCTGCGAAGCCGAGGTCTTCGCGGCCCTCGCGGCGGTCCGGAAGATCGCCGTCAAGCTGGGCGCCTCGATGGCGGCGGTCTCCCTCGCCTGGGTGCGCCAGCAGCCGGGCGTTACGTCGTACCTGACCGGCGCGCGCACGCCCGAGGAAGTCCGAATGAATCTGCCCTCGCTGGATCTGACCCTCTCCGGCGATGCGATCGCCGCCCTGTCAGCGGCAACCGAAGAGGTCAAGGCGAAGCTGGGCACCAACCCGGATCCCTGGATGTCGCCATCGCGCTATCGGTAGCTTCAAATTTCTGTCAAGACCTGAGTTTGACCGCACACGGTGCGGTCAAACTCAGGTCTTGACAGGTTTGCGAAAGGGAGAAGAGACATGGCAAAGCTGACTGGAAAGACCGCGATCGTGACCGGCGCCGCCGTCGGGATGGGGCGCGAGATCGCGATTACTTACGGCGCCGAGGGCGCGCGGGTCGTCGTCAATTACTCGAAGTCGAAGCGTGAGGCAGAGGAGACCGCCGAGAAGGTTCGCCAGGCCGGCGGCGAGCCGCTGGTCGTCCAGGCCGACGTTTCCCAGGACCAGCAGGTGCGAGCGATGGTCCAGCAGACGCTCGATCGGTTCGGGCGGGTCGACATCCTGGTGAACAACGCGGCGATCACCAAGCGGGCCGCCTTCGAGGACCTCGAAGCGCTCACCGACGACGTCTGGGACCGCCTGTACGCCGTCAACGTCAAAGGGACGTTCTTCTGCTGTCGAGCGGTCGTCGAGCCGATGCGGCGGCTGGGATACGGGCGGATCATCAACATCGCCTCGGTCTCCGGCCTTCGCCCGGCGGGTAGCTCGATCGCCTACTGCGCGTCGAAGTCGGCGGTGATTCAGATCAGCCAGTGCCTGGCCAAGACGCTCGCGCCTCATATTCGGGTGAACGTGATCGCACCCGGCTTCGTCGACCAGACCCGCTGGAACGAAGGCCAGCCGAACCTCGAAGAGATCCGCCGGTCGGGAGCGGAGGGCGCGCCGCTGAAGCGCGGTGGTCTGCCGGGCGACATCGCCGAGGCCGCGCTCTTCCTGGCGACCGGCGCCGATTTCATGACCGGGGCGGTGATCGTTCTCGATGGCGGCCGGATGCTGGTGAATTAGATGGAGTACGTGAATTTTGGCACGGCCGGGATCAGGGTCTCGCGGCTGGCGCTCGGCCTCGGGCTGCGGGGGCAGGGTGATGAAAAAGAGGCCGAGCGTTTGATCCTGAAGGCGTTCGACGGGGGAATCAACCTCTTCGACTGCGCCAACGTCTACGGCTTGAACGACGATCGCGCCTACGCCGGCCGCTCGGAGGTGGTGCTGGGGCGCGCGCTGAAAGGGCGGCGCGACGACGTGGTGATCACCTCCAAGGTGTGCAGCCCGGTCGGCCGCGGTCCGAACGACCAGGGCGGCTCGCGCTACCACATCCTGCGCGAGGTCGAGCGCTCGCTGCGGCGTCTCGACACCGATCGGATCGACGTCTACCTGCTCCACGCGTTCGACGCGGCGACGCCGCTCGAAGAGCAGTTTCGGGCGCTCGACGACCTGGTGCGCCAGGGGAAGATTCGCTACGTGGGGGTCTGCAACTACCAGGCGTGGCAGGTGTGCCGCGCCCTCTGGGTGCAGGACCGGATCAACGCGGCACCGCTGATCACCGTGCAGAACCCGTACAGCCTGCTGAACCGGAGCCTGGAGCAGGAGATGTTTCCGCTCGTCCGCGAGCTTGGCCTGGGCGTTATGGCCTACGCTCCGCTCGCGACCGGCCTCCTGAGCGGGGCCTACTCCCCGGGCCAGCCGCCTCCGCCCGGCACCCTCTGGGGCGGATTGCGCCGCGAGCACTTCGAGCGGACCCTCAGCGGCCGCGCGGCCGAGGTCGTGACGACCGCCCAGGAGATCGCGAAGCGGACCGGGGTGACCGTCGCCCAGGTGGCGCTGAAGTGGGTGCTGACCCGGCCCGAGATCACCGTCGCGATCTCGGGCGCCGACACCGACGCGCAGATCGAGCAGAACCTGGGCGCCGTCGATCTCCAGCTCGCGCCGGAGGACGTCTCTCGCCTGGAGGATGCCTCGGCCGGCCTGAGCATGTTCCTGGACGGAGCCCAGTTCGCGCCAACCCGGCGGAGCTGAGTCGAGTTCGGGGCGTGCCATGCCGAGTTGTCATCCCGAGCATCAGCGAGGGGTCTCCGGCAGACGTCCCCCGGGCCGGAGATTCCTCGCGGCGGCGCGGAATGACCGATCGGACGCGGTGCCGAAATCGGCAAAGCGGGGTGACTCGTGAACGGTAACGACCCGTCCAAGCGCGATCTCGCGTCGATCCGCGCCCTCGAGGAGCTGTCGCTCAACGCCTGGCCGGCGTTGCGAACGACCCACGACGACGGCTGGGTGCTGCGCTTCGCGGACGGGTACACCCGCCGGACGAGCTCGGTCAATCCGCTGTACCCGTCCACCGAGGACACGCGCGAGAAGATCCATCGCTGCGAGCGGATCTATCTTGCTCGCGGGCAGGACGTCGTGTTCAAGATCACCCCGGCCGCTCAGCCGGCCGATCTGGATGCGACGCTCGCCGCCGAGGGGTACACGCGCCAGGCGCTCACCAGCGTTCAAACCCTCCACCTCGACGCGATCGATGCGCCGGTGGCCGATAACGTCTCGCTGACGAGAGGCTCTCGCCAAGCTGGCTGGAGACGTTTGTCGACCTCAGCGGCGTCGAACGCCGACACCTTCCGACGATGACGCGGATGCTCGAAGGAATCGTCCCCACGCACGCCTTCGCGACGCTCTGGCGCGATACCGAGGCGGTCGCGATGGGGCTCGCCGTCCTCGAGCACGGCCACGTCGGGCTGTTCGACGTCGTCACCGCGCGGCACGCCCGCAACCAGGGCCTCGGCACGAGCCTGGTGAGCCAGCTTCTGCGCTGGGGCAAGCGCGGCGGTGCCGATCATGCCTACCTCCAGGTCATGCGCGACAACGCCCCGGCCCTCCACCTCTACGCGAAGCTCGGCTTTCGGGAAGTGTATCGGTACTGGTATCGGGTGAAGGGTCCCGATGCGTAAGCTGCAACCGTGGAGACGCCGAGCGGCCCCTGCCCTCAGGCCGTTTTCCGTGGATGCTCGCGAAGTCGCTCCAACACCCACATCCTCACCAACGTCGATGGGCCGATGCCCTGCTCCCGGGCGAGCGCCCGAAGCTCCCGAAGCGTCTCCTCGCTGAGCTTGATGGTCAGGCCCCGCTTCATGAGGGGGCGCGCGAACGTGACCGAGACCTCCTCGAACTCCTCGGGGTAGTCGAGCGGACTGTGGGTGTCCCAGAAGGCAGCGGCCTCCTCTTCATTGGCGAAGCGGGGAATCTTGCGGGACGGGTCGACTCTGCGTGATTCCATTGGATTCTTCATCCTCCTCGTGTCTCTTGGTAGCGACGTCGTTCCACGTCCGTCATTTCACGGGCGCTGGCGACACTGAAGATGCCGCGACCCCGGGGATAAAGAAAGATGGTCAGGTAACGCCCGCTATCCGTTTGCCCGAAGACCGCGTAGCTGTTATCTCGTCCTCGCAGCACCCAGGGATCGGCGAAGCAGACCTCCTCTACCTCATCCGGCGTGACCTGGTGTTTGGTCCAGATGTGATCCTCTTGGTGGGGGGAGAGGATCAGCTCGCGGATCCGGGGCACGACGTCATCCTTTAGATGATAGTGTAACACTCGCTCCAGGCAGAGTCTAAG
>JAJPKB010000249.1 GCA_021323915.1 Chloroflexota bacterium | reverse complement strand
TCGACCGCACGCCACCCGGGAATGCTCACCGCGCCCGCCGTCGGTTCGGGACTGGATCGCCAAAGGAGGACACCTTGCCAGATCACGCGCTGAGAATGGCGATTATCGGGTGTGGCACGATCGCTCAGCGGCATATCGTGGCGCTGGAGGATCTCAAGCGTCGCGGACTCGACGAGGTACAGATCGTCGCGGTCTGCGACGCGAACGAAGAGGCCGCGCGTGGTCTTGCGCGGATGGTCGAGACTCAGCTCGGCTCGACGCCGACCGTTTATCTCGGCTACGAGGATCTGCTGCGACGCGAGCGGCTGGACACGGTGGATATCTGCCTGCCGCACGGCCTGCACCATGGCACGACGATCGACTGCCTGGAAGCGGGAGCTCACGTCCTGTGCGAGAAGCCGCTCGGGATCACCGTCAAAGCCAGCCGACGGATGGCGGAAGCTGCCGATCGGACCGGTCACGTGCTCTCCACGGCGGTTCCCTACCGACGGCTGATCGGGCAGCGCACCGTTCACTGGATCCTGAATCGCTCCGAGCTCATCGGACGACCGCTGGCCTTCTTCCACCAGTACACCCGTCAGCCACGCCCTCGGCCGGCCGGGGCGCCGGTGCCCGGTCCGGTCGCCTGGCGTCAGGATCGCCTGATGTCCGGCGGCGGACCGGCGATGGACAGCGGCTTCCATTACTGTGATAGCATGCGTTACCTGCTGGGTGAGGTCGAGAAGGTCTACGCCGAGACCCGCGAGCTGAGCTCCGGCCAGCCCCGAACGCTTGACCAGGCGCGCGAGGATACCGTCTTCGCGACGCTCACGTTCAAGAACGGCGTGGTTGGAACCTGGTGCTTTGGAATGACGCTGCCCGGCGAGACGCTGGGCAGCGTCGTCTTCTACGGAAGCGAGGGCTCGTTGAGCGACACCAGCGAGGGCGGTCCCTCGATCTTTCATTTATTCTGGAGAAATCCACCAGGGCGGATCGAGGCCGGCCGGCTGGTCCGTCGCGACGGCAGCGTCATCGCCCTGGAGGACCTGGAGAACCGTTTCCTGGAATCGCTCACTGCGGACGAGCGGGAGGCGCTCTTCCCGGGCGGCACCATGGACGGATTCGCCGTCGAGATCTGGGATTTCGTGGAATCGGTCCGCGGGCGGCGCCCGAAGCCGGAGGTCGACGGCTGGGAAGGCCTGCGGTCGCTGGCGCTGTGCCAGGCGATCTACGAGTCGGCGGCGAGTGGCGAGGCGGTCCGGGTCGACGACGTCGTCTCGGGGGCGCGGGCGTCCTACCAGAAGCCGATCGACGCCCGCTGGGAGCTGTAGGACCGCTTCCACGCCGAACCGGGTCGAAAGAATCACGCGATCAGGCGTATTTCGAACAGGAGAGCCCGACGAAGATGTTCAAGAATCTGAGCCCAGGCGCGATCGGTCTGCGCGGGGCATCGCTCGCCGAGTCGCTGGACCTGGCCGGCAAGACCGGCTTCAGCGGCATCGACTTCAACATTCGCGAAGCAGCTGAATTGGCCGACGCACGGGGCGTCGAGCACGTCCGCGATCTGTTCGCGACAGCTGGCGTCCGGCCGGGGCAGTGGGGTCTGCCGGTTGCCTGGCGACAGGACGATCGCTGGAAAACCGATCTCGAAGAGCTGCCGCGACTGGCGAAGCTGGGGCGCGAGCTTGGCTGCACCCGCACCGCGACGTTCATGCCGCCAGCGTCGGACGAGCGAGACTACGCGGCGAACTTCGCCTGGCACGTCGAGCGGTTTCGCCCGATCGCCCAGGTTCTCCGCGATCAGGGCTGTCAGTTCGGCATCGAGTTCATCGGCCCGAAGACGTCCCGGACGCGCCACGCCTACGAGTTTATCTACACGCTCGGCGGACTGATGGAGCTTGCGAACGCGATCGGAACCGGCAACGTCGGGGTGCTGCTGGATGCCTGGCACCTCTACACGTCCGGCGGCAGCGTGGAAGATCTCGATCGAATCAGCGCGCGGGACGTCGTCGTCGTCCACGTGAACGACGCGCCGGCGGGCATTCCCCGTGACGAGCAGATCGACAACGTCCGCGCGCTTCCGGTGGAAACCGGGGTCATCGACCTACGGTCGTTCATGCGGAAGCTCGATCAGCTGGGCTACGATGGTCCGGTGACGCCGGAGCCGTTCAGCAAGCGTCTGGTCGACCTGGCCAGCGTCGATCCGCTCGGCGCCGTCCGCGCCGCCAAGGACTCGATGGACGCCCTCTGGAAGGTGGCCTCGCTCGAGTAGCCGAGATCCTTACCCAGAGAACACTCGGACGCGCTAAGGGTCGTCGGGACGCCAGGTTGCTATGACGCCAGGAAACTCGTCGTTCGGTTGGTCCTGGATGGCCCCGACTGTCTACGAACTGCACGTCGACGCGTAGTTGAACACCACCGGCAGAAACACCTGAAAAGTACCCGTGGCGCTCGTCGTCGCGGCTGCCCTGGACAGCTTCGACGCGGCGACCAGGTCGCCCACGAGATTGCAGGCGTTGGGCGAGCCCCAGCCGGTGGCCATGTCCCAGCCGGGTTGAGCGGAATAGTAGAGATTATTGCCGCTGGTCACGTCGTGGTAGGGTTGCAGCGACGACGCCTGGGCCTTGAGCATCGTGGATCCGTAGAGGTAGGGGCCGAGAAGCCCGAGTCGGCCGCCTGCCGCCTGGTCGGCGATCGCCGCGATTCCTGCCCACTGGGGCGCGGCGATGCTCGTGCCGCCGACGTAGTAGTTGAGGCCGCACTGAGAGCAGCTAGGGCCGGTGTAGTAGACGACGTTCCCCGTCGCGGGATCCGCGTTCAACGCGACGTCTGGCACTTCTCGGTTGCCTGACGAGTTTACTCCCGACTGCCACGACGGCTTGGGGACGACCTGGCTGACGCCGCCGCCGCCACCGCAAGGACCGAAGCATTCGGTCTCTGATCCCCAGGCCGTCTCGCTGCCGTATGAGCCGTTGGCGTTGATCGTGAGCGAGGTGCCGCCGACCGAGGTCACGTAGGCGCTGGATCCCGGGTAGTCGACGCCGAGCGACGGATTTCCTGAGCTGTCGAAACAGGCGTAGGCGCCGGAGTCGCCGCTCGCGACCATCACGCTCTGCCCCTCGGCCGCGGCGGCGGCGAATTCGTTTTCGAAGGCCTGGATCGACGTCGAGCCGGTGTACGCCGACTCGCACGCGCCGAGGCTGATGCTAAAGACGCTCGCCTGGTTGTCGCTCACCTCGCGCGCGACGCCGTCGTACATGCCTTTGAACGAGCACCCTCCGCCGACGCTCGGAATACTGTAATAAAGCAGCGAGGCGCCAGTCGCGATGGCGCCGCTCCACTCCAGGTCCAGAGTGCCTTCGACGTCCCCGCCGATTCCACCTCCGTCGACGCTGACCGTCGTGATCGGCGCTTGTGGCAGGTTGAAGGTGGACTCGAACGCGCGAATATCGGAAAGCTTGAAGGTGTCGCAGCCGAGGATGGCGATCGTCTCGCCGGCCCCGGTCAGACCCTGACGGTAGAGTCCGGTGACGCTGTAGGCGGTTTGCATGTCGGCCGGCGCGTAGGCGCCGGGCGATCCCGCCGCGGCGGCCCGAAGCGGCTGGGCGACGACGTAGTCGTCCAGGCCAAAGATCGCCTGGACCGCGCTCGCCAGGTTGGCCGGGAGGCGCGGATCGGCGTTCGTGGCGTAGAACTGCCGTCCGTGGCGGTCCCGGTAATTGTCCAGCGAGATCGAAAGCGCGCGCTCGATCTGGTCGACGGTTCCGGTCACCTGGAAGCTGAGCCGATCCGGCGCCGGGGGAGAGACCGTCAAACCGTAGAGCGCGAAGTAGC
>JAJPKB010000047.1 GCA_021323915.1 Chloroflexota bacterium | reverse complement strand
GGCGTCGTGCTTCGATTCATCGACTTCGTCCTCTCTTAACCCGGCGACCGGGCAGGTGCGAGCTTCTGAACGCGGTGATTCCCCCGGTCAGCGACGTAGACGGTCCCTTGCTCGCCCACCGCGACGCCGCTAGGATCCCGAAAATGACCTGGCCCGTTCCCCGCCGCGCCAAAGACCCATCAGCTTCCCGCGGCGTTTTTCAGCGTCGGCGAGGATCCCGCCCCCACGACGGGGGCGGCCAGGTTGAGGACGCCCCGGAGCGCAGCGATGGCGGCGATGACCATCACCGCCATCAGGGCGGGAATCACGACCTGCGATGACGGCTGTGCTCTTGCTGGCGCGGACGTGGGCGATGCGACCGGCGCCGGCGTGGCGGCGATCGCGCTCGGCTGGACCTGGGCGTTCGGAATGACCGCGACACCCGACACGGCGGGCGCCAGCGGGATGCTGGCCATCATCTGGGCGTAGGGGTAGGCGGTGAGGACGCCCCCTTCGCCCGGGACCGGCGAGATCTGCCCATCGCCGTTCAGGTCCACTCCGTGGATCGCCTGCTCGGCGCGCGCCAGGACCTGAAGCACGTCGTCGCGCGGGTCGGCGGCGCTCCGGGCCTGAAGGTTCTTCAAGGCTCGGTCGCGAATCTCGGTCACCCGGCCGCGGGTGTTCTCGCCGCAGATTTCGACGTCGCGAGCGTGCTGCTTGATCGGATCGGTCGAATCCGGCGCCTGGGCCGCGAAACCGGCGTGATCGATCATCCCCTGGATATACCCGCTCCGCAGGCCATTCGACGGTAACACCCCGCGCGGACGGAGAATCCAGGCGGCCGCTGCTTCCAGTGAGGTCACGTTCGTCTTGTCGCCGCTGCCCGCGCGCTCGATCTCCACTCGCCAAGCGCCGTCGTCAAGTGGCAGGCAGCGGACAACGAACACATCGGATCGCGTCCGGATGCTCGGTCGGCTTGGGCTGTACCTCACGTTGCGGCTCCTCGGGCCAACAATGACCGCTAGCGGCAGAACGGTCCGATCGCCCAGGTACCCATTTATGGAAACAGGTGGCCAGGGGACAGACAAGCGGTATTGTGGTACACTGAGCGGGACAAAAGCGGGCGCAGAGCGGGAAATCCACCGACCGACCGGCGTGAGGTGGGCAGGGACGGCGATGGACGAGCACCCATCTTTTGGGCGCTGGCTCCGGCAGCGTCGCCGGGCGCTTGGCTTCACTCAGGCCGAGCTAGGCCGGCGGATTGGCTATGCCAGGGAGACGTTGCGCAAGATCGAGGCGGGCGCGCGCTCGCCGTCCCAGCAGATGGTGGAGAAGCTCGCCCAGCAATTGGAGATTCCAGCAGCCGAGTTCTCGGTTTTCCTTGCCTTCGCCCGCCCGGCGGCGCAACCCCCGGCGCTTCCACGGTCAAGCCTGAACGAACCGACCGTGCCTCGATCTCCGTCCTGGTCGGTGACAGCCGCCCTGCCGGCGCCACCCACCGAGCTCATCGGGCGTGAGCAGGAGGTTGCCGACCTGCAGGGTCTTTTGAGGGAGAGAAGGGTCCGCCTCCTCACGCTGACCGGACCGCCCGGCGTCGGCAAGACGCGCCTGGCAATGGCGGTGGCCGGGGGTCTTGGCGACTGTTTCGCCAACGGCATTGGCTTCATTTCCCTGGCTCCGGTCGGCGACTCGTTGCTTGTCCTCCCGACGATCGCCCGTACCCTTGGCGTTCGGGAGGTAACCAATCGCCGCCTCCGGGAGAGTCTTCACGCCCATCTGCGCTCGAAAAATCTTCTTCTGCTGCTCGATAACTTCGAACAGGTCGTGGACGCGGCGCCGGAGGTTGCCGAGCTGCTCGCGGTTGGGCCCGGCCTGGTGGCGCTGGTCACCAGCCGCGAACGCCTGCGGGTCCGGGGCGAGCACATCGTCGTCGTGCCACCGCTCTCCTTGCCCGCGGAGCCGTCGCCAACCGTGAACAACGGTGAGCTCGTCGCCTCGCTCGGCCGGTCGGCGGCCGGCCGGCTCTTCGTCGCGCGGGCCCGGGACGCTCAGACCACCTTCACGGTCACGCCCGCGAACGCGGCCGCCATCGCCACGATCTGTCGCCGACTCGACGGTCTGCCCCTCGCCATCGAGCTCGCCGCTGTCCACATCCGCGCCATCACTCCCGAGGCGTTGCTCGCCCGCCTCGACCGAGGGCTGGCGATGCTCGATCGAGGTGCGCGAGACCTCCCGGCGCGGCAGCGCTCCTTGCGGGCCGCCATTGCCTGGAGCTATGGCCTGCTCGGCCGGGACGAGCAGCGCCTCTTTCGGCGGCTGGCGGTGTTCGTCGGCGGGTTCACCATCGAGGCGGCGGCGTTCGTGGGAGCCAACGACTGGGGGCCGCGGGCCGGGGGCGACGACGATAGTCAGACGTTTGAATCGCTCGAGGCTCTGGTCGACCAGAGCCTCGTCCGCCAGGAGGAGCGCGCGGTTCCCGACGGGCGGACGGAGCCGCGGTTCGGGATGCTCGAAACGATTCGGGCCTACGCGCGGGAGCGGTTGGCCGAGGCCGGGGAGGACCAGGTAGCCCAGGAGAGGCACTGCGCCTGGTATGTCGCGTTGACCGAGCGCGCCGAGCCGGCGCTGATGGGAGCCGAGCAGGCGCTCTGGATGGACCGACTCGAGCGTGAGCACAATAACCTGCGGGCGGCCCTGGCCTGGAGCCTGGAGCACGACTCGGCGGCGGCGCTGCGCCTGGGCAAAGGTCTCTGGCGCTTCTGGCGACAGCGCGGGTATCTGAGCCTGGGGCGCCGCTGGCTGGAGGCGATTCTCGACCGTACCGAAAGCGCGAGTCCGACCGACCGAGTGGCCCGGGGATGGGTGCTGGCCGGGGCCGGTATTCTGGCTACCCAGCAAGGAGAGCAACTTCGCGCGCGGGCGCTCCTGACCGCGAGCGCGGCGGCGTTTCGGGAAGCGGGTGACGCGATCGGTCTGGCCCAGGCGCTGCGCGACCTGGGCTACCTCATGCTGATGCAAGCAGAGAAGCTCACGCTGGTACGGGAGATCTTCGAGGAGGCGTTGAGCCTGGCGCAAGGCCGGGGGGATCCGCGCGGGATCGCGGCGGCGCTCTACTTGCTCGCCCTGCTCGCCGAGCGCGAGCTGAACTTCCCGCGAGCCCACGCCATGGCAGAAGAGAGCCTGGCCCTTTTTCGCGGTTTGGGCGACCGCTGGAGCATGGGCACTACCCTCTGGCTGCTAGGCCGCCTGGACTTGTTCGACGGCGACCACCGGCGCGCGGAGACCTACCTGCGGGAGCTCTTGGACGTTTCCCAGCGACTCAAGAATCGACAGGGTATCGGCCAGGCACGCCTTGGTCTGGGCATCATGACGGTGCACGAAGGTGACCACGTTCGCGCGAAGGAGTTGCTGAAAGAGTGTGTGCAGATCGGCTATGAAATCGGCGATCCGGTCTTCCATCACGCGATTGCCCTTCTGGGAACTCTGGCGATCCGGGAAGGCGCCTTCGCCCGAGGCGTGCAGCTGATCGCGGTCTCGCGTGCCAGCGAATTTCGGCGCCACGAGCGGAACGTGACCTGGGTGGAGTTAATCACGTCGCTGAACGCGGACGAAGAGGCGGCCCTCGACGTGGCGCGCGAGGCGCTCGGCGATATCACCTTCGGTGAGGCGTGGGCCGAGGGTCAGGACATGTCCCTGGAACAAGCGATCTCGTCCGCGCTGTCGGTCAGCATCGGCTGACCCGCTCATCTGAGACCGAGCAGCGGCAGGAGCACGATGGCGAGGAAGTCCTGGAGAAAGTGCATCGTGATGGGTGCCACCAGGCTTCGGCGCCAGATGTAGACGAGAGCAAATATGACCCCCATCACTCCGACCGTCACGACTCCTGCCCCGCCTTCGTAACCGTGCCCCAGGGAGAAGATGACCGCGGATAGGATGACCGCCACCGTGGTACTCTGGCTCACTGCCTCCAACCGCAGGAGCAGATAGCCGCGGAAGATCGTCTCCTCCGCGGTGGCGACGACGACCACGAGAACGAACGCCAGGAGGGCCTGGATCGGCCCAGCCGGGCTCAGAAACGAGGGAAGGGGCGCGGCCGGAGCGGAGAGTCCGATTGCTCGCAGGACGCTCTCGAGCCATCCCAACGCGAAGAAGGTGGAGATGAACAGGCCGACACCAAGGGAGACGTCCGTCCAGACGTTTCTGAGCGTCCAGCCGATATTCGTGAGAGGCTCTCGGTTACGCCAGAGGAAGAAGAGAATCAGCGCGACCAGGCCGAGGTCGCGAAAAATGGTCGATAACGCCACGAGCACGAAACTCAGCCGCGTCTGTTGGACTACGAAGAACGAAAAGACCATGGACGGCACGATCAAGAACAGGAAGACCGCGACTTCGAGGAGCTGCTCCCTCCACGAGAGTTGAGGCCCGGTTCCGGCGCCCACCGTCGGCGCGTTCGCGCGCGTTACCATCGATCGAATCCCCCCTGATCGCCGGGAAGCCTCGCCGCCTCGCTGTTCCGCGAGCGAAGTGGCAATCGGTACGCCGGGGCGCACACTCATTGGGTAACGATCCGCCCCAAGCAACCGAAGTTGGATGGCGACGGGCAGGCGGAGGGCCCTGCGCAGTAGACTGGCTCACCCGGCGCGGCCGCCACGAGTGGCACCTAACTTGTATGGCCAGAAGTGAACGCCGAACGACCAGCCTGACCACCGTCGAATCCCAGGCATCTGCCCGACCGTTTCCGAAACGGTCGCTTCCCACGGCCGTTCGGAAGGTGGACCAAGGAGGAAAGTCACGCAAGGGAGGCAAGCGGTTCAGCGTTATGGATTCGCCCTCCTGGCAACCGCGCTCACCGCGCTTCTGTCTCTGGCGTTCCGACGCGATCTCGCGGATACACCTTTCGTGCGATTTGACACGGAGGTGGCCTTCAGCGCGTGGTACGGCGGGCTTGGCCTGGGCTTCGTCTCGACCGTCTTGGGCGTGCTGGGGGTCTCTTCGTGACCGAGTTCGTCCTGGTCATCCTCGCGACGTCGGTCGTCGCGGGGTTCCTCGGCGCCCTGGTCGGTCTGGGTGGAGGCGTGCTGATCGTACCGCTTCTCACCATCGGGTTTGGCGTGGACATCCGGTACGCCATCGGAGCCAGCATCGTCTCCGTGATCGCCACGTCGAGCGGCGCCGCCGCGGCTTACGTTCGGGATCGCATCACCAACCTCCGGGTCGGGATGTTTCTGGAGATCGCGACGGTCACGGGCGCGATCAGTGGAGCGCTCATCGCCGGGCTGGTGCATCCCGAGATTCTCTTCGTCGTGTTTGGTCTGGTTCTCGGAGCCTCGATCATTCCGCTTCTGACTCAGATTGGCGAAGAGCTGCCGCGAGGCGTTACCAATGATGCCGTGGCCGGCCATTTACGATTGGAATCATCCTATGACGATGCCCTTCTC
>JAJPKB010000654.1 GCA_021323915.1 Chloroflexota bacterium | reverse complement strand
TGATGCTTGTTCTCTTTCCACCACGCGGCGAGCTTTCGATAGCGTGGCTGAGTGGACAGGTGATCCAGCATCTCTCTGATTTGGCCGCCAAGTTGAGCCTGAAGGTCTGCGAACTGGGCTCGAAAATGCGGTCCTCGGAACCGCAACGTCGCCAGGAATCGCGCCAACAGCATTTCGTCGGTCCGCGATAGCGAGGTAATTGCTGACGGCTGGGTGATCAGTCGAGTGACGATCGGAGCTGCTGCATCCTCGATCCCGGCGAGCCAGCCCTCGGTAGACAGACGGCCTTCGAGGCCGGAAACGTCATAGAAGTTGGGCTGCCAAGCCACGTCGCGAGGCGACGCTCTTCTGCAACTCCCTTCCTTTAGGTCTACGACCTCGAACCTTGTGTCGCTTGCCGTGAACGCGCGGAGGTAGAACTGGGGAACGTAGTGCTGACGTCGAACATCGGTAGGAGCTAGGTTAGGCTCCTTCCAGAAGCGGGTTGAAGTTCCGGGCGCGGTCAAATCATCCGCGCCCGGGTCATTTTGCACCACGGATTGCACCACGGGAGCGCGACAGCTGCGGTTTCAGGCTGAGGCAACCTAATTTGCCCTTATAAATCAACCAGTTCTCTGGGCACGCCCGGAGGGATTCGAACCCCCGACCAACTGCTTAGAAGGCAGCTGCTCTATCCTCTGAGCTACGGGCGCGGGCGATCAGCGCTCATCCCCAGGACGACAGGGACCCGAGCGACTGCGAGAGGGCCGACCGCTGACGGTAAGGGCCTCTCTGCGTAAAGTGTACCTTACTCACGCACGCGGGGTCAACCGACGAAACGACAAACGACGCCGAGTGGCTCACCCGCGCTCGGCTCTACTCTCCGCCTAGCCCCCTCCGGCTCCGAAGACGTGACCGCCGATCGATAACGTCGGCGTCGGATCCGGCGGCGCCGCGCCGGTCGGGCTCGGACCCGGCGTCCCGACGGTTGGCGTCGGACTGGCGCCGACGGGCGTTTGGCTACCGGCCGTCGGCGTTGGAGTGCCCGCCACGACCGTGGGCGTGCCACCGCTGGGTGTCGAGGTGCCCGTGACCGTCGCGGTCGCCGCGACGGTCGGGGTGCCGGTGGCCGATCCCTGAGCGGCAGCGGTCGGCGTGGCGGTGCTCGCGGTGGGAGTCTGCGTGCTCGTCGCCGGCTGGTCCGCGTTCACGATGGTGATCGTCGCCGACGCCGGCACCGCCTGGCGCTCGAAGGCGAACGAGAGATCGGTGTTCGGCAACTGGTCGGGACGGGCAACCCACCGAGGCTTACTCGCATCGTATTGCTTGTAGAAGGGACTGTCCTGGGCCTGGGCGGCGAGATCGGCCGGCAAGTTCTGGCCGGTGATGATCGATTTGAAATAGTCGGCCAGAAGCAGTCCCTGGGTGATGCCGGTCGTGCGGTCGTAGTGCATCACGCCGCGCTGGAAACGCTGATAGATGAAGTTGTGGTTGTTCGGATCGACCGCCGGCAAGCTCGTCGGCACGCCCCAGAGCTCGAGATCCACTCCCGGCAGAAGCGAGGGTTGGCCCTTCCCGTTCGGGAACACTTCGCTCAAGGTCACCGAGTTGTTGAAGGTCGACTGGAAGCTGACCGGAATGCCATTCCAGACGTTGGGGGCGGTCGCCTGGACGTACTGGAGGACCTTGTTGACGTAATCGGGTGAGCCCGCGGTCGGCAGCTGATGAGTCAGACTGAGATCCGGCGCCGGGAACGTGGCGTTGTTGATCTGCGTATACGGCATCAGGCCCGGATCGAGCAAGTTCAGCTGCCCCATGGTGCCGTCGGGTCGAAGCTGAAGGACCCGCCGCTGGAAGAACTGGACCTGACTTCCGAGGAGCTCGAACGGACGTGAGATCGGGTAGCCGAAGGTGCGCAGGCCACCGCGGTGCTGGAAGTAGTCGAGGTAGGGACCGGTGATCGCGAAACCGGTTATCGGGTAGTAGAGCGTGTTCCCATTGATCATGACGCCCTGGCCAACCCCGTCCTCGACGAGAATGATCGGATCGCCCCCGATGATGTAGTCGTTCGGGTTGCTGTCGTCGGTGTTGTCGGTCGCCGGGGAGAGATTCAGCACGTAATCCGGCTGATTCGGATCGCTCGGCAGCCTCAGGTCGGTGACCTGACCAAGCTTGGTTACCAGCTTCGCCGTGACGCCTTGTGGCGGAATCGGCAGGTCGATCTGGGTTGGCGTTGTGCTCCAGGCGACGGTCACCCGATGGGCGCCGTTGGCAATCGTCACGATGCGAGCGTCTCCCTGGGACTGGACGGTAACCGTGCCCGGCACGTCCAGATAGCGCATCGCCGTCTGAAACGCGGTGTACGCCGGGCGCACGGAAAGATCGTTGCGCACCAGTCCGTAGGGCTCGCCGCCGATGATCGTGCCGTCGATCATCTTGTAGACCGCCGCTCGCTGAACGCCGGCCGCCTCCGCCATCGCCACGGCCTCGACGATGTACGACGCTTGCTCGTCGAGCGTCGCGCGGAACCCGCCCCGGGGCACCGTGGACCGGGGATCGTTCCAGGGCACGACGTTCATCTCGCTGACCCAGATCGGCTTGGTCAGGTTGTAACGCGCCAGCGCATCGCGGTAGGCCCGGGTGATCGTTAGAATCCGGTACGGCGAGCTGTAAATGTGAATGTCCACCGCGTCGAAGTAGTACCCGTTCGCCGCGGCGGTCGGGTCGATGCGCGTCCCGGCGTCGAGCACCCGCTCGACGAACAGCTTGCGCCCCTCCAGCACGTCGTTCCAGTAGGTGGTTCCGGCGAAGACAACGGTGGCTCCGGGATTCGCCGACTTGATCGCCAGGTCGGCGTCCTTGAGCAGCATGTAGAACTCATCTTCGCTGCCGGCCCAGGTGCTCATCGGGTGCCCCGGATCGATGTCCGGCTCGTTCCAGATGATCCAGGAGTCGATCTTACCCGCGTAGGCGCTGGCGAGACGGTGCACGAAGCTCGCCCAGTAGTTCTGGGGATCGGTCACCGGCAGGTTGAGGTTCAGGGGAACCGAGCCGTTACGCGTCGCCCAGGCCGGTGGATTGGTGATCACCCCGACGATCGACTTCCCGCTCGCGAGGTCGCGGGCGATATCCGCGTCGGTCGATTCGGAGTTGCCTAACCAATCGGTCGGACCGTTCGGTTGATAGGCATCCCAGTGAAAGTCGATGCGGTCCCAGGTCGCGCCGGACTGATCGAACAGATCCGGCGCCCGGTAGCCCTCGTCGATCCCGAAGCTGACCGCGGAGCCATCGGCATGGACAGCCGGTGCGCTCGGAAGGAAAAACGACAGCGCGACGACGACGGCAAGGCAAAGCCGCCCCGCCAATAAGGGGAAGCGCATCACGTTGCAGGGACCTCCAGGCGATTCGGGTGGGCCGACCCGGCGGTTTGATTCGCCACTTCCGGTCGATGCCCGAGGGCGAAGTCGTCACCAACCGCTAATCGGATCGAACGTCGATCGGTACCGAGCCGGTGGTGGACGCGAGGGAGTTACCGGCCGGGCCATTGTACCAGATGGCGTCATCCTGGCAACGTTCAGAGACGTCGAATCAACCCACCAGTAGGATCCCGGATCGGGAGGGATTAGCCAATTCTCGAGCGAGCTATCACCAATCTGTGCTATCGATCCTAGGAAAAATGGGTCACTCCGTATGGTCCTACCAAAGATAGCCAGGGAAGGTGATAGTAGGTCGATGGAAAGTGAGATAGGTTAAACAGGAGGATTCAACGACGCCGCTAGATTAAGTCATGGAAGGATCGACTCATCATGCGATGGGGATGGATCTCCACGTTCTTGCTCGTGTTTTCCCTCTTCCTGTTGAAAACATCCCCGGCTTTCGCGGATGATGCTGAGAATCAAGTTCTCACGCTGGTCAACACGCAACGCGCGCAGCAGGGACTTCAGCCGCTGGTCCTCTCCAGCGCCCTGACCGGAGCGGCCCGCTCTTACGCTCGCGTCCTGGCGACCGAGGGCTTTTTCAGCCACACCGGCCTCGACGGCTCGACCTTCATCAGCAGGGATGAAGCGGCGGGCTACACCGGCTGGGATTATCTCGAAGAGAACCTCGCCGGGGGCCAATCGACTCCGGACCAGGTCGTCGCCGCCTGGATGGCGAGCCCGGAGCACCGCGCGAACATTCTCTCACCGAACGTGCGAGAGATTGGCATCGGGCACGTCTACGCGTCCGGCTCGAAGTACCTCAACTACTGGGTAGAGGAGTTCGGCGATCGCCCCGGAGTCCAGCCGGTGTCCTTCAGTCTCCCATCCACCGGAGGCACGAACGGCGCCGCCGAGCAATCCGTGGTCACGCCGGCCATCACCTCCGAGCCGCTCCTGACGACCTGGACGGCGCCGACCGGACGTGTTGTCAGCGACGATTGGCTCCGATTCTTCCGCGCGAACGGCGGTGTCGATAATTTCGGTCTGCCGCTCACCGGCGTCGTCGCCGACCCCGGCAATCCCTCCGTTCTCATCCAGGTCTTCCAGCGAGCGGTGTTTCGTCTTCTGCCGACCAATGCCGACGGATCGCGCGTTCAGCGGATCCTGCTCGGCGACATTCTCTATCCGGGCGCCGACCCACCGGTCAGCCCGAACGACGCGCCCCCCGGCCCCTCGGAGTACTTTCCGCTCTCGCCAGACCGCCCCACCGGCCTGGGTCACTTCGTGGCAAACTACACGCCGGATGGGCATCCGACCTATTTCAAGGACTACTTCGACAGCCACGGCGGCGTCGCGGTGTTCGGCTACCCCAAGGAGGAGCCGAAGCTGCGCGACGGCCTCTGGACCCAGCGCTTCCAGGCGGCGGTGTTTCAGTACCATCCGGAAGACGATCGCGATGGCGACATTCCGGGCACGACAACCCCGTGGCGGACCTACCGGGTTCAGCTCGAGCTCCTCGGCTCCGAGTACCTCGGTCGCGAAGGCTTATCTCCGAACTGACGCCGGGGCAGCGACCGCGCCTCGCGGAACCGGGCGGCGCCGGCTACCCGGACCACCCTTCGTTCCGATGGTAGACCGGAGACCTGGCGACGGGACGAAGCAAAAAAGAGCCAACCCTCATTCCCGCGTCGCTCAACCCATTTATAATAGCCTGGTCGGATCGTCAGCTTTCGTAGGGAAGGGAGACGCGAGGCGGATGGCCAGCGAGCAGTCCGGGCAGCTGATGCCCTTGAGCGGAGTCCGAGTATTGGATCTGGGGCGCCATCTCGCCGGTCCCACCTGCGCGATGTGGCTCGGGGATCTGGGGGCCGACGTGATCAAGATCGAGAACCCGGAGCGCGGCGAAGACGGACGTTCGTCGGGCCCTCCCTTCTTCAACGGCGAGAGCGCTTTCTTCCTCTCGGCGAATCGTAACAAGCGCTCGCTGGCGCTCGATCTCAAGCGCTCCGAGGGACAGGATCTGTTTCGGCGTCTGGCCGACGTCGCCGACGTGGTGGTCGAAAACTTCCGTCCGGGGGTCATGGATGCCCTCGGGATCGGCTACCGAACGACCTCGGAGCGCAATCCGCGCATTATCTACTGCTCGATCTCCGGCTACGGCGTCGACGGTCCCGCCGCCGAGCGGCCCGGTCTCGACCAGATCGTGCAGGGGACGAGCGGCCTGATGAGTGTAACCGGCTTCGAAGGCGGACAGCCGGTCCGGGTCGGCATCCCGATCGCCGACCTCCTGACCGGCCTGTTCGGCGCCTACGGCGTCCTCGCCGCGCTCCAGGCCCGAGAGCGCACCGGTCGCGGCCAGATCGTGAACACCTCGCTCCTCGAAAGCATGGTCGGCATGCTCACCTTCCAGGCGGTGCGCTACCTCAACGGCGGCGGTGTCCCTCCCCCGGCCGGCAACCATCACCCGATCAATGCTCCGTACGGGGTCTACCGAACGCGCGACGGCTACGTCACCCTCGGCGCGACCGGCGACAAGCGATGGCGAGCGTTTTGCGAGCTACTCGGCGCGACCGAATGGCTCGACGATCCGCGCTTCGCGACCAACGGCGGTCGGCACGCCAACCGCTACGAGCTCGCGGCGGAGATCGAGGCGAAGCTCCAGGAGCGCACCTCGGCGGAGTGGGAGATCATCCTCAACGAGCACGGAATACCCTGCGGGCCGATCTATCGCCTCGACGAGGCCCTGGATCATCCCCAGGTACGACACCGTCAGATGGTCGTCGAGCGCGAGCACCCGACGATGGGAATCGTTCGGCTGCTCGGGCTGCCGGTGAAGCTGAGCGAGACGCCCGGCGAGGTCCATCGCACGCCGCCGCTCCTGGGACAGCACACCGACGAGATTCTGCGTGAGATCGGAGTCTTCGACGACGAGCTCGCGACGCTGCGGGCAACCAGGGTCATTCGATAAGAAAACGGGGGTGACGTTCACCACGGAGAAAGAAATGGAAAACCACGATTCCGACGTACTATTCGAGCGGCGCGGACCGGCCGCGTGGGTGACCTTTAATCGGCCGCGGTCGCGGAACGCCATGACGTTCGCGATGTACGACCGCCTGGCGCAGATCTGCGACGAGGTCGAAGCCGATCCGGACATTCGCGTCCTGGTGCTGACCGGCGCTGGCGACAAGGCGTTCGTCGCCGGCACCGACATCGGCCAGTTCCAGACCTTCACCGATCCGCACCACGCGCTCGAATACGAAGAGCACATGGATAAGGTGCTCGGACGGCTGGACTCGGTCGCCCGGCCGACGATCGCGGCGATTCGGGGCTACGCCGTGGGCGGCGGGGCCAGCATCGCCCTCGCCTGCGACATGCGCTACTGCACGCCCGACGCGCGGCTCGGCGTGCCGATCGCACGCACCCTCGGCAACTGCCTCTCGATGAACAACTACGCCCGCCTGGTCGACCTGATCGGCCCGGCCCGCACCAAGGAGCTGATTTACCTTGCGAAGATGATCGAAGCCGACGAACTCAAGGCGCTGGGGCTCGCCAACGAGGTCGTCGCGCCCGAGCAACTCGGGTCACGCGTCCAGGAGGTGGCCGAGCAGATCGCCAGTCACGCGCCCCTGACGATCCAGGTGACCAAGGAGTCGATCCGCCGGCTCCAGGTCCACCGTCGGCTGCCGCGCGCCGAGGACCTCGTGCTGAAGGCGTACATGAGCGAAGACTTCCACGAGGGCGTTCACGCGTTCCTGGAGAAGCGGAAGCCGGAGTGGAAGGGACGCTAAGGTCACGCCGCCGTTCGAGCCGGTGGAGCCGCCGCCTTCCCGTCCGGCGCCGGCTCCGGCGCCCGACTGAGCGCCTCGTGAGCCCGATGGGCTGCCGCCTGATACGCGTCCGCCTCGGCCTCGCCAAGCGGGGGAAGACGCAGGCGCGCCATCACCGCCCGGCACCACGCCTCGTAACCCTCGGCGGCGGTCTCGGTCAGCGCGTAACTGACGAGCGCCGCCTGGTGTCGGCTCTCGGCCAGCTCGGACTCGTGGATCGCCCGGAGCTGATCGAGCGCCTTCTGGCGTTCCTCGAACGAGGTCGCGTTGCCGATCGCGACCTCCGCCTTGGCGCGCTCGGCCGCGAAGAACGGAGCCTTGGTGCGCCGCCACACCTCGTCGGCGATAAAGGTGAGCACCTCGCTCGGAGGCCGCGCCTTGAGATCGTTCCACACCGTGAGATCCTGGATCATCGTTGACCTTCTCCCGGCGGTCCCGCCGAAAACTATGTCAAGTTGAGAGTAGCGCGGCGAGGGCAAGTGCGCAAGATGGCCGCGCGCGTTCGCCCGAAACCGGGAACTTGACGCCGTAACACGTTGTAATACAATGAGTTCATGATAGTGGTGGTTCGCCTGATTTGGGATCCGTGGAATGTGACCCACATCGCTCGTCATGAGGTGACCCCGGATGAGGTGGAGGAAGTCTGCCACGGCGATCCGATGACCAGCGAGACCTATGGAGGCAGGCTTCGGGTGGTCGGCCAGACTCTGGCAGGGAGAGTGCTGACCCTAATTCTCGCGCCAAGGGATGACGACGGGGTGTACTACACCGTGACGGCACGCTCTGCTAGCCGCAAGGAAAGGCGCTTATATCGAGAGAAAGGCGAGGGTGGCGAGCAATGAGTCGACGACAAGAATCGAGACGCATTCCTGAGTTCAATAGCGTCGAGGAAGAGGCCGAGTTCTGGGATACGCACGATACCACTGAGTTTGAAAATGAGTTTCGGCCGGTCAAAGTCCGCTTCGCCCAAAACCTCTCCGAGGGCCTGACCATTCGGCTTGATCCGGAAACGCTGTCAAAGCTGCGCCAAAAGGCGCACGAGCAAGGCATCGGGCCCTCGACCTTGATCCGGATGTGGGTCATGGAGCATCTCCGTTCGGAGGAGCCGAGGTCAGCGTGATGGCGCCATACCCCTGCCGCATCCCCTGCCCGTGTTGCCGTAACCAGCGTCAAGGAGTCTGTAGCCCACTGGCCCTGTGCTTCACCGAGACATCTGTGGTCGCACACATTGGCTAGCGCGCCGGCAGGTGTTCTCGAGGCCATGTCTGATTATCGCACCAGTCAATTCGATCCGGCAGCCACGATAATTTCCCGTGACCGGCGCACCGTGCTATGG
>JAJPKB010000621.1 GCA_021323915.1 Chloroflexota bacterium | reverse complement strand
GCGCCCTGGTCTGGTATCGTCGCCTGCCTCGCTTGTTCTTTTTGAGAGCGTTAGTAACAA
Source organism: Chloroflexota bacterium (assembly GCA_021323915.1). GTDB lineage: Bacteria > Chloroflexota > UBA6077 > FW602-bin22 > CADDYW01 > JAJPKB01. The sequence continues at coordinate 23,422 of JAJPKB010000621.1, read as the reverse complement.
GGAGCCCAAGCCAATGTCGCCCACAGCTGGACAGTTCGCCACCGAGACATTCAATTACGACGGCGGCCGCCAGGTCACGGTGTACGTCCCGCCGACCCCCTCCGAGTCCATCGTCTTCGCCGGTGACGGCGGGTGGCATATCTCGCGGTTGGGCAAGGTCCTCGAGGCCGCCAACGCACGGTCCACGATGATTGTCGGTGTCCACGGACTTGGCGACGACGCCGCGCGGCTCAAGGAGTACTCACCGGTGTTCGATGCGGAACGTTTCGCGGCACACGAGAAGTTCTTCGTCGAAGTCGCCCGCCAATGGGTGCAGTCGCGTTTCGGGGTCGCACTGCCTGCCGAGCGCACTGCGGTGTGGGGTGCCTCCCTTGGAGGAGAGCTGGCGCTCGCCCTGGGGTTTCGCCATCCCAAGATCTACGGCGTGGTCTTCTCCGCCTCGCCCGGTGGGGGCTACCGCCCGCCTGCGGTGATGCCAAGCCCGCTTCCGCGCGTGTACCTTGTCGCCGGTACGCGGGAGCCGTTCTTTCTCGAGAACGCCACCCGCTGGGCCGTCGCGCTGCGCGAGGCAGGTGCGGACGTTGCCATGACCGAGCGGGTCGGGTCGCACGGCGACGCTTTCTGGAGAGAAGAGTTCCCGCTAATGGTGGCGTGGGCGTTTGGACGCTGAGCATCGCGAGTAGCACGCGGGTGGTCACCACGGCCCGCTCCGCGCTCACGTGGTTCTCACCCGTCCGCGTACAGATCGACGGACAGAATTACGCCCGGATTGCGCCCGCTTGCAAAATAACAACCGCCCTCGGGATTTTCCAGGGGCGGTTTTCCTTGATTTTATTCGCTTTTTCTGGGTGGGCGAGACAGGATTCGAACCTGTGACCTCACGGATGTGAACCGTGCGCTCTAACCGGCTGAGCCACTCGCCCGTTTGAGGCAACATTCATTTTAGCACGAGACCGCCGTGATGAGCAAGGCGACCACGCGACCACGGCCGCGGATCTTGCTCGAGGATGCCGAGGTTACTTTCGGAGCGAGGGCCGCTCGTTGACGGTTGGGGTGTTGAAACCACGCCGCGCCAGGCTCAGCGCGCCCCGAACTTTTGGATCAGGATGGACGGACTTTCGACCGGGCGATCCGACCACGCGTACGCTGCAAGAATTCGGCCCCGGGCTTCCGGTAGGCGCGCGGCGCTCGCCAGGTGAAGGGTGAACAGCGGTTCATCGGTCGCGACCTTATCGCCGATCTTTCGGTGAAACATGATCCCGATCCGGTGGTCGATTGCATCTCCCTTCTTCTCACGACCCGCGCCAAGCCCGGTCAGGGTGGATCCGACGATTCCGGCGTCCAGGCGTTCGACGTACCCTGCTCGGGGCGACTTCACCACTTCGGTGAGCGGCGCGGTTCGCAGGAGCGAAGGATCGTCGACGACTCGCGCGTCGCCTCCCTGGGCCGAAATCATCTGGCGAAGCTTGACCAGGGCGGCGCCAGACGCCAGGCAGGCGTCGACCCGACGTCGCGCCTCGGGCTCGTCCGACGCGAGACCGCCCAGGCGGACCATCGCGGCGGCAAGCGTCAGGGCGAGCTCGCGGACGTCGTCAGGGCCGTTGCCCTGGAGAATCTCGATCGCCTCACGAACCTCGACCGCGTTTCCCACGGCTCGACCCAGCGGCTGGTCCATGCGCGACACGAACGCGACGACTCGGCGATCGCAGGCGGTGCCCACGTCGACGAGCGCTCGGGCGAGCTTTACCGCCTCATCGGTCGTCCGCATGAACGCTCCGGATCCCGCCTTTACGTCCAGGACGATCGACGGCGCTCCGCCCGCGATCTTCTTGCTGAGGATCGAGCTGACGATCAGAGGGAGCGAGCCGACCGTCGCGGTGACGTCCCGCAGCGCGTAGAGCTTGCCGTCCGCGGGCGCGAGATCGGCCGTCTGGCTGGCGATGACCAGGCCAATCTGACGCGCCTGGTCGAGAATCCGGTCGACTTCGAGGTCGACGCGCAGCCCCGGAATCGACTCCAGCTTGTCCAGCGTGCCGCCGGTGAACCCGAGGCCTCGACCGGACATCTTCGGAACGACGACGCCGGCCGCCGCCGCGATCGGGCCAACCACCAAGCTGATCTTGTCGCCGACGCCGCCCGAGCTATGCTTGTCCACGGCGCGAGGCCGTAGATCGCCAAGGTCCAGAGCTCGGCCCGACTCGGCCATCGCCCGCGTCAGCGCCACCGTCTCCGGCTGGCTCATTCCGTTCAGGTAGGTTGCCATCAGCCAGGCCGCCGCCTGATAATCCGGGACCTCGCCCGAGACGCAGCCTCGAACGAACCAGCCAATCTCCTCGGCACTGAGCTCTTGGCCGTCTCGCTTCCGGGCGATGATCTCGCTCGCCTTCATTCTCGGCGATCGTTTAGCTCGATCTCGAGGGAAAGATCGAGGGCTTTCACGGAGTGGGTCAGCGCGCCGACCGAGATGAGGTCGACTCCGGTCTCGGCGACGGCTCGAACCGTGTCCAGCGTGATACCTCCGGAGGCCTCGGTCACCGCCCGATTGGCGATCAGCCGCACCGCCTCCCGCATCAGAGGAGGCAGCATATTGTCGAGGAGGATCGCGTCGGCTCCGCCTTCGAGGGCCTCCTGCACGTCGGTCAACGTCTCGGCCTCGACCTCGATCGTCACCGTGTGGGGAAGCCGATTCTTGAGTCCGCGCAGGGCGTCGGCCAGCTTCACGCCTCGAAGCCGCAGCGCGGCCAGGTGATTGTCTTTGATCAGTACCGCGTCGCTCAGACAATATCGGTGGTTATGTCCACCTCCCGTGCGCACGGCGTAGCGCTCGAGGAGGCGCAACCCCGGGGTGGTCTTCCTCGTGTCGACGATCCTGGCATGACAGCCATCGATCGCCTCGACGTACCGGTTCGTAATCGTCGCGATTCCCCCGAGGCGCTGCAGGAAATTCAAGGCGACCCGCTCTCCCCGCAGCAGGGATCGCAACGATCCGCGGACCTCGGCGACGATTTGGCCGCGCTCCAGGCGCGCTCCCTCCACCGCGTGCGCGATGAACTGGAGCGAGGGGTCGACCTGGGCGAATACGGCTCGCGCGACCGGCAGCCCGGCCAGGATTCCTCGCTCTCGGGCCTCGACCCGACCAACCCCAAGCTGATCGCCTGGAATCAGATTATCGCTCGTCACGTCGCCCCAGGGCATATCCTCGGCGATCGCCAGCCTGACGATTCGATCAACTTCCGCCGACGGAAGCTCGGATTGATTCACTCCTGTCTCCTGTAGACGGTAGTCCATTCACCAGCACGATGTGACGGCGCAAGTCCGGATTCGGTTCGGGGAAATCGGTTCGAAAGTGGGCGCCCCGACTCTCTTCGCGGCTTAGTCCGGCCAGCGCCAGCAATCGAGCAAGAATCGTCAGGCTCGACAACTCGGCGTCTTCGCGAGTTGCCGAGCCTGCATCCTGGGCCTGCCAGGCCGAGCTAATTCGTTCGAGCGCTCGGAGGCCATCGGCATCGCGATCCAGCCCCGCGAGCGACCAGGTAAGATCGCGCAGCGCATCGATCGACCGGGACGGCGCTTCCCAGCGTCTCGGTGGCTCGACGACAATGCGAATGTCCGGCAGCAGATCTGTCTGGTCCGTCCCGTCGGGTCGACGCTCGTTCTCCTCGCCGGCATCCTCGAAGAGTCGTTGCATGACTCGCCCCGAAAAGACGATTGTCTCGAGCAACGAGTTGCTTGCCAGCCGGTTCGCGCCGTGAACGCCGGTGCAGGCGCACTCGCCGCAGGCGTAAAGGCCCGGCAGCGACGTTTCTCCCCACCGGCCGGTCTTGATGCCACCCATCAAATAGTGCGCGGCAGGCGCGACCGGAATCAGATCACGGCCGACGTCGATGCCGTACTTTTCGCAGACCGCCGAAATGGTCGGGAAGCGATGACGGAAGTGGTTGGCGTCGAGGTGGGTCACGTCGAGATACACCTGATTCCCGGGGGAGCGACGCGTCTCCAGAGCGATCGCCCGTGCGACGACGTCGCGGGGCGCGAGCTCGGCGCGTGGATCGACCGTCGTCATGAAGCGCTCGCCGGCGGCGTTTCGGAGGATGCCGCCTTCGCCCCGAACCGCCTCCGAGATCAGAAAACGCGGCGCGCCCGGTACAGCGAGCGCGGTCGGGTGGAACTGGACGAACTCCAGGTCGGCGATCTCCGCCCCGGCGCGGTAGGCCAGCGCGATTCCGCCGCCGGTCGCGACGCCCGGATTGGTCGTCTGCGAAAACAATCGTCCGGCGCCGCCGGTGGCTAGCACGACGGCCGGCGCGTAGAACGCCTCGGATACGCCGGTTGTGCAATCAAGCGCGCGGACGCCCACCACGCGTCGACGATCCTGAATCAGATCATGCGCCAGGGCGTTTTGCCGGATCGTTATGCGCGGGGAGGAGCGAACCTGTTCGGCAATCGTCTCCTCGATGCTCCGTCCGGTCGCGTCGCCTCCCGCGTGAAGCACCCGCGCCTGGCTGTGCGCGCCTTCACGAGTAAAGGCGATCTGTCCATCAACCCGGTCGAACGGCACGCCTCGCTCGATCAGGTCGCGAACTCGTCGCGGGCCTTCCTCGACGAGCACCCGAACCGCTCGCGGATCGCAGAGGCCCGCGCCGGCGATCATCGTATCGCGAAAGTGGAGCTCGGGCGAGTCGGCCGCGGTCAGCGCCACGGCGATTCCACCCTGCGCATGGTAGGTGTTCGATTCCTCGAGATTTGCCTTCGTCAGCAGGAGAACGCTACCGTGGCGCGCGGCTTGGAGAGCACCGTACAGCCCGCTCAGACCACTGCCGACGACGATTACGTCATAGCTCATCGAAAGAATCCGACCCTTTCAGGGCTTGATCGACAGCATACGCTCAACCGAACGACGAGCCCGTTCCAGGATGTCCGGCGGCACGTCGACGTCGGGAGTCATATCCCGAAGACAGTCGCGCAGATTCGGCAAGGTAATCATCTTCATGTAGCGACAGACCGCGCCCTCGTCGGCGGGCTCGAAGCGCTTCTCCGGCATCTCTTTACGGAGCCGGTGAAGCAGTCCGGTTTCAGTCGCGATCAGAAAGGTGTTCCGATCAGATTGCCGGGCGCGCCGAAGCATGCCCTCGGTCGAAAGGACGTGAGTACCATCAGCGCGCATGGCCCCGACACTTTGTCCCCAGACGTAGCGCGTCGAGCATCCGCACTCGGGATGAATCAAAAGCTCGGCGCCGGGAAACTTTTCTCGCTGCTCGTCGATTTGACCGGGCCGGATTCCGGCGTGAACGTGACACTCTCCCATCCAGACGTGCATCTTCCGTCCGGTAACCCGTTCGAGGTGTGCGCCAAGGAACATGTCCGGACAGAATAGAATCTCCTTGTCCGGCGGAATCGAGCGGATCACCGCCTCGGCGTTGCCCGAGGTGACGCAAATGTCGGTCTCGGCCTTCACCTCGGCCGTCGTGTTGACGTAGCTCACCACCACCGCACCGGGGTGCTCGGCCTTCCACGCCCGAAGCTGCTCGCCGGTGATCGAATCCGCGAGAGAGCAACCGGCCTTGCTATCCGGGATCAGGACGGTTCGGTGCGGATTGAGGATCTTGGCGGTCTCCGCCATGAAATACACGCCGCACATGACGATAACCGGGGCGTCGGTGCGACTGGCGGCCTGAGCCAGACCAAGAGAGTCGCCGACGAAATCGGCTAGATCCTGGATCGGACCGATCTGGTAGTTATGGGCGAGGATGACGGCGTTCTTCTCCTCGCGTAGGCGCCGGATCTCCTCGACCAGGCGGCGCTGGGTACCTCTCGCCTCCGCCGTGTCGGTTGCCAGGGCCATGACAATCCTCCATCGCGTCCCAACCCCGGGGCGCTAATTTAGCTCCAAAGTAGTCATATTCCGCCTAAATAATGTCGCCGACGTCACCACGGCAGCTCTCGCTCGCGCGTTCCAGTGACTGGTCCGGCGAACCGGTAGAGGTCGCCCGGCCGGCCGCGCCGGCCGGTTGTCGCGCGTCCCACGACCTGAAGCACGCCACTCTCGAAGAGCGGTCGCATCGCTTTTTTGAAGTTCCCCGAGGAAAGTCGGGCGAGGCCGGGATCGAGAATCGCGGCATACACCGCCCGGAGCTCCGGAATCGTGAATTTCTCGTTGAGCAGCTGAAACGCCACCCAGGAGTAACGGACCTTGCTCCGAATTCTTTGTACTCCCGCACGGATCATCTCGGCGTGGTCGAAGGCGAGGACGCGTTCTTCGACTCGCTTGACCGGGCACCACTCGGTCGCCCCGACGTCGATGCCGGGCCGGAGAGTGAGATCGTCGCTGCGAACCAGAGCGAGATGAGCGATCGAGGCAACCCGTCCTCGACTATCGCGCGCAGGCTCCCCGTAGGTTGCCAACTGGTCGAGATACCACGTCGCCGCGTCCAGGCCGGCCTTCTCCGCGAGAGCCCGTCTGGCCGCTTCCGCGAACGTCTCGCTCGATCGAACCAGCACGCCTGGCAGGATCCAGCGTCCGTGACCCGATTGATCTCCCTGGTGGACGAGCAGGACCTGCAGCGCCTCGCTGAGGGGCGCCTTCCGTACGATCGTGAACAGGACCACGTCGACCGCCAGGACGGCGTTGGGGATCAGCTCGGGCGTCGTTTGGTTGAGGGTTGTCTCGGCTAACATCGTTGGTCTCTGGATTTGGTTCTTGTGGAGCTAAATTACACCCATTTCAGTCGGACGTCAAGTTATTGCTGGCACTCTTCTTGCTTGTCCTATCTCCGCATTTACGCCCAAGAGGTAAGCCACCCGATGATCTATTGGGCGCCGCTCTTTCACTTCTATCAACCGCCGACCCAGCTCCCCGACGTTTTGGATCGAATCTGCGACGAGTGTTATCGACCGTTGATCGCTATATTCGGCGATCTGAAGAAGGCCCGGGTGACGATCAACGTGACGGGCTCTTTGATTGAGCTGCTCCGCGAGCACCGCGCGACCGATGTCATCGATGGGCTGCGACGATTGGTCGAAAACTATCGCGTCGAGTTCACCGGTACGGCAATGTACCATCCAATCTTGCCGCTGATACCCCAGCGAGAGGGGCGTCGCCAGATCGTGCTCAACCAGCGAACCGGCCGCAGAGCATTTGGCGACGCGTTCCACCCGCTAGGCTTCTTTCCGCCCGAGCTTTGCTTTGCGCCGGAGGTCGTCCCGACGGTTCTCGAAACCGGCCATCGCTGGCTCCTCGCGAGTGGCGTCGCCTGTCCCTCTGAGTGGCCCCTTGATTATGTCGCCTCGGTCGCGTCGGATGAAGGTGATCTCGCGGTTTTCTTCCGAGACGATTTGCTGAGTAATCGGATCGCGTTCGCCGACCTTGACGTCGACGGATTCTTCGCGAATCTGCGTGCGTTACGAGGGAAGCGCCAGTCCGTCTACGTCATCACCGCGATGGATGCCGAGACGTTTGGCCATCACGTCGCGGGGTGGGAGCAACGATTCCTGGCTCAGGCGATCCGTCGCGTCGCCGACGGTGGAACGGGCGGAAGCGATCCGTCGGACACGATTCAGATCGTTTCGATTAGCCGTCTGCTCGACCTGTTTCCCCGCCGTCACGTTCCGATGCCTCGCGCTTCGTCGTGGAGCACAACCGGCGACGATCTAGCGGCTGGAAACCCTTATCCTCTCTGGAAGGACCCGGGGAATCGCGTCCACCAGCTCCAGTGGGAGCTGACCGGACTCGTGCTTGACCTCGCCCATCGCGCCGAGGCGCTGAGCAACAACGACGTCAGCCGTCACCACGCGCGTATCGCACGCGTTCAGATGGACCGCGCGCTGCACAGCTGCCAGTACTGGTGGGCGAGTCGGCGACCGATGTGGGAGATCAATATGATCAACCGAGGTCTTCTCGCTCAGCAAGAGGCGCTCTTGAACGCGGCGCGGGCGATCAGAAGCAGCGACGCCCCGGACTACACCCGCGCCGACGCGATCTACCGATACGTCGCGGCACGCGAGGTGGCAGCCCGGATTCTCGACGAGCTGGTGGGGTGAGTCTCACCGGCCGAGCGAGCTTACCCTCAGGCCGCCAAGCGGCAGCCGAAGAAACGCGGTTAGAAGCAGATTGGCCGGTAGGGCGCCTTCCCACTCCACGAGCAATTCTCGCGCTCGGTTGATCTCGAGCGGCGCCTCCCCGCTCCGTTCAAGGTATCCCGGTGTGACTTCGACTTTCGTCGGCAGTAGCTGGCAATACGTCGCCGCGCGCTCGATCAGCGCCCCGCGCGCCGCGGCGACGTCGGGCGTCCGCAACTGGTTACCGAGGTCGGACCAGGCCAGGCGCAGGTGGTCCGGCCAGTTTGCCAGGGATTCGAGCGACCGCGGTGGCCAGGCCAAGCCGGTGAAGGCCCGTGCCTCCTCGAAAACCCGCCGCACATCCTCTCCGACGGTGCTCGCTTGAACGGTAGGAATCGGTTGCAGTGCCCACGTCGTTTGGACTCGGGGCCACGATATTGGATGGCTTCCGCCGGTCGGGAATCCGTCGATCGCCAGCCGGAGAGCCTCGACGGCGAGCAGAGTCTGGGTCTGACCGAACGTCAGCGCGTCGAGCGCGGTTCGCAGCGCGGCCAGGTCATCGAACTGCTCCAACTGGCTCTGAAGATCACCCGGACCGTAACCCGGTTGATACAGAGATCTGGCCAATCCGGCCGTATCATCGCGGATTCGCTCGGCGAGGCGAGCGAACTGCTCGGTGGCTGCCGAGGGCTTCAGCCCGGCCCAGGCGAGTGGCAGGAATCCGCGGATCTGGCCGAGGGCGACGAAGACCCGAGGGGTCCAGGAGATTTGAAACGTCTGCCGAACGTCCTCGAACAACGGTCCGAGCGATGGCTCGGCGGCCGGAGACAGCGGCGAGCCCGGAGCGGCCATGATAATCTCCCGATGCGAAGCGATGTGATGCACACCGGGCTCGCAAAGGGTGTGCCAATCGCGGGCAGCTTGATTATCCGGCCGGGATGGAGGCGAGTCGGTCGGTCAGTCAGATAATGTCGGCGACCCATTCCTTCATCTTCGCGATATGTTGAGGGAACGCGACCTCGGGCGCCGGGATCTCCGGGTGCCACTTCTTTTCCCACTCCGCAACCACGTATCCTCGGTAGCCGCGCAACACCAGAGCCCGCAGGATCTCGCGGCAAGGCACCTCGCCCTTGCCCAGGAGGACGAGGTTCCAGCCGCCGTCGGGTCGACGCTGCGCGTCTTTCAAATGCACGTGCACCAGCCGATTCGCCAGGTTTGCCCAAACTTCCGCCAGGTTTTCTCCCATTCGATACGGATGGTGAGTGTCCCAAAGCGCCCCGACCGACGAGCTCTTGACCCGAGCCAGTGCGGCCGCGACCACCGCGCTGCGCGAGAAGTCGTCGTGGGTTTCGAGGGCGATGGTAATGCCAGCGCGCTCGGCCGCTGGCGCGCACCGGCTCAAGCTCTCGACTACGTGATCGACCGCTCCTGCTTCGTCGTCTCCGTCGGAGATTCGTCCCCCGAAAATGCGAACCATCGGGACGCCGAGCTCGCGAGCCAGATCGATGAACTCGCCGAGGGTACGCTCCTGCTCCGCGCGCTCCTTCGGATCTGCCATGGACATCCGAACCGACGTGCCGAGGCCAACGATCCGCGGACCGGATCCGGCGAATACACTCAGCAGCCGTTCCTGATTCGCCCGGACCAGCGCGGGGGTGATGACCTCGCCATCCAGGATTCGAAGCTCGATCCCTTCGTAACCGTAATCGGCCGCCGCCTCGGCGACGCGCTCCAGAGTCCAATCGGGACAGCCCAGCGTGCTCAGACCAAATTTCATGTTCACCATCCTTTCACATCGTTCCCACGACGAGGAGGTATCTCGTTCGATCCATTCAAGTCAATTCGCGCGGTCCGTCCGCCCGTCGTTTTCGTGTCGCGATCGTGTCGATATCGTCACGCCTCGCGGAATCGCTTGAGCCGCGCTCCGATTGTCGCGACCAGCACCACGCAGATCGTGGCATCCACCAGAATAGCCGTTGGCGTGCCGAAAGCCTGGGCGAGCGCCCCGATCTCCAACGTTCCGAACGGCCCGACGCCGATCGCGAGCGTGAGAATTCCCATCGCACGGCCCCTCATCTTGTCGGAGCTCTTCCGAAGAATGATCGCCGCTTGAAACGCGCTGAAGCTGGCCCGGAAAAAGCCCCCGATGGCGAGCAGTGCGACCGCGATAGCGAAGCTCCGCTGAAAGCTGAACGCGATCAACGCCGATGCGCCGATTATCGAGCCGACCCAGAAGTAAAGGCCGTTACGCCGGTGAGGCGCGACGACCGCGATGAGCAGCGTTCCGGCCAGGGATCCGACGCCGTCGGCGGCCGCCAGGGCGCCCAACCCGACCGAGCCGATTCCCAGAACGTTGACCGCGACGACTGGCAGGAGCTGTTGATACGGAAAGAACAACAGGTTCATCGCGACGGTGATTGCCAGGACGCCGACGATGGCCTGATCCTTCAGCACTTCGCCAAAGCCGTCGAGGAGATTGTGCCAGACTCCACGACCTTTCGCTACCAGTTGAGCTGATGGCTGGGGTACCTGCCAGATCAAGATCGCGTTGAGGAGATAGAGACCGGCAAGCATCGCGAGGGCGATCCCTGGACTGAAAATGTCGATGACGAAGCCGGAGAGAAGGGGCCCGACCGTCCGGCTCACGTTCATTCCGGTGGCATCCATCGCGACCGCGTTTGTGATGCGACCCCGTCCGACCAGATCGACCGTCAGCGACCGCCTTGACGGCCAATCGAACGCCATGGAGGTGCCTAGGATCAACTCGCAAATCGCCAGGTCCAGGTAACTCGATCGCCCGACAAGGTAGAGGATGGCGAGCGTCCCGACTGTCGTCACGTTGACGAGCTGGAGCGAAAGCATTAAGCGCCGTCGGTCGTAGCGATCGCCCAGCACGCCGCCGAACGTTCCGAGCAGGAACAACGGCAGGCTGCGGTAGAACCCGACCAGCGCGACCAAAAAGGGCGACCCGGTCAGCTCGAGGGCGATCCAGCCGACCGCCACCTGCTCCATCCACCTGCCGACGTTCCAGGAGAGGTTTGCCGACCAAAGGAGGCGGTATCCTCGAACGGTGAAGGCGTCGATGCGCAAATGGCCGAGCGCGCTTCGAGGAACGGCCAGCGAAGGGTCGGACATGCCCATGCTCCGTGTCGCGGGAGGTTGCGCTGATTATAGAGGGTTCAACTGCTGGGCGCGCGAGTCGTGACGAAACGCAGCGCGATAACCACGGCGACCGCGCCGACGACGACCATGATCGAGAGCTTTTCGACGCCGTTCAGCGTCATCGCCAGCGTACCTCCCGCGGCGCATACCGCGTAGATGAGCAAGGCGATACGCTTCGCGGAAAAGCCACGCTGGACCAGGCGATGGGGAAGGTGAGCTGAATCACCTCCGACAAAGGGAGATCGGCGCTTCGCGCTGCGCTGGACGATCACCAGCGCGACGTCGATGATCGGCAGACCCAGCACGAACGCGGCCGTCGCGATCTTCGCTCCGCCGATCAGGGCGAGAATCGCCAGCGTAAAACCGAGAAAGGTCGACCCGCTCGTCCCCATGAAGATGCGGGCGGGAGTGAAATTGTATCGCAGAAAGCCGACGCAGACCCCGGCCAGGGCGAGCGGGAGCAGACTGATCGTGTATTGACCGAGCGACACGGACCGCGCGAACAAAACTACACCGGCGATCGCGGTCACGCCGGCCGCCAACCCATCCATCGTGTCGACGAAGTTGAGGGTATTGATCATTCCGACGACCCAGATCAGGGTGAAGGGAATCCCGACGACCAGGGGCAGGACGATCAGCCCGCCGAACGGGTTGGCAACGCTGCGGATGATGAGTCCGAACGACATCGCCACAAACGCGAGGCCGACTTGTCCGACGAGCTGCGGCATCGGACCGAGGCGCTTCAGGTCGTCGATGATCGCGATCGGCAAGACGAGGACGATTCCGACGATCAGTCCGGTGACCCGGGTCAGCTCATCGCCGGAGTGGTGAACGAGGGGGAGGCTCGCCGCCGACGCGATCAGAAAAGCGGTCAGCAGCGCATAGCCGCCGGACCGGGGGATGGCGGTTCGCTGAAGCTCGCCGGATCGCGGCTGGTCCACGAGCCCGATCCGGCGACCGGCCCATCCGGCGATCGGAGTCAGGAGCAACACGCCAAGAACGCTCACCAGGAGCGCGACGAGCATCGGAACGATCGGAGGATGGCCCACCTGACGCCTCCTAATCGAACCGCGTCGAGCGGGGAACCAACGACTCCACGGCCGGCGTCGACGCTAGCCGGAGCAGCCAGGCTTTCACCTCGGAGGGTTCCCAATCGTAGCCGCGCTCGCGGAACTTGGCGAGCTCCTCGAGCCAGCTGGATATGTCCATTGCCGAAGGGTGCGTCTCGATGACGAGAAGCCCCGGCAGCTCGGAGAAGCGAAATCGCTCGTCGGGTAGCTTGAGCTCTTCATGGAGCTGCTCACCCGGTCGGATCCCGACCAAGCGCAGCGGCGGTGAAGCGACGTCAGGGGCGACGAGTTGATACACCCGTCGCGCCGTTTCGACTATGCTCACCGGATCGCCCACATCCAGCATGTAGAGACCCTCCAGCCTGGGACGCACGCTCACCGCGAGCAGCAGGTGGACGGCCTCCGCCATGGTCATCCAGTATCGATCCATCCGCGAGTCGGTGATGGTCAGCGGAAGGCGCGCGCGTGCCTGGCCGACGAACTTCTCGATCACGCTGCCCTGGGTGCCGGTCACGTTGACGAGTCTGACGATGCGAATCCGAGGGCAGTCATTCGCGGTAGCCCGCGAATACAGAATCTGCTCGAGAATCCGCTTGGTCGCGGCGTAGGCGCCGAGCGCCGTCACCGCCTTGTCGCTTGACGGAAAGACCAGCGTGGACGTCCCGGACGCGGTCGCCGCGTCGAGGACGTTCAGCGTGCCCAGGAGGTTGACGCTCGCGACCTGATCGACGTTATCCTCGGCGAGCGGGACCTGCTTGTAGGCCGCGAGGTGAAACGCGGTGTCGATCCGCTCGCGCGCGAAGACCTGAGCGATCTTGTGCTGGTCGCGAAGATCGGCCAGCACGAATCGCGCATCGCACCGAGACGCAAGCTCTCCTATTCGCTGGCGGAGGTGAACCAAAGAAGCTTCGTGGCCGTCCAAAAGCACCAGCCGAGCCGGCGCGCGAGCCGCGATTTCCTGGCTGAGCGCGGTCCCGATCGAGCCGCCTGCCCCGGTGATCAACAGCCGTTTTCCTCGCGTCGCTTCGTCAAGAATTTCGCTGTCGAATTGGATCTCGGCACGATCCAGCAACCGTGCCCAGTTTTCGTTCATCTACTCGCTCCGCGCGCTGTCCGGAGGGCGAGAAGCCGCCTCTGCGCGTCGCGCATTTTGTTGGCGCGCTCGGGATCTTCCTCGATCGTCTCCGTCACGAAGAATCGGGCAGTGCCAAGGAGAGGGCTGAGCACGTGATCGAGGTCTTCCTCGCCGGCGCCGTATGGTAGGCCTTCACCCAAAAGACCGGACGCGTTCGATACGTGGACGGTGGCGGCAACGCCGGCCAGCGTTTGCGTATACGACGCGAGGTCATCGGGCCCAGACCGGGCGCGACAGAACCGCGCGACCGGTCGAACGTGATCCCCGACCTGCGGGTCCGGTGCCTTCCGCCAATTCAAAAACAATGCCGCGTGCGAGACGTCCAGGGTCACCCGAACGTCGGATCGTGCGTCAGTCAGAAAGAGAAGATCGTCGCAGGCAAGCCCGATAGGTGAGTACACAAACGCGGCCTCACGCATGCGTCCGACCGGGGGGACGTTCTCGATTTGCGGAACCAATCCACGCTTCTGGCACGCATCGGCGTAGTATTCGAGGAGCGGGCGCGCTTCATCGAGCTTCTGGAGGCGCCGCCCGTCCGTCAACGTGTCTGCATCCAACGTGGGTGCGACCACGTGAATGTTGGCGGCGATCGCGCCGATCGCCGCGCCGACTTCCACGACGCGTTGGATGGTCGCGCGGTGGTCCGCGTCGTCGACTGTCAGATCGAAAAGGGCGCCGCCGAGCGTGCGAATAGGCGCCTCGACGATCCAGGTGAAATTGGGCGGTGCTCCAGCTGCCGCGGTATCGCCTTGGACTCTCTTGAGCCAGTCATCGATCAGCAGGTCGTGGCGATCCAGATACAATTCGAGTCCCTCGGGGACCGGCGGTGCAAGGCGGTCGGCTAACTGGGCCAGGACCGGGCGGGCCTTGAGGAGGACTCGGGTGGTTGGGACGTCCATACCTAGGCCTGGCCTTCGAAGTGCTGGTTGTACCATACCAGACCGTCGAAAAGCTCGACCTGCGATTCGAACTGGAGCTCAGTCGCGGCTCGGCGGGTGTCTGCCACGTAACTCTCGGCACCCGGCGTCAGGTCGACGATGATCGGGACCGACGTCTGGACGATGCCGCGAACGAGCTCGCCCAGCTCGGCGATCGAAGTAGCGCGGCCCGTACCCACGTTGTAAATCGCGGTCCGCTCCGGTCGACGGCGTACCGCTAGCTCGATCGCCCGAACGACGTCGCGTACGTCGACGAAGTCTCGGATCTGCCGCGCCCGCACCCGTAGTGGCGTGCCTTCGCGAGCGTTGCGCAAAAGGATGGTGACCACTCCGCTCGCCAGCCCGGCGGCCTGGCCCGGTCCATACACCGAGAAAAGCCGGAGGATCGTGACCGGAATTTCGTAAAGCCGGGCGTAAAGCTCAACCCATTGCTCTGCCTGCAGCTTGGTAAGACCGTAAGGATCCACCGGCGCCAGCGGACCATCCTCTGGGATCGGGCGGGTGCCGGGCCGATAAACCCTTTGGGAAGACACGAGGACGAATGCCGCATTGTTCTGTCGGGCCGCTTCAAGCGCGTTTACCGTGCCCAGGACGTTCGTACGGGCGAAGTCGGTCGGATGATCGAACGAGGCAGAAGCGTCGGACAGACCGGCCAGGTGTACGATGCAGTCGCAGCCGATTGCCGCGTCCGAGAAGCCGTTCGTCACGTCGGCGCGGACGTGGTCCGGATAGCTCAAGTCGCCCTTACTCAGCGAGCGTACCAGAACACCTTCACGGGTAAGGTGGGAGACGAGGTGACGCCCGATGAAACCGGATGCGCCGGTCACCAGAACCCGCTCTGGAGCGCTCGTCTCGCTCATTGACGGTGCACCAGAAAATGGTCGAACGTCTCGGCCAGTCCTTCCTCGAGGTGCCATTTGGGCGCGAATCCGAGGTTGTCGAGCGCAGAGCGTACGACCGGAAGCCGGCTGTCGGTTCGCCCGACTTTCGCAAAGTTGCGCACGGTGACGGTTATCTCGCGAGATTCGGCAAACCGGCGGATCATTTCGGCGACGTCGGGGATTGTCGTCACGTCGGATGCGCCATTGAAAACCAGGAACTGGTCGGGAAAGTGCGTCTCGGCCGCCAGGAGAAGCGCCTGGGTCGCGTCCGAGACGTGGATGACCGCCAGCGGATCGGCGCTTCGAACCTCGATCGGCGCGCCGGTGGCTGCCTGGTAGCAAAAGAGATTCGGCGCGGTCATGAACCGGGAATCGGTCTTCATGATCGGGGCGACACCGTAAACCAGCCCGAGACGAACCACCCGACAAGGGAGATTATATCTCGCCGCGTACATCTGCAGCAGCTTCTCGGCGTAGCACTTGCTGAGGTGCGCAAGATCTGAAAACACGCCGAGCGGGGTTTGCTCGTCGACGAGCGAGGGCAGCGGTGACCCGTAGACCCGGGTCGAGCTGGCATAGACAATCGAGCCGGCGAGGTGACGGCGAGTCAGTGCGTCCAGGACGACGCGCGGTCCGCGCAGATTGACGTCCTCGGTGTATTCCGCCGTCGCCGCGCTTGGATGGGCGCTAGCCTGGGCGGCCAATAAGAATACACTTTCGATTTCATCGGCTTCCCGCAACACCTCGTCGACCGCGGCAGCGTCGACGATACTGCCTTCGATGCACCGAAAGCCCCTGGCTTGACCGAAACCGTCGACCGCTCGTCGATCGCTCGCGAAGAAGCTTTCCAGAGCGACGACCTCGCGTCCCTGAAAGAGGAGCTCCTGGATCAAGCGTGAGCCGATGTAGCCGATTCCAAAAACGACGGTAGCCACGGATGGGCATTGTAGCACAGCGCTGTCGCGCCTGCCAGCAGGCTGACTGCCGCCTTGACTTTTGGATTTGCCGCTCCTATCCTCACATGAGCGTGGTATCTCACGGCAAATGAGCGAGCGTAAAGTCCGCCTGGACGTGTTGCTGGTTGAGCGGGGAATGATCGAGTCGCGGGAACGAGCCAACGCACTCGTCCTCGCCGGCGACGTCAAGGTCAATCACCAGGTCGTCACCCGACCGGCCGCGAACGTGCCATCCGACGCCGAGCTTGAAATCGTCAAACCTCCACCGTACGTGAGCCGCGGAGGGCTCAAGCTGGCCCACGCGCTCGACTCTTTCGACTTGAGCGTCCAGGGGCTAACGATGCTCGACGTGGGCGCCTCCACGGGCGGATTTACCGACGTGCTCTTGAAGCGTGGGGCGCGGCGCGTTTACGCGGTGGACGTCGGTCGGGGGCAGCTCGCCTGGCAGTTACGCCAGGATCCACGGGTGGTGTCGATGGAGCGAACGAATATCCGCTACCTGGTCGCCCTGCCCGAACCGATCGACGCCGCGGTCGTGGACGTATCGTTTATCTCGCTGACGCTGGCCCTGGCATCCATCATCCGACTTGTCCGGCCATCAGGTTGGATCGTCGCGCTCGTCAAGCCTCAGTTTGAGGCCGGTCGATCCGAAGTAGGCAAGGGGGGAGTGGTGAGGAATCCGGCGGTGCACCGTTCGGTGCTGCTGAACGTCCTTACCTGGGCACGGGATCACGGTTTGAGCATTGGCGGATGCACCCCATCGCCGGTTCTCGGGCCAGCCGGTAATCGCGAATTTCTGGTCCTGCTTCGCCTGAATGGAGTGGGGCTGGACCTGGATGCCGCGCTGGATTCTTGCCTGGGCGATCGGTAGTCGACCCGTGCTGACCCACCTTACCATCGAAAACTTCGCGATCATCGACCGCATCGATCTCGAGCTGGGTGGAGGCCTGATCGCCCTGACCGGCGAAACCGGGGCAGGAAAATCGATCGTCATCGACGCGGTTGGCGGCTTGATCGGTAATCGACTTGGCACCGACGTGATCCGTGGCGGCGCCGAGGGGGCGCGGATCGAGGGGATCTTTGACGCGCCGCGATCCGATGACTTATCGGCGATCCTGGATGAGTTCGGAATTCCGGTCGAGGACGGCTGTCTGATCGTCAGCCGGGATCTGAACCGGACCGGGCGAAGCGTGGCGCGGGTGAATGGCCGCGCGGTCCCACTCAGCTGCTTACAGCGGATCGGAAGGATGCTGGTGGACGTGCACGGGCAGGGAGACCACCTGACTCTGTTGCGGGTACCCGAGCATCGCCGCTTTCTCGACGGTTACGCGGGCCTGGAAGAATCCAGACGGGTGGTGGCCGGCCTGGCCAGAGAGATCCGAGCGATCCGTGCCGAGCGTGAGACGCTCAGCCGCGACCGCCGAGAGATCGAGCGTCAGATCGACCTTCTCAAATTCCAGACCGACGAGATCGAGCGCGCCCGCCTCGAGCCCGGGGAGGATGAAGCGCTCCGTCAGGAACGTTCGCGTCTGGCGAACGCCGAAAGGTTGGCGAAGGCGGTCGAAGTCGCGCGCGACGCGCTGACTGAGGCCGAGTCGACGTCCGCGCTCGATCGACTCGGAGCGGTTGCGAGCGAGCTGGCTGAGATCTCGCGGATCGACCCTTCGGTGGCGGACCTTCAACAGACCGTGGACCTTTTGGTTGACCAGGCGAGCGACCTGGGACGACGATTGCGGGCCTACGGGGAGCAGATCGAGTTCAATCCCGAACGTCTGGAGGAGATCGAAGAACGCCTCGAGACGATCCGGAACCTGCAGCGGAAGTACGGTAACACGATCGAAGACGTCCTGGCGTTCGCGGAGGATGCCAGCGCGCAGCTCGAGGCGCTGACCCACCGCGAAGAACGAGCATCCGATTTGGCCATTCGTGAAGGCGAGGTGATCGCCGATTTCGTCGAAGCCGCATCGGCACTCTCGACGGCACGCCAGGCGGCCGCGCGACGGCTTGCCGACGAGGTCGAGGGCGAGCTCGACGAGCTGAACATGGCCGGCGCTCGCTTCCTGGTCGAAGTGTCGCGTCAAGAAAGCAGCGATGGGGTCACTCTCCCCGATGGCCGAAAGGTGGCCTTCGACGAGGGCGGCGTGGACCGAATCGAGTTCTTCATCGCTCCGAACGCCGGGGAGGAGCCCAAGCCACTCGTCCGGGTCATCTCCGGCGGCGAGACGGCACGCTTGATGCTTGCATTGAAGAACATTCTGTCGCGTGCCGACACCGTTCCGACTCTGATCTTCGACGAAATCGACTCGGGTATCGGAGGACGCACCGCGATTGTCGTCGGACAGAAGATCAGCCGCCTCGCGCGCGATCGTCAAATCATCTGCGTGACGCACCTGTCTCAGATCGCGGCATTCGCGGATCTTCACGTCGCGGTCAGCAAGCGGGTTTCCGACGGACGGACTCGAACCGAAGTACGGATCCTGGATCTCGACGGGCGGATCGAGGAGCTGGCGACTATGGTAGGGGCACAAGGAAATCGATCGAGCGCGCGCGAGCACGCGCGGGATGCCCTGCGTGGCGCCGACGAGTGGAAGCGCGTGGGACGGTACGCAACGCGAGGTGCATCGTGAGCGACTTGGGACGGGAGCGTGTCGTCGGGAGCCAGTCAATCTTCCGAGGCCGGATTCTAACGCTGCGGGTCGACGAGGTTGTCCTTCCGAGTGGCCGCCGGACGACGAGGGAAATCGTGGAACACCCGGGCGCCGTTGTGATCATCGCCCCGGACAACAATGGACGAGTCGCGATGGTTCGCCAGTACCGGTCGGCGGTCGGCCAGATGCTCGTCGAGCTTCCTGCCGGAACGCGCGAACCGAACGAAGATGCCGAGGCGTGCGCGCGCCGGGAGCTTGCCGAGGAGATGGGACTGTCCGCCGCGACGTGGCGGGCGCTTGGCGGGTTCTACAGCGCGCCGGGGTTCTGTACCGAGTATCTCTCGCTGTTTCTGGCGACCGGTCTGACCCCGACCCCCGGTCAACCGGAGGAGGATGAAAGCATCCAGCGGGAGTGGATCGATCTTCGCGACGTGCCAGAGATGATCGCGACCGGCAAGATCCGAGATGCGAAATCGATCGTCGGGCTCCTTCGTTATCTCAGCGGCCCACGGGTGGGAGACTAGCGCGTGGCCAGGCTCAAGACGGCGAAAGCCGAGTCGGACGGGGGAGTCGTATACCGACGGGACGCGGGCCTCGTCGAGGTTGTTCTGGTTGGCCGAAGCGAGTCCGAATCCTGGTTTCTGCCGAAGGGAACGCCCCAGCGGGGTGAAACCCGCGAGCAAACCGCGCTTCGCGAGGTTCGGGAAGAGACCGGTCTGGACGTTCGCGTCATCGAGCCGATCGGCAGTATCACTTACTGGTTCGTCGCGCGACGCACGCGCATTCACAAAACCGTATACTATTATCTGATGCAGCCGATCGGTGGAAGCATCGCGCTCCATGACCCGGAGTACGACCGGGTAGCCTGGTTTCCCATCCAGCAGGCGTTGTCGATCCTAACGTACGCGAACGACGCCGACATCGTGCGGCGAGCCGGCGCATTGATCGAGCGACGCCAGGCGGCAGCCGAAGCCCGAACGATTCCGAGTCAAACTTCCAGAAGCTAGGGTGCGGAGAGTGTCCGAAATATTCAAACAGACGCCCCTTCACGCGGAGCATCTAAAGCTGGGCGCGCGGATGGTTCCTTTTGCGGGCTGGGATATGCCGGTGCAGTATCAGGGCATCCTCGCGGAACACCGTGCGGTCCGCGATTCCGTCGGCGCGTTCGACGTCAGCCACATGGGCGAATTCGAGATCTTCGGCCCGGGCGCCGAGGCGTTTTTGCAGTGGCTCACCCCTAACGACGTCGCCGCGATCGCGGTCGGCGGCTCTCAGTACTCATGTCTGCTGCGACCCGACGCTGGTATGATCGACGACATTTTCGTGTACCGACTGGAGGACCGGTTTCTGATCGTGGTCAATGCCGCGAACGTCGAGAAGGTCGACGCGTGGCTTCAGGCCTATCGACGAAACGACGTTTCGATCCGGAACGCTTCGAGCGAAACGGGCTTGATCGCGGTCCAGGGACCGTTGGCGATCCCGGCTCTTCGACCGCTGATGCACGACGATCTATCGACTCTCGCTCGGCGCGGCGTCCGTCGGAGCCAGGTTGCTGGCGTCGACTGTTTGATCGGACGAACCGGGTACACTGGCGAAGATGGGGTGGAAATCTTCTGTGGTGCGCGCGATATAGTCCGGCTCTGGAATGGCGTGCTGAACGACGCGTCGCGATCGATCCAGCCATGCGGACTGGGGGCGCGGGATACACTTCGGCTCGAGGCAGGCAACCTGCTTTACGGGCACGACATGGATGACACCACCAACCCACTCGAAGCAGGTCTCGGATTTATCGTCAAACTGGACAAGGGTGACTTCCTGGGACGCGACGTCCTGATGAGGATCAAGGCGGAAGGTCCGCGACGGCGACTGGTTGGATTCGAGATGACTGGCCGCGGCGTGCCGCGGGCGGGCTGCCCCGTTCAATCGGACGGACGGTCGGTCGGCCAGGTGACGAGCGGTAGCTACGCGCCGACACTCGACCGGAACATCGGCCTGGCGATGGTCGAGGCGCCGGTTGCGGCGGTGGGCCAGGTCTTCGACGTCGTCATCCGTGACCGCCCGGTGCAGGCGAAAGTCGTGAAGCTGCCGTTTTATCGCTCCCGGCAGCGGTCGGGGACCGTTTGACCAGCGTCGGAATCGACGCCGTGGAGATCGGGCGAATCGCCACGGTATACGAGAAATTCGGTGAGCGATTTCTCCGCCGGGTTTACACGGAGCGGGAGGCCGCGAGGTATCGCGGTCGAATCAACGAGCTCGCCGCTCGCTTCGCGGCCAAGGAAGCGGTATCGAAGGCACTCGGGACGGGACTGCATGGCATCAGTTGGCGTGACATCGAAGTGCTGCCGGATCCACGCGGCAAGCCGCTTGTGTTTCTCCACGATCGGGCGGGTCGACGCGCCGAGGAGCTGGGCCTCCGCGAGTTCGCGATCAGCCTCACTCACACGAACGATCTTGCGATGGCCTTCGTCGTCGCCACCTAGCCGATGAACAAAGTCGTCACGGTCGAGCAGATGCGCGCGCTCGAACGCGCCGCCGATGCACTGGGTTTGCCAGGCCCGGCGTTAATGGAAAACGCTGGACGCGCGACGGCCGACGAGATTCGGGCAAGGTTTCATCCCGAGGAGTATCGTCACGCGCTCGTTCTGGTGGGACCTGGCAATAACGGCGGAGACGGTCTGGTCACTGCGCGTCATCTACACGATTTCGGTTACCGCGTCGTGATCTATGCGGTCGACCGGAAAGCGGCGGACGACGCCAAGGTCGCGTTGCTGCGACAGCGCAACGTCATGATCTACCGCGTGGACGACGATCCCGGGCTTTCGAAGCTGGGCGCCACGCTAGGCGAGACCGATCTTATCGTCGACGCGGTGCTCGGCACGGGACGGGCGCGGCCGATCGTCGGCGAGATGGCAGACGTTCTCGATCGCACCCGAAGCCGCGGTACGAACGTGCCAGTCGTCGCGGTCGATCTTCCAACCGGGGTGAACGCAGATACCGGCGACGCGGACCCGCACGCGTTACCGGCAGTCCTGACCGTGACGTTGAGCAACCCAAAGCGCGGACTGCTTCTGGGTGACGCGATCGATCTGACCGGTGATCTCGTCGTCGTGGATATCGGAATTCCCGACATCGCCGGGGCAGACATTCCGCTAGACTACGCCAGTAACTCTGCGATTTCGGCGATCCTTCCGTCGCGGCCCCGGGCGAGCCACAAGGGGCTCTTCGGGCGGGTGATCGCGGTGGCCGGCTCGGCGCGATACACCGGTGCGCCAGTCCTCGCTGCGCTGGGCGCCGAGCGAATCGGAGCGGGTCTGGTCACCCTAAGCTGCCCTGCCAGCGTGCGCGACAGTCTAGCGGCGCACACTGTCGAGACGACTTTCCTGCCGTTGCCCGACGGCGGAAGTGGCCAGCTCGAGCCGCGGGCGGTGGACCCTCTGGTGGCGGAGCTTGGCGATTATTCCGCCGTCCTGATTGGTCCCGGGATCGGTCGATCGGCGGCCACGAGCGCCTTTCTCGATCAGTTGCTCTCCCGCTCGAAGGAGCTTTCGATGCCCGTGGTGTTCGACGCCGACGCGTTGACGCTGCTCAGCCGGCGCGAGCGGTGGTGGGAAACCCTGCCGGACCAATCGATCCTGACTCCCCATCCTGGCGAGATGGCCCGTCTGGTGGGTTCGGCGAGCGACGGGGACCGAATTCAGCGGGCGGCAATGGCGGCCCAGACCTGGCGGGTCGTCCTCGTCGCGAAGGGAGCGTACTCGGTCGTGGCGAATCCGGACGGAAGTGCGACGGTGTTGCCGTTTGCCAATCCCGCGCTCGCCACAGCCGGAACCGGCGACGTGCTTGCCGGTGCGATTCTCGGCTTACTAGGACAACACCTGTCGCCCGAGCGGGCCGCCCTCGCCGGTGGATACGTGCATGGGATGGCCGGCGAAGTCGTGGCGCGACGGTTCGGTCCTGCCGGCGGTCTTGCCACCGATCTGGCGAACGCTCTGCCAGAGGCACTTGACGTGATCCGGCCGTTGTCACCTGCTTGGAGTGGGTGGTACAATCGGGTATCGTCGGTTAGGTAAAGTCGACACCTCAGACGGAAGGGAGGGAGCCATTCAGGACAACATAAACTGGCGGCGTCATCGTACCGCCTGTCCGTTTTATCGGGAAGATTGGAACGTCGAAGACGCCCTCTATCGGTGCATTTGTTTGCTGGACATGCCGCCAGAGACCCGCGAAGAGCAAGACCTCTGCATGAAGAGTCGCCTTGCATGCTGGCGCCTGAAAAGGCGAGCAAGAAAGACCGCCGCGACCCCGGTATCCTAGCCTCACCACTGGCGCGGATGTTGCTGTCGCGACGTCCGACGGCTGTCCGTGACTCCTTCCGGCCGTTCTCGTTCCACCAATTCAGATTTCCGTTGCGAAGGTACCTACGTGCGGATTGCGATGGTGGCCCCGCTGTACGAGAGCGTCCCGCCACGCGGCTATGGCGGAACCGAACGAGTCGTCGCGAGCCTCACCGATGAGCTGGTTCGACGTGGCCACGGTGTAACGTTGTTCGCAAGTGGCGACTCCCAAACCTCGGCGTG
>JAJPKB010000587.1 GCA_021323915.1 Chloroflexota bacterium | reverse complement strand
GCGACAATCACGTCGAAATCGCGGAAAGTCTGCCCGAACAGCGAGGTCAGAGTAACCGCGAGCGCCGTCGTTCGTCGATAGGTCGGAATCAAGACCTCAAGCGGTTTCGGCCGGCTCGTCCGGGTCATCCGCGGCCTCCTCCCAGCAATTCGTGATACACGTCGGCGGTACGCCGCGCTACGGTCGTCCAGGTAAATTCCTCTTCGACCCGTCGCCGTGCGGCATCTGCCATGCGGGTGCGAAGATCGTCGTCGTTCAGAATTCGTTCCAACCGGTCCGCCAATTGGTCGGGATCGCCCGGCGGCACGAGAAAGCCGGTCACTCCGTCGACCACGGTGAACGTGATTCCCCCGACCGCCGAACAGACCACCGGCGTGGCGCAGGCCATCGCTTCGATCGGGGTCAGGCCATACGGCTCGTACCAGGGCGTGCTCGCGAAAACGTCCGCCGCGCTGTAGTACCAGCGCAGCCGGTCTGACGGCCGCCGGCCGACGAAAGTGATGGCGTCCCGTGCTCCAAGCCTGCCAGCGATGGCGACCAGTCGGCTCATCTCTGGCTCGCGGTCAAGATCGGCGTTGTCGGTTTCACCTCCGACCACGATCAGCCGAACCGGTCGTCGGCTCTGCTCCCGCAAACGCGCCACCGCGCGAATCACATTCTCTACGTCCTTGCGCGGCAGCACCCGGCCGACGTAGACGATCAGCCGCTCATCCGTTGAAAGGCTCAGCGCGTGACGGGCTTCCCCCCGGCAGATCGGACGGAAGCGATCCACGTCGACGCCCGACGGCACGATTCGGATTCGCGATCGATCCGCCCCGTAGAAGGAGATCAGCTCGTCGACCTCGTCGGGACACTGGGAGATGACCCGGTCCGACGCCGCCAGGACGCCGCGCTCGACGTCGCACCGCTCGGACGGGCTGGTATCGGCCGCTCCCTGGTGACGCTGCTTCACCGAGCCAAGCGCGTGAAAAATCGTCACCAACGGCACCCGCCATTGAGTTTTCAGCTGCGCCCCGACCCAGCCGCTCATCCAAAAGTTGGAGTGAATCAAGTCGTATGGGCCGTGCTCGCGCGCCAGGCTCTCCGTGGATGCCCGGAACTCCTCGATGTAACTCCAGATCGCGTCCTTGGGAATCGGCTGGCGCGGCCCGGCCGTCACCGCGATGACCCGCACTCCGGGCGCGTGGTGGCGCACCGGGAGGATCGACGAATCGTCGGCGCGCGTGTACACGTCGACGAGGTAGCCAAGACCGGCGAGCCCCCGGCTTACCTGATCGACGTAGACGTTCTGCCCACCCACGTCGGTGCTACCTGGAACCGCGATCGGGCTCGCGTGCTCGCTGATCATGGCGATGCGCGGCATTGTCATCGACGGTTACTCCTCGCCGAGGACACGCCGGAATGCCCTCTCCCAGTCCCGAACGAAGCGTTGGATTCCAAAAGCCTCGCGCGCGACCTCCCTTGCCCGCGCCCCCATTCGCCGAGCGAACGGGAGGTTGCCGAGAAGCCGCTCCATGCCATCCAAAAGCTCATCCGCGTCGTTGGTCACGATTCCCGCTTCGCCGTTCGGCACGGCTCGGGGAAGCTCGGTCGTCGCCAGGGCGACGATCGGCGAGCCAAGGGCCATCGCTTCGATGACCGACAGCGGCATGCTGGTATAGCGAATCGGGCTGAAGAAGAACCGATACGTCGCCTCGGCGCGAAGCAGGTCCAGGTGAGGCAGATCGCCAAGTCCACCGAGCTCTTCCGATCCCATCCCGGCGAGGTCGAGAGGCACCCGCTCGCGGGCGCGCAGAAACACGTCGAGCCCCGCCAGCCGCCCGCGCCGACGGAGGCCGTTCACCGCGGTGATTCCACGCTCGCGCTCGCCGGACCAGGCCAGCTCGTCCGGGACGACGACGCCGTGCGGCACCACCATCACCGGACTTCTCCGGTTATCCCACATCATCGCGTTGAAGTGAGTGCAATGAACGATCAGCACCGATGGATCATCCACCGGGTGACGGGTATCGGTCGGATGAGCCCGTGGTGAATTGTGCTCGAGGTAGATCGAAGGTCCCTCACGTTGCGCCGGACTGAGAATCTCGAATCGGTCGATGAAGTAATTTCTGGTCGACTGATAAATGATCAGATCGACGGCAAGGTCGCGAATCCGATCGAACGGAACGTCGATCACGTTCGCCGGCCACGGGAAGTGTCCAGAGCGTCCCCCGTATCCCTCGGGTCGTCCCGGACGCACCGGCAGATAGAAGTCGTGGGGCGCCTGCACGAGGTTGTACAAGTAGCTTCCATGAACGTGCCAGGTCAGGATCTTCAAGCGCCGCATCGTGACTCCTCGGTCAACAGTCGGCTGGCCAGTCCGATAACTTGGTCAGGTTGGATTCGCCCCAGGCAGAGGTGATCGATCGGGCACTCCCAGTGAGGGCAGGGACTACAGTCCACCGGCTGAAACGCGATGGGGTGTCTTGACTGATCGAGCGGCGCCCAGCGGCGACGGTCAGCCGGCCCAAAAATCGTCACGCTCGGCGTATCGACGGCGACCGCGACGTGGGCCGGACCGGTATCGTTCGAGATGAAGAGCGCGCAGCGACGGATCACCGCCGCGAGGCTACCGAGTGTGGTCTGACCGGCGAGATCGAGTGGCCGATGCTTCATCGCTTTGGTGGCCGCCGCCGCGGTCGCCTCTTCTCCCGGCCCCGCGGTCACGACGATCCGCGCCCCGAACCGCTCGACCAGCGCGTCGCCAACGGCGGCAAAACGATCGGTAGGCCAACGACGCGACGGTGGACGCGCCCCAACGTGCAGGCCCACGACCGGCGTCGCGGCATCAACACTCCCGAGCAGACGCGCGGCAGCTTTCTCCTCTCCGGTAATTAGCGGAAACTCCAGTCGAGTGTCGTCACCGGGGAGCCCCAGAAGTCTCGCTAGCCCGAGGTCGCGCTCGATTTCGTGCCGATCGTCCGGATACGGCGCGCCGAGCCACAGTCCGTCGGGGAACGTCGATTCGAAGTACCCAACCACGCGCCTGGCTCCCAATGCCAGCGCGAAGGGATTGCTTGCGCGACCGCTACCGTGCATCTGGATCACCAGGTCGTATCGGTAGGCGCGCTCTTGGTCGAGGAATGCCTGCAGCCGCGAGGGAACTACGTCCACCTCAAGGAGCCCCGGATAGCCGGGAAACTCGCGGTGCCGATCGACGTAGCGATGGAAACGCTGCACGAAGTCGCGCGCCCAGGGGAGGCCGATCAAGGTGATCTCGGCGTTTGGAAAGCCGCTTCGTAATGCTCGCAGCGCCGGGACCGAGAGAAGCAGGTCGCCGACGTGCAAGGCTCGTACGACCGCCAGGCGACGAACCGCCAGGCGATCCTCCAACGTCATCATCGCGCCACGTCCGCGACGAGTTCCAGCATTGCCGCCACGACTTCTTCCGGCGCGATGTCGAGGCAGGGCAAACCGTAAGGACAGGTAAAGCGGAAGCACGGCTGGCACCAGGTCGATCGACGGAGCAGGCGCGCGCGGGTTGCCCGCGGCTGCCATTGTTCTTCGCGCTCGGTCCCGGAAAAGAGAACGACTTCCGGCGTGCCTACCGCGTCGGCCAGGTGCATCGTCAAGGTGTTGTTGGTCACGACCACCGTCGATCGCGCGACAAGCGCCGCTAGCTCCTCTATCGTCGTATCGCCGACCAAGGAGATGGCCCCCGGCCCCGCAGCGGACAGGAGATCCCGCGCGAGATCCTGCTCGCGTTCCGAACCGGAGATCACGATCGGCCATTGAAGCGACCGATTGGCCAGACGCGCCACTTCGGCGAAGCGCTCCATCGGGTAACGCCGGGCAGCGCAGCTGGCGCCGGGATGGATCAGCACAAACGGCCGCCCCAGGCCAATTCCCTTTAGCCGCAGCTTCAGGCCAAGGCTATCGCGCGCCTGGTCCGGAATCCTCACTCCGAGGTCGGGGCACTCGACCGGGAAGCCCAGTCCGGCGACCAGGCTCAGGTTCCGGTCTACCTGGTGGCTGTCGGTAGGGGGTGGCGAGACGACGTCGCTGAGCACGCCTCCGCCGAAATCTCGTGGTTGCCCCGCCCGCAGCGGAATGCCAGCCAGGTAACAGGCATACGACGGGGGATAGGGGGATTGGGCAAAGCTGGTGAAGATCACCGCGCCATCGTACGCGCCATCGGCCAGCGTTTGGACGACGCCGCGCTCTCGCTCTGGATCGAACGGGAGGTTCCCGAGATCTTGCCAGAGCGCCCGCGTGACGAGCGTGTGATCGACCTCCGGAATGATCGCGGCCACCTGCGAGCCGCCCGGGCTCGCCCATAGCGTGAGCTCGCAATCAGGCAACACGCGACGAATCGAGCGCAGTGCCGGCTGGCACATAAGAACGTCCCCGGCGTTGTCGAGCCGCACGGCCAACAGGCGTCGAACGCCCTTCCAACGATCGTCAAGCATCGGCGTTCTCCGTGGGACGTTTCGGTAAGTGCTGATCCTCGCCCGGAGTCCGGGCTCCCGCGTTAGTGGGAGGCTGGACCGCCGGAATCGCTCGTTCGTCGCACTGCCCGATCAGCCGTCGCGCCGCGTCCAGCGCCTCGTCGGGCAGGACGTCCTCGCAACAATTGACTTTGTTCGAATAGATGCACTGACCGCTGTACCAGCACCACTGAGTCGTGAAGTTCATCGGCTGACGCTCGGGACAATCGAACGGGGAGCCCAGGTTGATCGAGCGAGATGCCACTCCGTACCGTCCAGCCCAGGTCGGACCGTAGATCGCCAACACCGGGGCGCCAACCGCGCTCGCCAGGTGAGCGAGCCCGGAGTCACCGGAGACGACCAGGGCAGCGGTCGCCAGGAACGCGGCGCTGACTCGTAGCCCTACCTTCGGAACAAAGCGCGCGCTAGAGATCCGCTCGGCTACGTCCCAGGCAACTCGAGGGGCCTCTCCGGCCGGCACGACGACTGTCCAGCCGTCGGCGGCGAGGGATCGGCCGAGCGCCACGAAGTGCTCGGTCGGCCACCGCTTAACCGGCACGCCGGAGTGAACGTTCAGGACGACAGCGTTTCCTGCCTCGACGCCCAGACGCGCCCAGATCGTCCGGGCGACCCGCCGCTCCTCGTCGCTCAGAAGAAAGCGAGCCCTGATGGTCTCGGTCCCCGGGTCGATCACCTGCTCCTCCCGAAGCCGGCGGAGAAAGAGGCGGGGGATCGGCTCGTCGCGCCCGGCCCCCTTCCAGAGGTGCGTGACCGTGCGCCGCGTCGCCTGCGCATCGATGAGCTCGTGAAGGCCGCTGTGGCGGGCGTCGCAGACGATCAGGTCGTATTCCTTGCTCTTCAACGCCTCTGAGACGTCTCGGCGCATCTTCTCCGCGGCGTCCGGTCCAGGTCCGCGGTGCGCGTAAAGCACCCGGTCGACGCGCGGATCTCCGATCAGGAGCTCACCGCCCGGCGCGAAAGTGATGACGTCGAGGTCAGCGTTCGGATGAGTTCGTTTGATCGCCTCGATCGCCGGCAGCGCGAAAATAAGATCACCGATCCCACCGAGCAGCTCGACGAAAAGCGCGGATCTCACGACCATTGGTCGGCCACCCTCGCCCGTGCTGTGCCGATCAGCTCGGCGGCCGCCTCGGTTACCTCCGAGATCGGGACCTGGCGCAGGCATCTTTGATCGTTAGGGCACTCTCGGGTGTAGCAAATCGCACAGGGCACGTCTCGATTCAGCAAGCGGTACGGCACACCCCAGGGCCGCCACTCGTGCGGCGGGTTGGTCAGCGCGAAAAGGGCGACCACCGGCGTCTTGACCGCCGCGGCAACGTGCATCGGGCCGGTGTTGCCGGTTATGGCCACGTCGCATTCGGCGAGCAGTGCCGCGAGCTGCGACAGACTGGTGTGTCCGGCCACGTTGACTCCGGGATCGGTGAGCTGCCGCTGAATCCGATCGATCAGCTCGCGCTCGCTGCGCGAGCCGGTCCAGATCAGCTCCGCGCCGAGCGCCGACCGCAGCGCGCGGGCGACCTCGACGAAGCGATCGGCCGGATACGTCCGTGACGGGCAGGTGCTTCCCACGTGCAGCGCGATAATCGGGCGTCCGTCGCCGCGGAGCGTCTTCGCGAACTCGCGCATGAGCTGTCGATCGTCGTCCATGGGCCGAAGGATCAGATCGTCGCCCGCCGGTGGTACGTCCAGGCCGCCGACGAGGTCCAGTCCTCGTTCCACCTCGTGCATCGGGCGATCCGGATGGCGGTGGCGACTCGTCAGGAGGCTGCCCGGCCCGTCGACCGACGCGGCGTGACGAAGCGGTATCCCGCTCAGGTAACAGAGGTAGGCGGCCGGCAGCGAGCTCTCGTGATAGGAGGTGAAGATAATCGCCGCGTCGAAGCCGTGCCGGCGAAGACGCGCGATCATCGAAGCTTCACGCGACGGATCCATCGCCAGCCGGCGGTCCGGATCCATCCAGGGAGCCTGGTACGCGATGACGTCGTCAAGGTCGGGAACAAGCCGGTTGACCTGCGCCCCGGTGACGCTGGTGAGCAGGGTAAGCCGCGCGCCGGGGAGCGATGCGCGGAGAGCGTGGATCGCCGGCGTGGCGAGCAGGACGTCTCCGAGATTATCGAGCCGAACGAGGAGAAGTTTACGGCAGGCTTGCCACTGGTCTTTCACTGCCCAACAACCTCGGAGGTAGTACAGCCTCGTCAGTCAGGGCAAGAAGAATGCCGTGAAGAAGAAGTTCCTCGCCCACGCCGAATCGGTCGTCGGATAGGAGGTCGGAGGACGCGTAACTCCCCTATTCGACGACCGAGCTCATCGGCACCGCTGGTGACAGGACCGCCAGAAACGACGAGCTTCGGTTTGGAAGCCGCGACTGTCTCGCCGTGACCGGAAGGATCGAGACGGCTCAGTCAGCCTAGCTCGGCAAGAATCTCTTTTGCGTAGTCGATGCTCTTGCGATCGCCGGTGAGGTGATCCCCGAGCTGAAGGCCCTCGATCGCGAGGTATCCCGTATACCCAGCCGCCGCCATCGCCGAGATGGCGAATCGGTAATCGATCTCGCCCTCGGAGAGCGGCACACGGAGAAAGATCGTGTGCCGGTTCTCCGGAATGTGGACGCGGCGGAGGTTCTTGCAGTGCCAGTACTTCGCGCGTGGCGCAAGCGCCTGGATAGCCTGCTCGGGCGTCTCTTCGGGAACTTCGTAGGTCCAGAAAATGTTGCCCAGGTCAGTGTTAATTCCAACGTTCGGCTGGTCAATCAGGTCGAGCAGGTGAAGGGCCGACCAGCTATTGTCGACGATCGAATGCTGATGCACTTCGATCGAAATCTCGATGCCCGCGTCCGCCGCGATTCGCGCGAGCTCGCGGAATCCCCTGGCGGTCACTTCGAAGTCGCTCT
>JAJPKB010000001.1 GCA_021323915.1 Chloroflexota bacterium | reverse complement strand
TCTTGCCGACGACCGCCGCATCGAAACATACAGGCCGAGGAAGGAACTTCCTGAGTTGAGCGCGCTGGTCAGCGCAGAGTGTGGAATACCTCTCGCTCTGCTTCAAGGGTCGGGCAGGACATATTCCATCTCGTCGGCAAGGCGGCGCCTCATCTCCCTCGCCTTCGCGGAAGGCCACAGTCTATCGGCAACCGCACGTTTTCTGGGCTGTTCGACGAATGCCGTTTCGAAGGCTCTCCGAAAGGCTCACGAAGTTAAGGAAGTTGAAACCCGGAACCTTAACGGCCGCACTTCAGGGGACGCTTCCGGGTCAGGAACTTCTTGAGGCTGGGGTCGTTAGGGGAGAGTTTGAGGGCCTCTTTCCAGGCCGCCGCGGCTTTTGCTTTGAGGCCCAGGCAAAAATAGGCGGAACCCAATCGCTCCCATCCAGTCACGTTGTTTGGCTCGAGACGGAGGATCTCGACGAGAACGGAAATCGCGTGCGAGTACCGCCCATCATAGATATCGCTGAGAGCAATATGCTGCTTATAGGCCATGAGGGTCATGCCAGGCGTGACGGCGTCCTTGGCTAACTGAGGCTGCTCGGAGAGGACGAGGTCCTCCAGCCGTTGATAAAGGTCGTCATCGGCCGTGAGCTCGAGGGCGTAGCGCAGCCCGTCGTAGGCCAGTTGATAGTCGGGATCGAAATCGAGATAGCCGGCCATGCCGCGGACCGCCGCGCGCGAAGCGCGGCTGTCGCCGGCGAGGGCGGGCGCGATCTCCACGACGTTTTGAAGCCTCTGCCGGAAACCTTCCAGCTTCGGATCGTCGGGGTCGAGGTCGAGCAGGGGCTGAAGGGCCACCTGCGCCTTCTGATACTGGCCCCGGAGGACCATCTCCGACAGCTCCTTTTGCTTGTCGCGCGTCAGGCGCCAGATCGTTCGCCGCGCTTTCTCGATCATGGTGCGCGCGGAGGCCTGAGCGTGGTCTTCCTGGAGGATCTGTTCCCATTTGAGAACGGCCTTTTGGTATTGCCCCGACGAGTAGAATTGGAAGGCTTCCTGATACTGCTCTTGGATGACCTTGGGCAGCGGATTGGCCGCTTCTTGAGCGGAGACGACCAGGCCTATCGCGAGCAACGGGACTAAGACCACGCCTAGCGTCCTTCCTTTTGCGTTTCCCGGATCAGGCTGATCTCGATGCGCCGGTTGGCCCAGCGGCCCTCCTCGGCGGCGTTCGAGGCGACTGGGCGGAATTGCGCGTAGCCGCGGATGGAGAACCTCTCCGCGGGAAGCCCGGTCTCGTCCGCCAAGAAGCGAACGACGGACAGCGCGCGGGCGGACGAGACCGGGCTTCCAGTTGTCGTGGAATCGCCCGCCGACGACGGGCACGTCGTCGGTGAATCCCTCGACCAGGATGGGGTTGGGAACTTGCGAAAACAAGCGGCCGAGCGCCCGCAGCAGCGGCGCGGCGTCAGGGTTGATACGATCCGAGCCCTCCGAAAAAAGGACAGGGGCCGGAAGACGCAGGCGGACATAGCGCGAGTCCACGGTCACGCCGAAGTCCCGGAGCGCGAGGCCTTTCATGGCCTGCTGGATCTGCTCCGCCACGTCGACTTCATGGAGACGCTCTCGGGCGGGCGCCGCCTGCGCCCCGCTGGCCATCTTGCTCTCGACCTGGGCGACCAGGTTCTCGAGCTCGAGCGAACGGTCGGAGTAGCTCATGGCGAACAGAGCCAGGAACAGGATGACGAGCGTCGACATGAGGTCGGCGTAGGGCACCATCCATAGCTTCGTCTCATCGTTCACTTTCGGGCTCTCACGATCACGATCTCGACGCGCCGATTTTGGAGTCTACCGGCGGGATCCGCGTTCGATGCAAGAGGCCGGTAAGGCCCGTAACCGGAGGCCGCGAAGCGCTCCGGCGCGATCCCGCGCTCCTGCAGGCTCTCGATGACGGCGTCGGCGCGCGCGACGGAAAGATCCCAATTGTCCCTAAAGCGCGCGCCGCCGACGGGTACCGGATCGGTGTAGCCTTCGACGATGACCTCGTTCGGCATCTGCTTGAGGACCTGGGCCAAGAATCCGAGGACGTCCCGGGACTCCGATGAAAGGTCGGCCGAGCCGCTGGGAAAGAGCAGCGCCTCGCGCAGGCGCACTCGGATGTCCTTCTCGCTGACGCTGACGTCGGAGAAGAGCTTCTTGAGCCGTTCGGCCGCCTTGTCCTCGCGGAACTCCTGGATCGCCGCCTCCATGCGCGGATCACGCTCGGGGTTGACGGCGCGATCGGCGTCGAAAACGCGCTCGAGCTGCTGCTGCGCCGCCTTGCCCTGCTGCGTCACCGAGAATAGGACGAGGAAAAAGAGCATGAGGTTGGTCATCATGTCGGCGAGGACGACCAGCCAAAGCGGGTTCTCCTCCATGGCCTCGCTGCTCACGCGGTGCAGGAAGGGAATCATGGTTTCTTTCCCACGGACTCGGAATCAAGCCGGGACTTGATAGCGCTTGGCTCCGCCCCGTCGCAGGTAGTACGACATGTAGCCCTCGAGCTTGCGGGACACGAGCCACGGGGCCTCGCCTTGCAGCAAGGCAAGAACGCC
>JAJPKB010000084.1 GCA_021323915.1 Chloroflexota bacterium | reverse complement strand
TTCCACGTTTATCTGCCGGTCACCTTTAGATAGAACTCGGTAATTTGGTTGGGAGGGACACTGAGCCGGATCCATCTCGCGCCCTGGTCAGGCACAACGGGAGAGCCATGTTCCATCGAGCGATCATCCGCGTACTCGTCGTGAGCATCGGATTCGGCGTCGTCCTGGCGCTGGCTTCGTGTAGCCCCGACGGAAGCCCGCGGGTGGCTCCGCCAGGCTCTCCGACGGCGAGAGCCGTGGCTCACGGAGCGCCGACCGCGAGTGTTGCTACCGTGCCCGTAAGCGTGGCGACGCCGCGTGCCACTCCCTCGGTCGACCCGACGGGACATGCCGGTCAGCCCACCCCGCTACCTACCCAGCCGGTCGCCGAGCGGGCAACGCCGACGGGACATAGCGCATCCGTTCACGCTGTCACGCCCGAGCCGACTGCCACGGACGTCAGGTCGGCCGTGGGTGGCTCACCGAGTCCGAGCACCACCGAGAACGGCGTCTACGTGTTTGAGGTGACGCTGTCGTACCCAACCGCCGCCCTGCGCAATCCCTGGGAAGACGCCACCGTCTCGGCGACGTTCACCGGTCCGAACGGAACGACAACCCGCGTAAGCGGGTTCTACTACGATCGCGGTACCTACAAGGTTCGCTTCGCGCCGAGCGAACCGGGCACCTACCGTTACGTGGCAACGGTCAAAGGGCCGACGGAGGTCCCGGCGGCAACCGGGACATTTCAGGCGCCGGCGAGCGCGCGGAAAGGGTTCGTCCGCGTCTCGACGAGCAATCCGATGCGACTGGTCTTCGACGACGGCAGCTTTTTCAGCGCCCTCGGGCTCAACGATTGTTGGGGGGCCGACCAATCCCAACCGGATCGCCTGGGCGCGCGCAACTTTATCTCGGCCGGAGAGGCAGTCGACGCGGATACCTATTTCGCGACGTACGCGGCAGCCGGTTTCAACCTGCTTCGCTGGGATAGCGGTAATTGCAGTTTTCCGGTCGGCGTCAGTCTCGCGGCAGGCGGCAACACCTATTCCGTCGACGATGGGAAGCTCGCGGATCAGCTTCTCCAGACCGCGACTCGCCACGGCTTTCGAGTGATGCTCGGGGCGTTCACCGATCCCGCCTACCCGGACGCCGCGACTCGTCCCGGCGAGCAGCAGGCGCTCCAGCAATATTTTGACTACCTGATCGCCCGCTACGGCGCCTACGTCGACATCTGGGAGCTGACGAACGAGACGGGGCCGGGGGATCTGCCGGACAGCTGGCTTCGCTTCGCCGCTGCCTACTTCCATGCGCATGATCCCTATCGCCATCTGGTGACCAACAGCAATCCCCGTGACGGCGAGTGGATGTACCTTGACCTGAGGTCGCCTCATTCGTACGTGCAGTCTAGCGCGACCTATGCCGATCTCGACGCCGCCGGCGACGTGTCCCGTTTCAAGAACGGGGGCGTACCGGTTCTTTTCGGAGAGGCCGGCAACGAGGTTTGCAACTGGGACGCGACCTCGGCATTGCGGATGCGTCTGCGGATCTGGTCGACGTTCTTCAACGAAGGGGAGCTGGTGTTCTGGAACTCGTCGTTCAAGAAGAATTACTGTCACAACGGATCAGCGAACCTTTACATCGGCCCCGAGGAGCGCGGCTACACGCGAGTCTTTCAGGATTTCACCCGAGGCATGGATCCAAGGGCAGCAATGGTGAAGATCGAGCCATCCGGCGCCGGAGTCCGAGGATACGGCTTACGATCGCCGACGATGTTTCTTGCCTATCTTCATCATTTCGCCGGCGATCCGCCGACCGTCAGCACGCGATTTCAGGCTGACGTCCCAATCGAGGGAACCGCGACCTGGATCGACCCCGCGACCGGCCAGACGCTCGCGACGGCACCGGTCGATCCCGGGCCGCAGTGGATCAATAGTCCACCGTTCGCGGTTGACGTCGCGCTTCGGATTCGCCAGTGAGGGACGATCGACGGCCCCGCGTGGCGATAATCGGCGCTGGGCTCATGGGCCGCTGGCACGCGGCCGCGGCGCGGCGAGCGGAAGGTGACGTCGTCACGATCGTCGACCCGGATGAGCGCCGGGCAAGCACGCTTGCCGCGCGCTTCCCGCGAGCCGAGCCCGCCGACGACCCGAGCGTGGCGTTAGCCCGCCACGCCGTCGACGTCGTCCACATCTGTGCCCCGACGTCTCTCCACGTCGATCTCGCCCGCCTTGCCGTGGAGAGTGGAGCACACGCGATCGTGGAGAAGCCACTCGCGCCGACCCGGAGCGTGACCGCGGAGCTGCTCGATCTGGCCAGATCACGAGAGCGGTTGCTGTGTCCGACGCATCAATTCGTGTTTCAGCGGGGAGTGGCTCAATTACTCGAAGCACGGAAGGGACTTGGCCGGATCGTCCACGTCGGAGCAGTAATTTGTTCGGCCGGCGCGAGCGGTCAGGCGGACGACGCGAGCGACCGGATCGCCGCGGAGATTGTTCCCCACCCCCTGTCGCTCATGGCGAGGATCTTTCCGGGGGAGCTGGCGAGCACGCGCTGGACGGTGCAACGTCCGCGAGCGGGAGAGCTACGTATCAGTGGGGTGATGGGGGACGTTACGTTGTCCATCGTCGTCTCGATGGCAGGGCGTCCGCCGATCAATCTACTTCACCTGGTCGGCGAGCGAGGCTCAGCGCACGTCGACCTGTACCACGGGTTCCAGGTGACCGAATCCGGTCAGGTTTCGCGGCTTCGCAAGGCAGCGCGACCTCTTACCCTGTCCGGACAGACGTTTTCCGTGGCGCTGGAGAATCTGATCTACCGAGCTATCCACCGGGAGACCGCGTATCCGGGCCTGAACGAGCTGGTTCGTCGGTTTTACCGGGCCGTCAGTTCCCAGGGCGACGTGCCGATCACGGAAGCCGAGATCCTCGCGGTCGCCGAGGCGAGGGACGCCTTGCTGGGAATTCTTGAGTACACCGGAAACTGACCGACAAGTGGTGTTGAAACTGACGGCGCGCCAGCGCGCCATGCCAGCCGAGTCGCCCGCGGAGGTCGAGGAGATTCGCCGCTGGAGTCGGCGCGAGATCGCCGTGCTCGCCGCTCTGCTCGTGCTGGCGCTTGCCCTCTATCTCCTCAATTTCCACGTGATGCAGGTCGGCACCTACCAGGACGATGCTCACTACATCGTGACGGCACGCGCGCTCGCCGCCGGTAAGGGATTCTCGCTCATCAGCCTGGTGGATGCGCCGCCGGAGCTCAATTTCCCGCCGGGCTACCCCTTGATCCTGGTTCCGGTCGTTCTGGCGGTACCGCACTCTCTCGACGCCCTGCGGCTCCCGTCGATCGTCTTCACGCTCGCCGCGATTCCCCTCTGGTACCTGTACCTGAGAAAGCGGTTTGCCGCCGGGTGGACGTTTCTGATTCTTGCCGCCGGGGCCAGCAATCCCTTGATTGTCAGTCACTCGACGATGGTGATGTCGGAAGCAGCCTTCCTGTTTCTGGTGTCGCTCCTCGCGGTGATCGGCGATCAGATCCCATCGGGAAAGCCCCTCGCGGGAA
The DNA here is from genome assembly GCA_021323915.1 of Chloroflexota bacterium. Lineage (GTDB taxonomy): Bacteria > Chloroflexota > UBA6077 > FW602-bin22 > CADDYW01 > JAJPKB01. The sequence continues at coordinate 6,308 of JAJPKB010000084.1, read as the reverse complement.
TCGTCGTGGCTGAATTGGCCGCCAGCGTCACAGCGTTATATTTTGTGCGTTCCATTGGCATCGCCTTCGCCGTCGGAATCATCCTGTTCCTGCTCGTGAGGCGACATCGCCTGGCGGCCGGGGCGGTGGGCGTCGGGTTCGGCATCCCATTCTTCGCGTGGTTCTACCGCAACGCAAGCGCCGCGGGCAAGCTGCAGTTGTCTAGCTACCAGGGCCAGTTCGCCAACGGACATGGCCCGCAGCAGTCGGTGGTGGCCTCCCCGCTCCATATCATCCCACGCGTGGCCGGCAACGTCTTCTCGTATACGACAAACGGCATTCCGAGCGTCCTGTCGCTCGACGTGCTGACAAATCACATCCAGCACGTCCTTGGCGCGCTCCACCTCTCGTGGATTCCGGCACTCATTGGCCTCATCGTCACCGTTCTCATCGTCCTTGGCTTCGCCCGTCGCCTCTGGACTCAACCGGGTTTGCTGGAGTTTTCTATTGCACTGTACGTTGGGATTCTCCTGATCTGGCCCTGGGCGATCCCGCGCTACCTCCACCCGCTCATCTTTCTCTTTTACCTGTACCTGGTCGAGGGAATACGCTGCGCTGTCGTCTACATCTCGCGCGTGCCGTTCGTGGGAAAGAGAGGTTGGCGAGGATGGCGCATCGTCGTGGGCGCCGTGGTTCTGTTGACGGTGCTGAACCTGGCGCGCGACCTGGAAGAGATCCGCTTTCCAGTCCGCGATCGAACGACGGACATCAGCATCGGCTCGTTATGGATCGCGGCAAACACGCCATCAGAATCTATCGTCATGTCTTCGTATCCCCTTCCCAGATCGCTGTATACGAATCGACGAATGGCCGAGATTCCCACGAGCAATACGACCACCGCTGACGGCTATCTCGCCGCGGTGGATAAGGCTCGAGCCTCCTACGTGCTCATCGCACCGCCGCTCGTGACTCCAAAAACCACGACGCTCGATCACGCCAATTCGGGAGTGGAGGCTGCGATCGCGGCCAGCCCCGGACGTTTCTCGCTCGTCTACAAGGACGAGGCCGATAATGTGCGCGTGTACAGAGTCCTCGCCGTGGGGCGGTGAAACGAACCTAACGTGCGACTCCTGATCCTGACCTACCATAATCTTCACGACGTCGGATCGCCGGTGTCAGTTCCGCCCGGCATGCTACGGCAACACTTGCAACGCCTCCGGGACGCCGGCTGTACCGTGCTCCCGCTCAGTGAGGCGCTGAACCGAGCGGCGGCGATCGAGCTGACCGGAACGTACCCGGTCGCTCTCACCTTCGACGATGGCTACGCCGCCGTGCTCGAGCACGCCGCGCCCTTGCTGGCGAGCTATGGCTGGCGTGGCACCGTCTTCCCAATCACCGACTACGTCGGGCGCAGCAACTGCTGGCCGGGTCAGCCGAGCGGAATTCCGACCGATCATCTTCTCGGTTGGAGCGAGCTCCGGGAGCTGGCCGCTGCTGGATGGGAGGTCGGGGCGCACAGTCGGACCCACCCGGACCTCACCTCGCTAGACGATCACGGTCTCGCCGCCGAGCTGCTGGGCGCCAAGGCCATCCTGGAAGATCATCTCGGCCTGGCGGTGGCCGCCTTTGCGTATCCGTACGGGCGTTACGATCGACGCGTGCGGTCTCACGTCGAGCGGACGTACTCGGTGGCTTGCACGACGACGATGCGAATCGCCCGCGGCGCCAGCGATCGATACACGCTCGGACGCGTCGATGCGTGGTATTTCTCGCGATCCTTGCCGGCACGATTCCTCGCTTCTCCGGGGATGGAGCCGTACGTTGCGCTCTGCCGGGTCGCGCGCTCCGGCCGCGCGGTGCTGAGCGAAGTAACCCAATCCGTGGGTCGGTAAAGACTAGGAGGACGAGTTATGCTGGACACGACGACGCGTTGTATCGATGGCCCGGCGCTCGCGCGTCGGATTCAAGCCCGACAGGCTTGCGTCGGAGTCGTCGGCCTGGGCTACGCTGGTCTGCCTCTCGCGGTCGAGTGCGCCCGGGCCGGGTTCACGACGGTTGGCTTCGACGTCGACCAGGATAAGGTGAGCGAGATCAACGCTGGTCGCAGTACGGTGTACACGGTGGACGACGATGCGATCCGATCGCCGACCAAAGCGGGGTTGCTCCAGGCCGAAACCAACCCGCGCCGGATCGAGTCTTTGGACTGTGTCGTCATCTGCGTGCCAACCCCGTTGACTTCTAACGGAGAGCCCGACACGCACCACGTCGAGGACGCGCTGGATACCGTTGCCACGAATCTCGCACCGCAGAGCTTGATCGTTCTCCAAAGCTCGAGTTACGTGGGGTGCACCCGGCAGCTCGCCTTGCCAAAACTCCAATCGGGTGATCGAGAAGTCGGCCGCGACTTCTATCTGGCGTACGCCCCGGAGCGAATCGATCCCGGCAACCATCGCTACGGAGTCAATAACACGCCAAAGCTGGTTGGCGGGATGACGCCAACGTGCTCGGAGATCGCCTGCAGTTTCTATCAACGGTTCGTCGAAACCGTCGTTCCGGTCGCCTCGCCTGAGATAGCTGAGATGGCGAAGCTCGTGGAAAATAGCTTTCGGTTCATCAATATCAGCTTCGTCAACGAGCTCGCCGTTCTTTGCGATCGGCTGGGTCTCGACGTCTGGCAGGTCATCAACGCCGCCGCGACCAAGCCATTCGCTTTTTTGCCGCACTACCCCGGGCCAGGCGTTGGCGGAGATTGCATCCCGGTCATGCCGCGCTACTTGCAGTGGTCTGCTCGCCGGGGAAACGTGCCCCTGGAAATCGTCTCCGCGGCTACCCGGGTCAACGAACGAATGCCAGAGTTCGTCGTCGAGAAGCTCGCGCGTCTCCTCTGGGAGCGGGACCGGAAGCTTCTCAATCACGCGCGCATCCTCATCGCTGGCGTAACGTACAAACCGGACGTGGCGGACCTGCGCAACGCGTCGAGCCTGCAGATTCTCACGCGTTTACGAGCGCTCGACATCGACAGCAGCTACTACGACCCGTTGGTTCCGGTGCTCCGAACGGGCGACGACGAGATGCTTTCGACAGACCTGTCCGACCTCGCTCGCTACGACGCGGTGATCCTGGTTACCCCGCACCGGACGATCGATTACGACCGATTGGTCGCGAACAGTGCGCTGATCCTGGACACCCAAAACGCGCTGGCCGGCTGGTCGGCGCCGAACATCGTCCCGCTGTGACGATGTTCGGAGGGAAGCAATGACCACCGTGACGAGCTCGTCAAATCTGACTGAGAGCAGGCGGGCTCGTGCCCTCGTCACCGGGGGCGCGGGCTTCATCGGTTCCCATCTTGCTGAGCATTTGCTCGCGCACGGCTACGACGTCACCGTTCTCGACAATCTGTCGACGGGCCGGACGGACAACGTTCGTCAGCTCGCTTCTCACCCGCGCTTCCGCTGCGTGGTCGACAGCGTGGCCAACGAGGCGGTCGTCGACCAGCTCGTCAGCGAATGCGACGTGGTCTTCCACCTCGGTGCCGCGGTTGGGGTCGAGCTCGTCCTGCAGGATCCGCTGCGCGTCTTCGAAACCAACGTCCTGGGCAGTCACTGCCTGCTGAGAGCCGCGGCTCGCTATCAGCGGAAAGTTCTCGTCGCCTCGACGTCGGAAATCTACGGAAAGAGCGATCGGGTTCCTTTCCGCGAGGATGACGATCGACTGCTTGGACCGACGACAGCGGCCCGTTGGAGCTATTCGGCTTCGAAGGCCCTGGACGAGTTTCTCGCCCTGGCCTACCACCGAGCACAGGACCTGCCGATCGTGATTTTTCGCCTCTTCAATACGGTCGGTCCTCGGCAGACCGGCCGGTACGGCATGGTCATCCCACGCCTGGTGCAGCAGGCGCTGCGCGGCGAGCCGCTCACCATTTACGGAGATGGCCAGCAAACCCGCTGCTTCTGCGACGTAGTCGACGCGGTGCGGGCAATCATCGGATTGGCGAATTGCCCGGCTGCCCTTGGCCAGGTGTTCAATGTCGGCTCGACGACGGAGGTCTCGATCCTCGAGCTGGCCCGGAGAATTCTCCTTCTGACGGACGAGAGCACCGGTTCTTCTCCCGGCGGCGTGCCCGGTACGTCGTGGAAAGCCAGGGAGTCCTCCCGGAGCGCGGGCATCTCGCCCGCTCGGGAAAACCGGACGTTGGCGGGCGAGACGCCCGCGTTCCCGGGTTTGCCGCTGTCCGACGACTCCGCGGTACACTTCGGCGAGCCGACCACGACCGCCACGCCCTGGGAAGAACGGATCAGGCTGGTGCCGTACGACCGGGCCTACGGCCCCGGGTTCGAGGATCTACGTCGCCGCGTTCCCGACACCACCCGGATCAAGACGACCCTCGGCTGGGAACCCCGGATTTCGCTGGACGAGACCCTCCGGCGCGTCGTCGCCTTTTATCGGAGCGGTGAGGCATCCGCACCGTCGCCGGCAGCCAACTCCATGCCGGCCTGAATCTCGTGGGCACGGGCGCGTTCTTCCACGGGGCGCGCGGGAGAATGCGACGGCACGAAGGACCGATCGATGAACTTCTGCATGGTGACCACGTTCTATCCCCCGTATCATTTCGGGGGCGACGCCATGTACATCTATCGGCTCACGAACGAGCTGGCCCGCCGAGGTCATCGCGTCACCGTCGTGCATTGTGTCGACGCCTACAAGGTCCTGCGCGATGCCGAGCCGAAGGGCAATTTCCCCCACCCCGAGAATGTGACGGTCCACCGGCTCCGGAATCGCTGGGGAAAGCTCTCGCCGCTGGTTACCTACTTAAGCGGACAACCCGGGCTCAAGGCGCCGGCGCTGGATCGCATCTTTCGGGAGCAGCACTTCGACGTGATCCACTTCCACAACGTGTCGCTGGTCGGCGGACCGGGGGTGCTCGGTTACGGCACCGGAATCAAGCTCTACACCACCCACGAACACTGGCTGGTCTGTCCGATGCACGTCCTCTGGAAGAACAACCAGGAGCCATGCGAAAAGCCGTCGTGCCTCCGCTGTACGCTCGCGTTCCGGCGGCCGCCCCAACTGTGGCGCTACACTGGCCTGATGGCTTCCGCCCTACCGAACGTCGATCTCTACCTCTCTCCCAGTCGGTTCACGCTGGATCAGCACATTCGACGAGGCTTCTCGATGCCGATTCGGCACCTTCCGTACTTCCTGCCGACGTCGGAAACGCTCGTCGACGCGACGGCGTCGGAGTCCGAGTTTCCCTTGCCGACAACCCGCCCATACTTCCTGTTCGTCGGGCGGCTCGAGAAGCTCAAGGGATTGCAGACGGTCATCGAGCAGTTCCGCACCTACGATGCCGCCGATCTGATCGTCGCCGGCGACGGCGATTTCGGTCCGACGCTACGCCAGCAGGCTCAAGATCTGGCGCACGTTCACTTCGTGGGACGGGTGCACCCGGTTCCCCTACGAAGCCTTTTTGCCCGCGCCATCGCGTTGATCGTTCCGTCGATCGGTTACGAGACGTTCGGAATCGTCAGCCTCGAGGCGTTCGCGGCCGGAACGCCGGTGATCGTGCGCGACCTCGGAGGCCTGACCGAGGCAGTCCAGGACAGCGGCGGCGGTTACACCTATCGGACGCCGAACGAGCTGGTCGCGGCGATGGAAGCGCTCCGTACGGATCCGGCGCACCGCCGCGAGCTTGGCGCTCAGGGTCTCCAGGGGTACCGGCGTCTCTGGTCGGAAGAACCGCACCTGGACCGGTACTTCGCGCTGATCGACGAGGCCCGCGCGATCCGAGCCGGGCGGTCCGCCGCGCCTGCTCGCTGAGGACCGGCTCCCGATTCCGCGACGACATCACCAGGAAGGCGAGACGATGCGCGTGACGTCCGAGCCGACCGCGTCCCCGGCGAATTCCGACCGATGAGCGCGGCGAAGCTATCGGTGGTGATCGCGGCTCACGACGCGGCCGCGGTGATCGAGGAGTGCCTCACGGCGTTGCTCGGGCAATCCGGAGCCGCGATCCACGAGATCATCGTGGCCGACAGCTCGACCGACGGGACCGACAGGATCGTCCGCGCGCGGTTCCCGACGGTGACGCTGCTGCATTTCCCGGAAGAATTGACCGTGCCACAGCTGCGCGCGCGGGGAATCCAGAAAGCGTCGGGCGATTTGATCGCGATCCTCGACCCGTATTCGGTCGCCGATCGCCATTGGGCCACATCTCTGACCGCCGAGCACGCGGCGCGGTCGAGCCCGATCATCGGGGGAGCGGTCGACCTCTACGACGCCGAATGCCAGGGACAGCTATCCTGGGCGCAGTACATCAACGAATACGGGAT
>JAJPKB010000647.1 GCA_021323915.1 Chloroflexota bacterium | reverse complement strand
CGTCATCCGTTCCGGCGACGGTTGGCCGCTGGTCGGCGGGCAGGCCGGCGTCAACCCCCTCGCCGCCGATCAGGACCCGGCCGCCGCCGTCCGGTCGCACGTAGACTCGGGGAGCGTGAACGACGCGGGAGAGGCCGGTGGGCATCGGCTCGGTCACCGCGAGGACGCCGGGCGAGCGCTGGCGCCCGATCGCGAGGCCGAGCGGCTCGAGCAGGTCGCCGGCGCGGGGGCCGGCGCAGTCGATCACGAGGTCGGCGCCCACCCGCTCGCCGTCGACGAGCGCGCCGATCACTCGACTGCCCTGGACCGAGAGCGCGGTCGCCCGAGCGGGAAAGCGGACCGTCGCCGAGAGCCGCGCCGCCGCTCGCAGGAGGTGGTGGGTGAGGACCGGCACGGCGACCCAGCCCTCCTCCGGATAAAAGGCGTAGCCGGCGTCGGGCGGCAGCGCGAGGTCCGGCTCGAGGGCGCGGGCCCGGTCTTCCGAGATCAGCTCGGCGCGGTAGCCCCACTCGCGCAGGCGAGCGACCTTCGCCTCCTGGAAGGCGCGGCGCTCCGGGCCGGCGACGACCTCGAGATTGCCGGTCGCCTGAAACGCGCCGTGGCCGAGGGCGGCGGCGAGCCGATGGTGCTCGGCGAGGCCGGCGGCGTTCAGCGCGAAGTAGGCGCGGGGCAGCTTCTCGTTCGCGTTGGGCCAGGCGAAGCTGCTGCGCGAGGTGCCGACGGCGGGTCGGCCCGCCTCGAGCACGGTGACCCGAGCGCCGCGCTGGGCGAGTCCGTAGGCGATCGAGGCCCCGACGATGCCGGCGCCGACGACGAGAACGTCAGGCAAGGCTCACTCCTGGTCCCAGCCCCAAACCTGGGCGAGGGGAATCTCCAGCTCCGGAAACGGCGGCGCGACGACGGTCTGGCTTTCTCGACCGACCGCGACCTGCCGATAGACGCCATCGTCGAGGGCCTCGGCAACGAGCTCCCAGCGGTCGGGATCGAGGCGCCAGTAGTTCGCGACCTGATAACGGGCGTAAAGCTGGCTCTTGACCTGGCGGTCGGTCTCGGCGGTCGACGGCGAGAGCACCTCGACGACGAGGTCCGGCGCGCCGCGAATGTGCCGGGGAACGATGATGCGGCGACGCCCCCGGGAGACGAAGAGAAGGTCGGGCTCGACGACGGTGATGTCGCTCAGGAGAACGTCGCAGGGTGCGGTGAACACCCAGCCCAACCGTCGCGCCCGCACGTGGGCGACCAGGATGGCTGTCAGGTTGGTCACCGCGGTCTGGTGAGAAATGTTCGAGGAAGCGGTCACCTGGAGTTCTCCTTCGAAGATCTCGTAGCGGTTCCGGTCGTTTGGAAGCGCGATCAGGTCTTCGTAGGTCAGGATCACGCGCTCGGGCTCGGTCACCATCGCCACCTCCGGTCACCCGATTATAGCATCCGACCGGTCAGTGGTGGTCGACGCGCGGGCGGAACTCGCGCTCCTTCAGCTCGGCCAGGAGGCCGACCAGGTTGTCGACCGCGGCGTCGGTCAGGACCTGCCCCTTCTCGACGGTGGCCAGGGTCGGGTCGCCCTGGATGCCGCTCTCCGAGAAGCGGCTCCATTGCTCGTTGAAGACCAGCGGTGAGGTGACGCGCAGATCCCGCCACATGTACTGGCCGGGCTTGAATCCCAGGTCCTTGACGGCCCTGGTCATGTCGACCAGGTCGGGGCGCAGGTAGAGCATCACCGACGTCTCCATCTCGCAGGCGTGGGAGACACCGCCGGGGATCTCCGAGACGAGGGTCTTCTCGAGCAGCGTGCGTGGGATCAGCGACCACCAGGACACCAGCGCGGCGAAGGCGTCGGTGCGGTTGCAGACCTCGCGCGCCGCGATCTCGAGGAAGGGACGGTTCGAGCCGTGTCCGTTGACGTAGAGGATCTTGTCGAAGCCGTGGCGGGCCAGGCTGATGCCGATGTTGGCGGTGTAGTTGATGTAGTCCTGACCGGGGATGGCGATCGTGCCGGGGAAGTCCATGTGGTGCTCGTTGAAGCCGTAGTTGACAGTCGGCAGCAGGAGAGCGTTCCCGTCCGCCTTCGCGACGCCGCGCTCCGAAACCATGCTCGCGGTCACGAAATCGGTCGAGAGCGGCAGGTGGGGACCGTGCTGCTCGACCGTCCCGCAGGGGATCACGCAGACCGGCTTGCGCCTGGCGACCTCGCGAAGCTCGGTCCAGGAATACTCGTGGTAGAGGTAGCTGGCTGGCTTGGGCATCGTTCTCTCCATCTAATCGTGTATTGGCATCGCCTAGCTCTACGACAAGAGACCGGGAGCCGGATTGTCACCCCGAGCCGACGCGAGGGGTCTCCGACTTTCGGTATCCCGGGCCAGAGATTCCTCGCTCGCCGCGCTCGGAATGACCGCGTCGGCCGATCGTCAAGCCTTCTACCGAATCGGTAGGAGAAGCTCGGAGCGCGCCGCGACGTCGACCGTTGACGACGATACTTTACTCGACCAACCGGCGACGGTCCATCCCCGGCCGATGGGAGATGTAGCGCAGGGGCTCCCGGTTTATGGCCTCCCGCGGTGGAGGCTCTTCGCCGGCGTGCGTCTTGACTCGCGGACGCGGCGTGGGTATACCTTGGCTGACCGGTCGTCGCCGGACGGCGATCGGATCGTGCGGGCGGCGATGGAGAAGACGGGGAGGTTGCGCGATGCCGGGAGACCAGGAACGCCGGCGAAAGCTTCTGGAGAAGAAAGCGGCCAAGCGGAAGGAGCGCAAGCGGGCCGAGGCGAAGAGCGCGGCGGCGGTCGCGCCGCCAAGCTCGCGGGCGTTGATTCGAACCGCGGCGACCTGGCCGCTCTACGAGTGCTGGATTAACAAGAACTGGCAGGACGTCGAGCTGACCGGAGGCGGTGGGCTGGCCGAGATCATCGTGGCGCGCCGGTCGCCGAGCGGGCAGATCGGCGCGGCCGTCTTTGTAGTCGACCTCGGCTGCCTCGGGGTCAAGAACGCCTACGCGCGGGTGTTCCCGTCGGAGAGCGCCTACGCCGATTTCTTCGAGCATCTCGACCAGGCGAGTCCGCTCGGCAAGGCCGACCTGAACCTGGTGGCTCGGGTGATCGAGGAAGGCATCGCCTACGCGAAGCGTTTCGGATTCCGCCCGAGCCAGGGCTACTACGAGGCGGTGCCGTTTCTGGCCGGGGCGAAGCCGGCCGAGTCGCACGTCGTCGTTCCGTTAGGAAGGGACGGGAAGCCTTTCTACGTCAGCGGGCCCAGCGACAACCCAAAGCAGGTCATTGCCCAGTTGATGCGTACCGTGGGCGAAGGGAACTTCGACTACATCGTCCACGTTCCGTCCAGCGAGGTCCGAATCCAGGAGGTGATCGACCGAGAGGCGGCGCCGGAGGACGAAGAGTAAAGCTGGAGCGTGGCCTCACCTTCTCGCCCCCATCAGGCATCCCGATTGTATGAGTGGCGCCGAACAGGTGCCGGTCTCCGCGCGCTCGAGACTCGGGGTCCCTCATGGCCCAGGCGGTGAGGCCCGTCGCCCCAGCGGCCGACCGGCCAGTGACAGATACGCTCTCTTGTCGTAGGCTGGAGAGGATTCTCACGGCTGGAGGCAAGAATGAAAGTATCTGGCGGCGGACGAATCCGGCGGACCCGACGCGAGGTGCTCGGGTGGTGCGCGGCCACCGCGTCGCTCGGCGTGCTGGTCGCCTGCGGCGCCCGGACACGGCTGACACCCCCGGCGCCTCCGACCACGGCGGCGGTGGCCGCCGATCCCTCGCCCTTGCCAACCCGATCGGCGAAGCCGTCGACGCCGGTGGCGGCCGTTCCGACGCCGCCGGCGACCAGCCTGCCATCGCCAACCGAAGCGGCGTCCCCGACGTCCGAGGCGAGCCCCGCGACCGTCGCCGCCGATTCGCCCACCGCGACGGCCCGGCCGCCGGTCGGTCGGCTGAACTATCTGAGCGTCGCCGGAACCCGACTCGTCGACGCGAGCGGTCAGGGGGCGACGCTGACCGGCCTGAACTGGTTCGGCATGGAGACCGGCACTCTCGCGCCGCACGGCCTCTGGGCGCGCTCCCTCGGCGACATGCTCGACCAGATCGTCCAGGCCGGCTTCAACTGCCTGCGGCTGCCGTACTCGAACGTCTTGTTCGACCCGAAGCGTCAGCCGAACGGCATCGACTTCAACAAGAATCCGGACCTTCAGGGCCTGAGTGGCATCCAGGTTATGGACGCGGTCGTGGTCGCGGCTGGTCGGCGCGGGTTGAAGATCATTCTCGACCAGCACCGGCCCAACGCCGACCAGCAGTCGCCGCTCTGGTACACCGATCACCTGTCGGCGGATACCTGGATCGCCCAGTGGCGCGCGCTGGCGGCGCGGTACCGGGGCAACGACGCGGTGATCGGCGCCGACCTGCACAACGAGCCGGCCGGGCCGGCCACCTGGGGAAGCGGCGACCCGAAGACCGACTGGGCGATCGCCGCCGAGGCCTGCGGAAACGAGATTCTGAGGGCGAACCCGGACTGGCTGATCCTGGTGGAGGGGGTCGAGAAGATCGTCGACGCGTCGGGAAATCCGCTCGACTGGACCTGGCAGGGCGGCGATCTGATCAACGCGGCGACGCGACCGATCCGGCTGAGCGTCCCGAATCGGGTGGTCTACAGCCCGCACGACTACGGTCCGGGGGTGTACAACCAGAAGTGGTTCGGCGACCCGACCTTCCCCGACAACATGCCCCCGTTCTGGGACAAGCACTGGGGCTTTATTCAAAAGAACGGAATGGCGCCGATCCTGGTGGGCGAGTTCGGCGGCCGTTCGGTCGGCAGCGACGCCGAGGGGATCTGGCAGCGCACGCTGGTGGCCTACCTGAAGGCGAATCAGATGCACTACACCTACTGGTGCCTGAACCCGAACTCGGGCGACACTGGCGGGCTGCTCGAGGACGACTGGAAGACGATCAATCCGGGCAAGCTGGCGCTGCTGAAGACCTACCAGGGCAGGCCGCTGAAGAATCTGGCGCCCGACGTCGTGAACGAAGACGCGGCGCCGCCGGCGGTGATGATCGGTTAGCCGCGCCCGCGCGGCCGGGAGCTCAGCCGCCTTTCTTCTTGAAGGGGAGATCAATCGTTCGGACGTCCGAGGTTTCCGCGGCAACCTCCGGATCTTTATGGAGTCGGAGACCGTCATATTCTCCACGCCGTCGGGAACGCACTGCATACGCAGGTTCTTACCCAGATCCGACATATCGGTGATGTTCCCGTAACGTTTGGCGCCTCCCCGACAATGCTCGATCACTTCCTGAAAGTAGAGTCGAGGCTCCTTGTTGCCGATCGCGATGTTGATCTCGCTCTGCGCCACGACGTAGTTCGCTATCTGGTTGTACTGGCCGCGAACCACGCCGTGCTTCTTGAGATAGTCGGCGAGAAAGACGTGGTGGACGTCCGATTTCACCTCGATCAACTCGCGGACCCGGATGTCCTTGGATAAGAAGCCCCGGTCATCCATCCTCACCTGGGCAGCCTGGAAAAGGCGGAAGTATGGGCTCGACGCGACCGAGGTCGTCATCGCCTGGGGGAGCAAGGCTCCCCAGAAGGTATCCGACAGCTCGGCGGCGATAACGTTCTCGGCGTACCGGGCGATGCCCTGCTCGTGCGTCTGGTGGATATCGTAATCAAACGCCGTTTCCGGGGAGCCGGAGTAGCGTCCGGTCAGGATCGACAAGACGAACCAGCGGCGAACCTCACGCTCGATCTCCGCATCAGGGAACTTCGCGTCGCGGAGGGCCAGGTAGAGGATATACGCGAAGTTGAGGGTATTCTGGGAGCTAATCATCGAAGCATCGACGAAGCCTGCCGAACGGATAATCATCAAGACGGAAATCTGGGTGCCTGAATAGCGCATGTTCATGATCGCCAGGCCTCCGCCCATCTGACCTGGCTGGTGATCGGACAGAGAAGCGCCAGGCCGATCTTGCCGTTGTAGGCGACGGGCGAGAGCACGACCGCCGGGCGGTGACCCGCCTGTTCGTGGCCCGCCTGAGGATCGAAGCTCAACCAGACCACGTCGCCACGGCCCGGCGCCGGGCGGGTCCCGCTTACCATGCCTCGCGCCCCGCCGCGGGTCCGGATGATACCTCGTCGTACAGGTTCTCGGGCGTCACCGCTGCCAGGAGCTCGTCCAGCGACGGCGCTGGCCGGGCGATTCGCTGCACGAGGAGCTTCCCGTCGACCAGCGATACGTCCACGAGGTCCGTGT
>JAJPKB010000532.1 GCA_021323915.1 Chloroflexota bacterium | reverse complement strand
TGCCCAGCCTCGGCGCGGGGGCCTGTCCCGAACGAAGGCGAAGTGGTTCTACATCTTTATTTCCCCGTGGATCGTCGGCTTCATCCTCTTCACCGCCGGTCCGATTGTCGCCTCCGCCTATCTCAGCCTGACCCATAACGACCCGGTGAACTGGCCGCCAAAGTGGGTGGGTGCGGCGAACTACGTCTTCATGGTCCACGATCCGCTCTTCTGGAAGTCGCTGGAAGTCACCCTGTACTACACCGCGCTCGAGGTCCCGCTGAGCGTCGTGTTCGCGGTGGTCATCGCGCTGCTCCTCAACCAGAGCATTCCGGCCCTGTCGGTCTGGCGCACCGTGTACTACCTGCCGGCGGTTACCGCCGGGGTCGCGGTGTCGCTGATGTGGTGGTGGATCTTCGAGCCGACCTACGGGCTCCTCAATGGCACGCTCTGGTCGATGTTCCACATCGTCGGGCCGAAGTATCTGATCGATCCGAACCTGGTCATCCCCACCTTCGTTCTGATGGACCTCTGGCGGTTCGGCGGTCCGATGCTGATCTACCTGGCCGGGATCCAGGGGGTGCCGACGACCCTCTACGAAGCCGCCGAGATCGACGGCGCGAACATCACCCAGAAGATGTGGCACGTGACGATCCCTTCGATCACGCCGGTGATTTTCTTCAACCTGATCATGGGGATCATCGGGTCGTTCCAGGTCTTTACCAACGCGTACGTGATCACCCAGGGCGGTCCGGACTATGCGACCTACTTCTACGTCTTCGCGATCTTCGAGAACGCTTTTGCCTACGCCGGCAATATGGGGTACGCCGACGCGCTGTCCTGGGTGCTCTTCGTGGTCATGCTCTTCTTCACCTTCCTGGCGTTCAAGTCTTCCCAGTTCTGGGTCCATTACGAATCGCCAGGGGCGAAGTGAGGGAAACGCGATGGAAGCAACGGTTCGCCGCCGAGTCCAGGCCGAGAGCTTCGCGGAGGTCCTGCGCCGGAAGAGCGTTCGATCGGTCCTGTGGAGCAGCGTCGTCACGCTGATCGTCCTGGTCGGCTCGATCATGCTGCTGTTTCCGGTCGCCTTTATGATCACGACGTCGCTCAAGACGAGCGGCGCGGTGTTCCTCCTCCCGATCAAGTGGATCCCCGGCCTCCAGTTCGTCCCGCAGTGGAAGAACTTTCCGACGGCGCTCGACTTCATGCGGTGGCAGGTCGTCTACGGCAACACGTTGAAGATCACCATCACCGACATGGTCGGCGACACGCTGTCGGCAGCGGTGGTCGCCTACGGTTTCGCCCGCTTCCGGGCGCCCGGCCGCGACGTCCTTTTCACCCTGGTCCTGGCGACGCTGATGATTCCCTACCAGGTGCGGCTGGTGCCCGAGTTCCTCGGCTGGTCGCTGCTTCACCTGGTGAACACGCTATGGCCGCTGATCATCCCGGCCTGGTTCGGCAGCGCCTTCAATATCTTCCTGCTGCGCCAGTTTTTCATGACGATCCCGATCGAGATGGACGAGGCGGCGGAAATCGACGGCGCCGGGCCGGTGCGGATCTTTTTCCAGGTGCTGCTCCCTCAGATCGTTCCAGCGCTGGCCGCCGTGGCGATCGGCTCGTTCACCTTCAACTGGAATGACTTCCTACGACCGCTCATCTACCTGAGCGACCAGAGTCAGCAGACCGCCGCGGTCGCCCTGGACGGCTTTTCGTCGGCCTACGGCAGCACTCCCTGGAATCTCTTGATGGCCGCGAGTCTGGTCATGCTGCTGCCGGTGCTGTTGCTGTTCTTCATCGCCCAGCGCTACTTCATCGAGGGCATTGTCATCAGCGGGGTCAAAGGCTAAAGGCGGGTGTCAATTGATTTCCCCGCGCGGGGATATTGAGGAGGTCGACTAATGTCTGGTCCTCACGTGACACGTCGCGGCTTTTTGAGCGGAGTGGGCCTGGGAATCGCCGGGGTTGTCGTGGCCGCGTGCAGCAGCCAACCCGCCACGCCGACCCAGGCGCCGGCCGCGGCGCAGCCAACGACCGCCGCGGCGCCAACCGCCGCCCCGGCCGCGACGACCGCGCCAGCCGTGGCGCAGCCGACGACCGCGGCAGCGGCGCAGGCGACGACGGCCCCGGCCGGGCAAGGGGTGCCATCGGGTGGGCAGACGGTTTCCGGCTCACTGGTCTGGCTCGTCCGCGCGGACGTCGTCGAGAACAACGGGCAGGAAAAGATCTACATGCCCATGCTCCAGCAGCAGTACCCGCAACTGAAAGTCGATCGGGTCGTCGTTCCGCAGAACGTGCCCGGCAACTACAACGCGAAGATCCTGACTCTGGCCGCGGCGAAGCAGGGCCTCGACCTCTGGGGCTTCGGCCAGAACTACATGGACTTCTGGGCGCGTAACATGCCGCAGAACCTGAACTCCTACATCTCGGCCGACAAGTGGGACATCGCCAACTACTTCCTGCCGGGCCTTTCCGACATCTACAAGATCCACGGCAACCACTACGGCCTGCCCCAGGATACCTGCTACGGCTCGCCGGGCGTCTACAACAAGGATATGTTCGACAAAGCCGGTTTACCCGCGCCGGCGGTCGACTACAACGACACCTCCTGGACCATGGAGAAGATGCTGGGCTATGCCCAGAAGCTGGCCTCGAACGTCGGTACCCCGGACGCGACCTTCGGTGTGGACATCGGGTTGCAACAGCAGACCGACCTGTCGTTCCTCTGGGGCGATACCTCCTGGATGCCGGAGCACTACACCAACTTCATCGCGCCCAAGTCCAACTTCAACAACCCGGCGAACGTGGCCGGCCATCAATTCATTCACGATATGATGTACAAACAGAAGGTTCACCCGGACCCGTCGGCGCTCCAGGGCCTCAACGCGCTGGGCGACGCCTTCCACACCGGCAAGGTCGGGATGACCTTCAACGGCGGCTGGATCTACTGGACGATGCGTAACATCACGTCGTTCAAGCTCGGCTACATCGCGCTTCCGTATGCCAAGACCGACAAGGCGGTGAACTACGATGACCAGTGGATCATGGCGCGCTGGTCGAACAACAAGGACGGCGTCTGGGCGGTCATGCGGACGCTCTGCAGCGTCGAAGGGGCGACCAGGTACTCGCAGCTCAGCGGCTCCCCGCCGACGCCACGCGAGGCAACCGCCCCCTGGTTGAAGCAGGTCTCCAACTTTACCGGCCAGTCGGTCGATGACCTCGATAAGGTCACGTCGGGTGCGATCGTCGCGAAACGTACCCAGGAGTCGCCGGACCACCTGTTCATCCAGTGGCCAAAGATCAGCACCACCTATACCAACAAGATCTCGGAGCTCTGGAACGATCCCAACGCCACCGCCGACAAGGTCATCCCCGACGTGGCGGCCGCCCTCGACACCGTCATCGCCCAGATCTATAGCCAGTTCAACGGCCAGTTGCCAACGGACTGACGGCCGCGTGAGGGCGTTCACCACGAGGACGCGGAGGAGCAAACGGTATCCCCCGTGCCACCGTGGTGAACCTGCCCTCGACATTCATCGGGCGATCATTGGTCGGATCAGGCGATGTCGAAGGAGGCAGCCCATGGCATTGAAAGTTGGCATCGTCGGTTGTGGCGACATCGCGCAGTGGAACTATCTCCCTGGAACCCGGGCGCTCGCCGGCACGGTGGACGTCGTCGCCACCTGCGACCAGCGCTTCGACCGTGCCGACCTGGCCCGCGAGGAGTACGGCACCGAGGAGTGTCGGGCGTACGATAGCCTCGATCGCTTGCTCGACGACCGGGAGGTCCAGGCGGTCGAGATCTTAACTCCGTGGCCGCTGCACTTCTCGATGGCTCTCCAAGCGCTGCGCGCGGGCAAGCACGTCTACATCCAGAAGCCGATGTGCCAGACCCTCGCCGAGGCGAACCAGCTGGTGGACGAGGCGAACCAGCGCGGTTTGGTGCTCTCGGCCGCGCCGCCGAGCATGGTCAGCCCGACGATCCAGCGGATCAAGACGCTGGTTCGGGAGGGAGTGATCGGCAAGGTTGGCATGGTGTTCAGCCATTCGTCGCACGGTGGCGCGACTGGCGGCGGACGCCTGACCGACTCCCAGTGGTTCTTCATGCGCGAGGCCGGCCCGTGGACGTCACTGGTCGATATGGGCGTCTACGGCCTCCACACCGTCACCGGGATAATCGGCCCGGCCAGGCGGGTCACCGCGTTTAGCGGCATCGCCTATCCCGACCGTACCTTCTTCAGCCCGGAGCGCCCGGAGCCACGCCCGGTGCGGATCACCGCCCACGACAACGGCATCGTCATGCTGGATTGGGGAGAAGGGACGATCGGCACGGTGGATGGGAGCTTCACTATGATCACCCGCGAAGGACCAAATTTGCTGATTCACGGCAGCCAGGGCGTGATCAGCGCGAGCGGCCGGGGCGGGAGCTTCCGTCTGTACCAGCGCGACGACAACGGTCGGTACCCGCGGGGATGGAGCGAGGTCGGCCCGGACGGGGCGGTGGTCGCGGACGGCGGAGGAAGCGCGCCGCCGGCGCGGGGCGGCGGGCAGCGGGTCGTCGCCAACGGACGGCCGGTGTCCGGCCAGAGCCAGGGGCCGGCGCCCGACGTGGCGGACTGGGCCGAGTGCATCGCGCGGGGAAGAAAGCCAATTCTCAGCGCGGAGCACGCCCGCCACGTCGTCGAGATCATGGAAAAAGCGGTGATCGCGTCGCAAACCGGCCAGGCGCAGGACCTGACGACAACATTTTGACAGGAGAACGTCGCATGACCGATATCGGCATCGCCGGTTGGATCTTTCACCGATCGATCCAGAACGACCAGACGATGACCCTCCTCGATCTGCCGGGCACTTGCCAGGCGCTGGGCGTCGAGACGATCGAGCTGGTTTCGACATTCTTTGCGAGCCAGACCGCCTCGTACCTGAATCAGCTCCGCTCGGCGATCCAGGAGCACGGCGTTCACGTGCGCGGCATCGCCGTCGACATGGGAAACATCGCGAGCTCGGATGAGGCGACCCGACGGACCGACCTCGAGGCGCTGAAGCAATGGTTCTACGTCGCCCGGGCCGTCGGTTCCGACGCGATCCGGATCAACAGCGGACCGGCGAGCCCGACCGACCGCGAGGCGATCGACCGCATCTCCGAGGGCTATCGTGAGCTGGCGGCCGAGGCGGAGCACACCGGAGTCTATCTGCTGATCGAAAACCACGGCGGCGCGTCGGCCGATCCCAGGAACATCGGCCTCTTCCTGGATCGCGCCGGCTCGTCCTGGTTTCGCGCCTGCCCGGACACCGGCAACTTCGCCGGCGATACCTGGGAAGAGGGCATGCGGATCATGGCGCCGCGCGCCTTCTCCTGCCACGTCAAAGTCTTCAGCTACCGTCCGGATGGTCTGCAGACCTGGGTCGGCCGCAACGGCGAGTCTCGGAGCTACGATCTGAAGCGCTGCTTGCGGATCCTCAAGGAAGCCGATTACCAGGGGCCGCTCTGCGTCGAGGCGGGCGCCTCCGCCACCGAGCTGGACAGCGCCCGGGACGCGATCCGGTACCTTCGCGATCTGGTCGCGACGGTTTAGCCCTCACCCGGCGGGCGGCGAGGGGGCCATTCACCCCGCCTTCACCACGATCGAGTCCAGACCGGTGCCGCCGTTGGGCTGGGTGATCGTGTATTTGGTGTTCTGGGGCGCGCCGTTTCCGTCGACGCAACGCGCGGCGAGGGTAACTGATCCCGACGCGGGCATGGTGAAGGTTCCCTGCCAGCGCACCCAGACGTCACTGAAGGGCGGCTCCTCGAGAAACGAGGCGCGGGCCCAGGTTCGACCGCCGTCGGCGCTGAACTCGACCCGCGACACGCCGCGGCTGCCGGCGTAGGCGATGCCGGCGATGCGCTGCGGACCGGCCGGCAGCGTCGCGTTCAGGCCGGGCACGTCGATCCGGGTCATCGCCTGGACGATTCCGTCTTTGCTCCAGCCCAGCCGCCCGTAGTAGTCGGTCGTCACCGTCCGGGTCGGCTGGATGCCGATGACCCACTTTGGGCTTTTCATCCCGTAGCGCCCGGGCACTAGCAGGCGCGCCGGGTAGCCGTGCTCGAGGGGCAGCACCTTGCCGTTCATCTCGTAGACGAGCAGTGTGTCGTTGAGCAGCCCCGGATCGGCCGGCATGTACGACGTGAACTCGTCGGCGCCCCGGGTCACGATCCCGACGACGCCGGACTTCAGCCCGCCGGCCAGCGCCAGGACGTCCTTCAGGCGCACGCCCTTCCAGTGGGCATTGCCGATCAGGCCGCAGCCGAAGGGAACGCCCTCGCACTGGTTGACCCAGTTCGAGATGCATTCGAGCGTCTTGTCGATCTCGATCGAGGGTAGCTGGTAGAGGATCGGCAGATCGAGCTGAACCGGGTTGATGACCTCGCCGTCGAGCACCAGCCGCCATTTCGCCGGATCGACGACCGGGTCGCCCCCGGCGTTCTTGGTCGTGATGTAAAAGCCGTTGGCCGGGGTGTACTCGCCCGCGAGCTGACCCGCCGCCTGGGTCGAGGCGGTGAGCGCGCCGTTCTGGTCGCGCGAGACGATCTGGGCCGGCGAGGGACGCGGCGGGATGACGATCTTTCCGCTGGCGGTCGGCACCGGCGTCGGAGTGGCAACCGGCGCGGTGGGAGCGGTGGTCGGCTGACCGGCGGCGACGACGCTCGGCGCGGGCGTCGTGGTCGCGGTGACGACGGTTGGCGCGCCGGAGCTGATCGCTGGCGTCGCCACCGGCGTAGCGCTGGCGACCGGGGCCGCGGTCGCGGCGGGCGGCGAGGGCGGAACCGGGGTCGGCGAGCGAAGAGTGTTCACGCTGGCCAGGGGCAGCGAGCTGTTCGAGGCGCCGGCGTCGCGGCCGAGCCAGAAGGTGACCAGGTAGGCCGCGCCGGTGCCGGCGACCGCGCCGATCAGCGCGCGGCGCGATCCGTTGTCGATCGACGTCGCTCGGGCCCCGGTCGCCGGGCGCGGGTGAATCAGCCACCGGGCGGCGAGCAGGATCGTTCCGTAGGCGAGAGCCAGGGCCAGGTAGCTGGCGTTGGTCAACAGCACGTCCTGGGGAAGATCCACCGCGAAGTATCCGGCGCCGGTGACCCGCATGACGACCGCCATTGCGAACAGCCAGAGGCCGATCGTCAGGCCGAGGATCGCCGCCGTGCCCCTGCGCAGCGCCAGCGCGCCGAGCACGATCAGGACCGCCGCCAGGCCGACGTAGTCGCCGTCGAGCGCGATCTCCTTGGCGCTGGTCCCGAACTTTTGAAGCCCCGCCTCGAAGAAGTCGATCGGGACGAACTGGAGCGACCAGTCGAGAACGCGCTCCGGCAGGGTTCGAATCTGGTAGGCGGACCGCGCCCAGAACATCAAGGCGATGGCCGCGGCGGTCGCCGGCGCCGCCAGCGCCAGGGCGCTTGTCCAGGAATACGAGGCCGCGCCGCGCGCGCCCGATCGTCCGCTCATGCTCTTGCTCCGTTGTTCGATGTTTCGATCATCGGAATGTAGTATCGGCCAGGCGAGAAACGTTACAAGCCACGTCTCAAGACGACGAGCGCCCGGCGTGGAACGCGTCCGCGAAGCGGCGGGTCAGGTCAATGTAAGTGCGCCCGAACTGAACCGTCTCGGCGACATCGCTCCCCTCGCTGAACTCGTTCCAGGTCTCGACCGCGACGATTTTTCGGCCGGCCCGCAGCGCCGCCTCCAGCTCGGCGGTGTAATAGGCGCCGTTTCGTCGATCGACGTCGAAGCAGTTGCCCGCCGCCCCGGTCTTGCAGTAGCGGGTATTGCTGAAGCCGGGGCCGACCTCGGAGATGCCCAGCCGGGGATCCCGGTTGAACCCGGACGGCGCGGCGCCCCAGGCGTACAGGTTATCCGACTTGATGACGATCGGCGGCTGGACGCCCTTGGACTGGTACCACTGCCACTCGCGGACGATGTAGGGCCGCAACCCGCCGAAGTCGCGCGCGAAACGATCGGACAGGTAATCGAAGGACGATTGATCGTACTTCGCGACCCATTGGGTATCGTAGAGCCAGACGATCGGGTGGCCGTCGATCGCCGCCCAGTAGCGCGGGGGAATCCGCGAGTAGAAGTCGCGCACGTTGACGTAGAAGTACTCCTTACCGGCCGGCGTCGTCAGATCGGCGTTGGCCAGGATCGTGGTGTCGTAGAACATCCCGATCTTGAACGGGTGACCGGCGGCGGCAAGCTGGTCGAGCGCCTCGACCATCGGCGGAATGCCCTCGGTGCTCCAGAAGTGGGGCGCGGTCGGGTTGAACATGCGCCCCGGGTGCCCCGGCTCGCCCCAGTAAACCGGCAGCGCGAAGTCGATCCCCGCCGCCTGCATATCCTCGAACTGCCGGAGGTGGGTGGCCGGACTCGCGAAGGAGTAAGTGTCCGGATTCGGCGGCTGCTGCGCCCAGAACTGCTTGATCCTCGCCCGCCGCGCCGGATCGGTCAGATCGTGCCAGTAGAAGTAGTAGGTCGTGATCAAAGGCTGGGACGAGCGGAAGCTGTCGAGATGAAAGTCATGGTAGCCCGGCGCGATGTAGGGGCCGGGGTGCGCCCAGGTCAGCGGCCCCGGGTCGTGGGGCGGACCATTCGGCTGGAGC
Source organism: Chloroflexota bacterium (assembly GCA_021323915.1). Classification (GTDB taxonomy): domain Bacteria; phylum Chloroflexota; class UBA6077; order FW602-bin22; family CADDYW01; genus JAJPKB01. The sequence goes on along the minus strand of JAJPKB010000532.1, from coordinate 5,983 downwards.
CGCTCGGTCGGTGACGGTGCCGGCGATGGCACCGCGAGCGCCGTCGCCACGGCGGTCGGGCTCGCGGTGGGCGCGGCGCTGTCCGTTGGATCGAGCGCCGATTCGGTCGGCCGGGCCGTCGGGACGGCGACGGTCGACGCCGGGGCGGCCACCCGGGCAGCCCGGGTCGGCGATGGCGTGGCCGGGGAGGCGCAGGCGGCGAGCGCGCAGACGACGAGGGCCGCCAGCCCGGCGATTTCGGAACGCGGATCGATCCAGCCCAACATCGCTCACCTCTCTGCGACGGAATGCCCCGCGACGACCGATAATCGGCGCGTCCCGATTTCTCCGGGTACTCCTATTTTCCTCGTTCGATCTTCGGTTTGCCAATTTATCGAGCGGGGACTATTGACGGGCTCTCCGATTCGGGTACCATTGACCGCCGGAAGCCCACCAGGAGTTTGGCGGGCGGCTGGGTTCCCGGCGCCGCGCGTGATCCAGTCGTGGTCCCCTGCTGTAACGAATCGGTGTATTCTCAGACGATAGACCCGAAGCGAGCAACGGTCGTGCTCGGCCGCCGAGCGGCGGCGTCGACCCGGCGCCCGGGTCGCGGTCGGGATGGGCGCCGGATTGGCCGCGACCAGAAGGAGCGTGGTTGACTTCCTCGGGAAACGCCGACCGATCGCCGGAACCGCCGACGGACCTGCCCGCGCGGCCGTCGATCGCCGTGGTGATACCGGTCCTCGACGAGGAAGATGCGATCGGGCGGGTTGTCGCCGGGATTCCCCGCGAGCTGGTCGAGGACGTCGTCGTGGTCGACGGCGGCAGCCGGGACCGGACCGCCGAGGTCGCCCGGGCGGCCGGGGCGCGGGTGGTCGTCGAGCGCCGGCCCGGTTACGGCCGGGCGTGCGCGTCCGGCGCGGCGGCTACGACGGCGGACGTGATCGTGTTCCTGGACGGGGATGGCAGCGACGATTCCTCGGAGACCCCGCGGGTCGTCGCGCCCCTTTTGCGCGGGGAAGCGGATCTCGTCCTCGGGGCGCGGGCGCGGATTCGTAGCGGCGCGCTGCCGATCTACGCCCGGGCCGGTAACCTCCTGGCCGCGGCGATCATCTCGATCGCCTGGCGCCAGCGGGTGTCCGACCTGCCCTCGTTCAAAGCGATCGGTCGCCGTCACCTGGCATCGCTGGGCATGACCGAGGCGACCTACGGCTGGACCGTCGAGCTGATCGTCAAGGCGGCGCGGCGGAGGCTGCGCATCCGCGAGGTGCCGCTCGTCTACTCCCCACGGATCGGGGGCGTTTCCAAGGTCAGTGGGAACCTCCGCGCCTCGGCGAAGGCGGCGGTCGCGATCCTCCGCGTTCTCGCGCGGCACGGCCTGGGCGCCGACCGAGCCGGCACGGGCGTCGACCTCCTCGCAGCGCCCACGAATCAACCGACGAAAGGCGATTGAATGAGAAGTCACGCCACGCCAAAGATCGTCGTCGCGGTGATGGCCAAGGCGCCGATTCCCGGCGAGGCCAAGACCCGCCTGGGGGCCGAGATCGGATCGGGCATGGCGGCCATGGTCTACCGCGCGTTCCTGCTGGATACCCTTGACGTGATCGACGCCGCCGGCTCGGTGCTCGGGCTGGTCGGGCGGCTTCTCGTCGCGCCGAACGCGCGCCACGCCGATCAGCTTCGCCTGCTCGCGGGTGACGCGTGGTTGATCGTGACCCAGTCCCGGAGCGGCTTGATGGGCGGTATCGCCGACGCTTTCGACGCTGGCTTCGCCCGGGGCGCGGACGTGGTGGCGGTCGCCGACGCGGATAGTCCGCTGGCGCTTCGGGAATGCCTGGCCGACTGCCTCGCGGTGGCTCGGGAGCACGACGTCGGGCTTGGCCCGACCGCCGACGGCGGCTATTACCTGATCACCGCTCGGGCCGAGGCGCGCCGCCATCTCGCCGAGCTTCTTCTCGGCGTCGCCTTCGACAGCGCGACGATAGCCGCCGCCACCGTCGAGCGCGCCCGGAGATTGGGCCTGACCGTCGGGCTCGGCCCGGCCGGCTTCGACGTCGACACCCGAAGCGATCTCCTCGACCTGGCGGCGCGACTCGACGCGTTGCCGATCGGGATCCTGGGGCGCTCCCAGAAGGCAATCGCGCGCACTAACGACCTCGGCCGTGCCTCGGCCAATGGGCACGCCGAGCGGGCCCTCCCGTTCGACCCGGCCGCCGCGCCGCCGCTCCCGTGAGGGTAATCAGCCCGCTGGCCCCGTCAGGGCATTGCGTGTGATGGGAGAGATCCGTGATTAACCGACCGCCCGAGCGCGTCTTCGTCACCGGCGGCGCCGGCTTCATCGGCAGCCACGTCGTGGCTCGGCTGCTCGCGGAAGGCGACCGAGTGACCGTCTTCGACAACCTCTCGCGGGGGAAGGTGGGGCGAATCGAGCCCTACCTCGAGACCGGCGATTGCGCCCTCGTCCGCGGCGACCTGCTCGATCCGAACGCCCTGAGTGAGGCGCTCCGTGGCCACGACGTCGTTTGGCACCTGGCCGCGAACACCGACATTCGGGCCGGAACCCGTGCCGTCGACGTCGACCTGAAGCACTGTGTCGTCGGCACCTGCAACCTGCTTGAGGCGATGCGCCAGAACGGGGTGCGTGACCTGCTGTTCGCGTCGTCGGGCGTCGTCTACGGCGACTTCGCGGCGGACGCGATGCCGGAGTCGGCCGGACCGCTTTTGCCGGTCTCCCTCTACGCGGCCGGAAAGCTCAGCGGCGAAGCGTTCGTGAGCGCCTACTGTCACCTCTTCGGGCTGCGCGCCTGGATGTTCCGCTTCGCCAACGTCGTCGGCCGGGGCACCGACCACGGGGTTGTCTACGACTTCATCCAGAAGCTCCGCCGCGACCCGACCGAGCTGGAGGTGCTCGGCGATGGCAACCAGCTTAAGCCATACCTGCTGATCGACGAGTGCGTCGACGGCATGCTGTACGCTTATCGGCGGATTCCCCTCAGCGACGCGCGGCCGGCCGACGTCTTCAATCTCGGGACCGACACCGTGACCCGGGTGAGCGACATCGCCCGAATCGTGATCGAGGAGCTTGGACTGGTCGGCGCGCGGATTCGATTCACCGGCGGGCGGCGCGGCTGGCCCGGCGACGCGCCGGTGCTCCGGATGGACGTCGAGAAGATGCGCCGTCTCGGCTGGAGCACGACACGCACCTCAGACGAGGCGGTGAGGGCAGCGGCGCGGCAGCTGATCGCCGAGCACGACGGCGTGGCGACATCGCCCGCGCGGGACTGAGCGTTGGCCACGCGCGTCGTTCTGGCCGCCGCCGTGCTCTGGGCCGCGACGTTCTCGTATCTCGCGATCGCCCGGCACGACGCCTTCGAGTCGAACGCGTTCGATCTTGGCTACGTGACTCAGACCCTCTGGAACACCGTGCACGGCGAGCCGTTCGTCTTCACGACCGTGGACGGCGTGCCGTTCAGTCCGGAGGGCACCCTCGACGTCAGCCACCTGCGGAGGCCGCACTCGCTGCTGGCGTTCCACGTCGAGCCGATTCTCCTCCTGGTTGCTCCGATCTTCGCGGTCTGGCCGGATCCGCGGCTCCTGCTGGTTCTCCAGGCAATCGCGCTCGCCGCCGGTGGGGTCGGCGCGGCGGCGCTGGCCGGTCGTCGGCTGGGGACGTCCGCCGCCTTCGCCTTCGGCCTCGCCTACCTGCTTTCGCCCTCGATCGCCGCCCCTGCCCTGTCCGACTTCCACGGTGTCTCGCTGGCGCCCGCGCTGATCTTCCTCGCCCTGTGCTTCTTCGACGCCGAGCGGCCCCGACTGGGCTTTGGCGCGGCGATTCTCGCGGCCGCCACCCGCGAGGACACCGCGATCCTGATCGCGTCGCTCGGGGCGTACCTGTTCGTCCGCCATCTCATCGCCGAGCGTCGCCCTGGAGCGCTAGAGCGCGCCGTTGACAGTGTCGGCCGCCAGCTCCCTCAGCTGAATCGCCAGGTCCCTGGTCCCGCGCCGACCTCCGATCCGCTCGACCGCGCCGGTCGTCCGGGACTCTGGCTGCTCCTGGTGGCCGGAGCCTGGGCGCTGCTCGCTTTCGGGGCGATCATCCCCTTCTTCAACGGCACGATCAGCATGCTCGTTCGCCACGAGCCGGGGATCGGATCGGTGTTCTGGCACCGCTACGCCTGGCTCGGACCGACCCCGGTCGCCGCGCTGATCGGCGCGGTCGTCGACCCGGGCCGCTGGATCGACTGGCTCCTGCGACCGGACGTGCTCGCCTACCTGGCGACCCTCCTGCTGAGCGCCGGCGTCGCCGCGCTCGCCGCGCCCGGCACCCTCGCCATCGCCCTGCCGATCGTCCTGGAAAACACGTTCTCGTCGTTCGACTGGATGCGCTCCGGCGGCGCGCACTACAGTGTGATCCTGGTGCCGGTCCTCCTGTTCGCCGGCATGGAAGGAACCCGGTCGAGCGTCCGGACGACCATCGGTGCAGGATCGCGCCGGCCCTCGGTGAAGGATCCAGCGTTCGGCTCGCGCCAGCTGATCACCGCCGCTTTGCTGGCGATTCTGCTGATCGGCGCGCTGGCGAACCACCTCTGGCTGGGCGCTTCGCCACTGGCGCCGGGCTATGACTGGCCGACGCCGGGGCCACGGCAGAACGCTGTCGAGGCGATTCTCGCGACGATTCCACCCGACGTGTCGGTGTCGGCGACCTCGGCGGTTTACCCGCATCTGGCCAGCCGCGCTCGCGCCTACTGGTTTCCGGCGCTCAACGGCGCCGACGTCGTCGCGCTCGACGTCGCCAGCAGCACCAGCCCGATCGGACCGACCGAGGTCCGGTCGCGGGTGAGCGGCCTGCTCGCCGGGGGAGAATATCGGCTCGCGGCGAGCGCGCCCGGCTTCCTCCTTCTGCGACGCGCCGCGCCGGGGCAGCCGGCCGAGTCGCTGGCTGATCTTCCGAACCGCTTCTACGACTTCGCTCGCGCGCCCGCCGGGGCGCTCGCGGCGGCCGACCGGGGTCCGAAGGTGACCTTCGGCGGGCAGGTTCACCTCGACGGCTATCGGCTCGCCGACGAGTCGACCCAGACGGTCTTCGGCCCGTCCGGGAGCCTGACGACCTACTGGCACGCCGACGGGCCGGAGCCGGCGAGCCTGAGCTTCAGGTTCTACCTCACCCGCCGCCCGGATGGCGCGATCGTCGGCGCCCTGCGCGACCAGGCGCCGGAGCCGGTCTGGTACCCGCCGGACCGTTGGAAGCCGGGCGAGGAGATTCAGATGACCCTGTCGCTTCCCCGGGTCCGCGACCTCCAGGCCGTCGGGGTCGCGATCGTCGACGCCACCACCGGCTCGCTGCTGCCGATCCAGGCGGCGCCCGGCGCCGCGCTCTGGGAGAACGGTACGATCGTGCGGATCGCCCGGCTGGATGGGGGCGGGTAAGACAATCGGACGATGATCTCACGTTTCTATTGGGATAATTGCGGTCGAGCCTCGCGTATGGTAGGCTGTATGGCAATGAATAAGACAACCGTGTACCTGTCAGACGAGCTGAAATCGGAATTGAAGCGCGTGGCTGGAGAAACGGGTCTGAGCGAGGCAGAGCTGATTCGGGAAGGCATCCGGTTGGCGGTCTCGCGCCATCTTCCGCCCGTACCGCGCGCGGGCATCTTCGACAGCGGAGAACCGGGTCTCTCTGAGCGCGTGGACGAGCTACTCGCAGGCTTCGGCACGCGGTGATCCTGCTCGACACGAGCGGGCTCCTGGCTAATTACGACCGCGCTGACCGTCATCACGTCGCGGCTGCCCGCGTACTGGCCCGCTCGCAACGACGGGTGCTGTCGCCTTTCGTGCTGGCCGAGCTCGATTACCTCGTCAGCCGGGTCGCCGGCCAGGCCGCCGAGCTGGTCGTATTGGACGATATCGCCCGAAGCGCATACGAGCTGACATCGTTCGATGCCACTGACGTGGCCGCTGCGCGCGGTCATCGAGCGCTACGCGGGTCTTCAATTGGGCCTGG
>JAJPKB010000085.1 GCA_021323915.1 Chloroflexota bacterium | reverse complement strand
GACGGCCAGGCCGGTCTATGCTGCGACGTCTGTCGCTCGCCCTCCAGCGAAGCGGACTACACCGTCCCGGCCCAGATGCTCCTCTCGTGCATCGTGCGAACCGGCGAGCGGTTCGGCATCGCCCACCTGGTCGCGATCCTTCGAGGATCGCGGAGCGAGCGGATCACCCGGCTGGGCCACGATAAGCTGACGACCCACGGCATCGGCCGCGACCGCTCCGAGGCGGAGTGGCGTCACCTTTTCCGGGAGTTGGCTCGGAAAGGCTACGTTCGTCAGGCCGAGGACGAATTCGGCGCGATCAAGCTCACCGATTCTGGCCGCGCCGCCCTCTTTCGTCGCGAGCCGGTCGTGCTCACCGCCCCGCGCCTGGCGAGCGCCAGCGTCGACCCCTCGGCGGCCCAGCCGCGGGCGGACCTCTTCGAGCGGCTCCGAGAGCTTCGCAAACAGCTTGCCGACGCACGCGGGGTGCCTCCCTACGTGGTTTTCCACGATTCAGTGTTGCGGCAGATGGCGAGCGACCTGCCGGCCGATCGCGCCGAGCTGCTGCGGATTCCGGGCGTTGGCGAACGGAAGGCGCGAGATTTCGGCCAGGCCTTCCTGACCGCGATCGCCGCCTACGCGGACGAGACCGGCGCTCGCCCGGCGGCGCCGGCGATGATCGCCACACCCCTCGATCGTGCCCATCGCGCCCGGCTCGATGGGCCGAGCGCGACCGTTCTGAGCACCCTGCGGCTATTCAACGAGGGGCAGAGCGTCGACGAGGTCGCGGCGGCTCGCGGCCTGACCGTCCGCACCGTCGAGGGGCACCTCGGGGAGGCGATCGAAGCCGGGGAGCCGGTGGACCTCGATCGGCTGGTTCCGGCGGACAGGCGCCGGGCGATCGAAGCCGCGATCGCCCGGGTCGGCGCGCGCTACCTCAAGCCGATCCTCGAGGCGCTCGGCCCGGGGTACACCTACGGTGAGATCTCCCTGGTGCGGGCCGCGCTGGAAGCGAAAGCGAAGGTCGCTGGCGGTGCGACTACCGGGTCGGAGTCGCCAGGGCGTTAGCGTTCGCTCCAGGCTGGCTGCTAGGCGAGCTCGGTCTTGCCGGGCGTCGCGACGGTCAGGTGGCTCATGGTTTGACCAGGGGCCGCGCCGTGCCAGTGGCTCTCGCCGGCCGGAATAAAGATCACGTCGCCGGCGTTGACCCGCTGCTCCGGCTGGCCCTCGACCTGCACGATTCCCTCGCCCTCGGTAATGACCAGCACCTGGTCGAAGGTGTGGCGATGGAAGCGATTCGCCGCGCCGTCGTGGAACGTTACGACCCCGATGCGCACCTGGCGCGAGTCGGCGTCGCTGACCACGACCTGGCGCTCGACCTTGCCGACGAATAGGTCTCCGGTGGCGGGAATCCTCTCGGTTAGGCTCATGCGAGTGACCTTCACTTTTCCCTCCCTTTCGTTCGCGCTCTTCTTTCGCTTACCCGCCCGGCTTGCGAAGCAACGGCGTGAGCCGCCGTCGCCATCTTACACCGAGCGGCGGAGAAGATGAATGACCACGGGCTCGCAATCATCCCGGCGGGGCTACTTCCGCCGATGGGATGACGCGTTCAGGGATAGTAGGTCGTGCCGGCGAAGGCCCATGGGCGCACCAGATCGCCCGGCCCGGGCCAGGGCTGAGGCGCCTTGAGCGTATCGACCGTCGCGTAGGGAGGGTAGGGCGGACTGCCGACCCGGCCGGTCCAGCCAGGGGGAATCCATGGCGGCCGGTCGGGAATACGCCAGCCCAACCGGGTGTACGTCGCCTGGAGAAACTGCGGAAGGAGAAGGCCTCCCCAGGCGTCCTGGCCGATTACCCCGGTGGCCTGGCCGCTGTTGGCGAGCAGGCTGGAGAGGTGGGCGCCGCTTGCCGACCAGAAGTCGACGAACGGATAGGCGAACGTCGGCTTGTAAAACGAGACCGTCGCGTCGGTGGTCTCCCGCAGGAGCGACGGCGGAAAGCTTCGAGCGATCGGCTCACTCGCCAGGGCACCGGTCGCCCGGCCCGGATCGTACCGAATAAGGAGAATCGCTTCCTGCACGCTATCGGCCAGCGCCTGGACGACGTCGGGGACGTTCTCCACCAGCTCGCGCCGCACCATCATGAAGCCGCACACGAAATGGTAGGGGTAGACGAGATCGATCAGGCGGCCGGTGCGGTGGACCGTCAGGATCAGGTCCCCCACCGGCTGACGCGGCGCGACCGCGGCGACCGTCGCGGGGAGTGTCGACTGCTCCGAGTTGTCCATCGGCTGATAGAAGAAGTCCTGGTTCACGACGAGCCCGTTGCCCGCGGCGGCCGCGGTGAGGTAGCCGGCCGAGCTGGAGCCGACCAGAACTCCGACGGAAAGGCCCGAGTCTTTGAGGTCGGAGAAACGCTGGAGCCGGGAGGACAGGGGCACGATCGTCCCCAGCTTTTCGTTCGGGGACAGAACGGCAATCGCGGCAACCGGCGCATCCCGCTCGATCAGCGCGAGAAACGGAACGTCGCCGACCGTACCCGCCTGGATTCGGTTCGCCGCGAGCGCCTGATCGACCGCTACGCCGCTGGCGAACGAATAGAAGGTGACCGGGAGCCCCCGCCGCTCGAGCAGTCGTTCGTCGCGGATGATCGCGTTGATCGCATCCTGCCCCGACCAGAGAACCTGATAGCCAACTCCCAGCGGCCACCAGTTCTGGGTCTGGAGCCAATCGATGGAACGCGCGGATACCGTGGCGTAAGGGAGGGGCCAGCCCCATTCGGTGAAGCTCGTCGCCGCGGGCGGCGTGGGCAGAGAAGGCGGTGCCAGGGTTGGCGTCGCGGGCAGAGGCGGCGCCGGCGCGCACGCGGCGAGCGCCAGGATCGCGCCAAGCTCCGCTCCGGTCTTGAGAACCGCGCGACGCGATCGTCGGATTCCGGTTGCCATGCGCCTCGTCGTACCGTCTTCTCGCCCGTCGAGTCGTGCGAGACGGCGACGATCTGCCACGAGCGGCAATCGCGCCGGACTCCGAGCGAGCCTTTGCCCGGGCGTCGGGCAAGAAGCGAGCCGGGGCAGGCTTTTCGGCCTGAACAGCAATCGGCGAGCGAGTTCGCACCCGCTCCTACGGCTCGCGCTCAAGGACCGCCTGGAGCAGAGGCACGACAGGCGACAGATCGCTGTTCGCGGTCTCCCAAATAATGAGCAGGTTGATGCCGCTGTATTCGTGGACCACGACGTTGCGCACGCCACGCATTCGTCCCCACGGAACCAGCGGGGACCGTGCTTCGACCTCCGGTGGGAGGTGAGGGACCGCTTTACCGACGACCATCGAAGTTATGCAGGACGGCATCGATGGTCCGTCGATCAGCCTCGAACTGCTCGAACGTCAGCCCCGAGACGTACGCGCTAATTCGTTCGATCGCGTCGATCATGTCGTCCAGGCGTACCTTCCAGTCCCTAGGTGGCACTGACTGCTTCCCGCAATATATGATCGCGGATCCGTGCCTTCAGCGCGTCTGACGTACAGAGGTCGACGGATCGTCCCAGAATGCGCTCGAGGTACTCCTGAAGGTCCAAGAAACGGAACAGGCCAATCGGCCGCGCGAGCTCCACGAGTACGTCGACATCGCTGGTTGGCCCGGCCTCGTCTCGCGCCACCGAGCCAAAGATCGCGATGGACCGGACGCCGAACGCTTCGATCTCGGCACGGTGGTGGGCCAGGACTAGCAGCGCCTCCTCGCGTCGCACGCTAAACCCTCCTTCCATGGAACAACTCCTTGCTTGGCCGCCACAAACCATCATCGCATGGATGCAGGGCCGGTCGGGACGACCATACCGGCAGCTACGCCTCCGTCGCCGCGCGGTGGTCGTCGTTCCTCGTTATCTGCCAAACCGTCGCGCTCCCCGATCATCCCTCCCATTATCTGGATACGCTCCGGTCCCACCGGGTTGTCAAAACCGCGCGGTAGGAGGATAATGCCCAGATGCCGATTTATCCCACCTGGGAGGGAGCTCTGTGACCGTGATCGACTGGCTGCTCGATTCGGACCCGTCGATTCGCTGGCAGGTGCTGCGCGATCTGACCGGTGCGCCCGCGAAGGAGGTCGCCGCTGAGCGGGCAACGGTCGCCACCGAGGGATGGGGTGCGCGCCTGCTCGGCCTCCAGGGAGCCGACGGGTCGTGGGGTGGCGCGGCGTGGAACCGTGGCTGGAGCTCCACGATGCACGTGTTAATGCTGCTGCGGGACCTGGGTCTCGATCCGGCGAGCGACCAGGCACGGCGCGCGGTGGGTCTCGTCCGCGACCGGGTGACCTGGCGGGGATGGGACGGCACGACGTGGCGCGGATTGGAATGGGGCGGCAATCCGTTCTTCACAGGCGAGGTCGAGCCCTGTATCAACGGGCAGGTGGCGGCGGTCGGCGCCTACTTCGGCCAGGACGTCCGAGGCATTGTCGACCGCTTGCTGGGCGAGCAGCTGTCCGATGGCGGGTGGAACTGCGAGGCAGCCAACGGCTCGACGCGGTCGTCGTTCAATACCACGATCTGCGTGCTGGAAGCCCTGCTCGAATACGAACGGACCGGCGGGCGGACCCCGGAAGTGACCGCCGCTCGTCTCCGCGGGCAGGAGTATCTCCTCGAGCGCCGCCTCTTCCGACGGCGGTCGACCGGCGAGGTGATCGCGCGAGATCGCAAGGGCGGCGCCTCGTGGGCGCGCTTTGCCTTCCCGACCTGGTGGCACTACGATGTGCTCCGGGGGCTCGAGTACCTGCGCAGCGCTGGCGTCACCCCCGACGAACGAGTGGCCGAGGCGGTCGAGCTGGTCGCATCCAAGCGCGACGAGAACGGCCGGTGGCCGCTCGAGACCCGGTACCCCGGCGTGATGCCGGTCGAGATCGACGAGGGCGAGGGACGGCCGAGCCGCTGGAACACTCTCCGCGCCCTGCGGGTGCTTCGCTGGTCCGGGGCTTGAGGGGCGTAGCTCACGGGGACCGGTCATAGGTGATGTTCAGGTAGATGTTGGCCCGCAGGAATAACCACGCATTCTCGATCGTGATCGACGGAATCTGGTTGCCGTCTTTGACCCAGCTTAGCACCGGGGCCGCGTTGCCCGTGTCCGTGGTGAATGTAAAGCCCCTGGATGGGACAGTTACCCTGACCGCGACGTCGCTCGCGATCGAAACGATGATCCGGCTCGCGCCCTGGGGAAACGGCAACGGATAATAACGGGTGCTGTTTCGGGGCATGATCAGGTGATCATAGGCGGTGCTCGCGAACTTCGGACAGACGATTGTGTAGTGCCCGTCTGACCACTGGTAGACGTAGTGAAAGGCGAAGCAGTTCGCTCCCTCCGGTCGCGTCTCGTAGTAGCCCCGTACGACGTAGGCAAGCGGGTTGGGTGTGGTCGTGGTCGGCGCGGTGGGAGTTGGCGTTGGCGTATACGTCGGCGGCACCTCCTGAACGCTCGAAATATTGCTCGAATCCATTCGCCAGGATGCCCCGTCCCAAACGAGAATCCACTTCCCACCAAACGTGCGAGTGACACTCTGTCCATCGATCTCGTCTTCGGCCCGTACCCGAACCTGGACCGTCGCACTCGTCGCATCCTGACGCACCAGTTTCGCCTGGATGTCCGTGACCGAAAGCGTGGTGACGTAGCCGGCCAGCCACCGGTTGTAGGTTGTCCCTTGCTGAAAACGCGCCGACAACAGGGACCAGGCATCGGGAAAGCGGCGTTCGTCCACCGCCTGGTAGAACGTCACGACGACGTCCGTTGGCGAGCGGCCGGTGCTCCCGACGGCAGGTGCTGCCGTTGATCCCACCTCTGGGAGGATGTGCTGGGCAATGAACGTGTCCAGAATGACCGTGGAGAGACCGCGCTGGGCGACCGGAAGGGTCACCTCCATATTCTTGAACACCGCCCCGGGCACCTGGTCCGTGAAGTACGCGACCCCATCGACGCCCAGCCCCTCGGCAGTGTCGGGTAGTCGGTAAGCTGCCAACTCCGGGTTGACAAATGTCTCGGTGATTCCAGCGGGTGGGGTGGGCACCGGAAGATCTTCCCGCTGTTCGTCCAGTCGAGCTTGCTCAAAGTACGATGCCGCGTCACTCGTCGCCGCTCCAAGCGTATCGGTGACTACCTCGACTTGTGGTCCCCGCGCGTCCGAAGCCCCGGCCGGATGAAGCGACACGAAGGAGTTTCCCTGGACGCCGACCCTTCCGTCGCCGGTCCAGCCACCGGGGCCCACGATGACCATTCCCGCGACGCCGTAGGCGCTCAGCTGGCCCGCGGCAGTCGCGGGTATGGTTACGACGGTGCTGCTTGGGTAGTCGAAGCGGCAGTCGCCAACGGCGCACGTCGTCGGCAGCTGATACACCGGTAGCGTGACCGCGATTGGCGTGGGAGTGGGGACCGGCGTGAGCGTCGCCGTCGGGACCGGCGTCGGCGTGGCTGGGAGTGGCGTCGCTGTGACAATCTCCGGCGCCTCTGTAACAACCACATGCGGGGATACCGTTAGCGTGCCTTCCAGCGAATCCACGAAGAACACGGTCGGCGTTGCGCTCGGCTGAACCAGAGCCACGCTCGCACGCGTCGGCGTGGCTCTGTCCTCGACGACGCGTTGTCCCAGGCCGCGCCCGATGCCGACGAAGACTCCGACGAGCAGCGCGGTGGCGAACCAGCCGGCGATCGCCAGACCGATGCCCCCGAGTACGACCCGGAGGAGGTAGTGCTTCCGAGTGGTCTTCTGCTGGGCCATTGGCTGCCCTTCCCTGACGACTACGACCGGCACG
>JAJPKB010000347.1 GCA_021323915.1 Chloroflexota bacterium | reverse complement strand
GAGCCGATCGCGCCGTCCGTGGGCAAATCGATCTCTCTGCCCCTCGATCATCGCCAGTGCCACCAAGTGACTGGCGGCGATCGATCAGCGTATAGTTCAGAAGAGCACGGCCCCGGGGCGACAATGAATCCTCCGAGCGCACACGACGTCAATACATTCGCGGGTGCGGAGATGCGCCGGCTGGCGGCGCCCTCGATAGCCCGCGCGAAAGCGGGCGCATCCGGCTCGTCACGGAAAATGGCAATCAGGGCGGACGTATCCACGATCAACGTGGTAACCCCCGCTCGTCGTACAGCAGATCCCCGTGCGCGGCCGACCGGAAGGGCTCTCGCAGATGGCTGGAACAATCTCGGCCGATGGCTAATAAGCGATCGGCCAGACTCTCACCTCGGGCGCGGCGCACCCGCTGAAGACGTTCGCGGAGCGCCCCGGTGACCGCGGCGGTGATGCTCTCGCCGGTGAGGTCGGCGCGCTCGTGTGCGAGGCGGTACGTCTCCTTGTTCTTCATATTCAATCCCATCGATGGCACCCTTCGACCCTTATTTGGGAGCCATTCTACCACGCGTCGGGGGGCTGGCTGCCGAGCGGTTCGGAGCATCCCACCGCCAGTTAGGGCGCCGTGGAGGATCGACCTCCCGGCAACACCCAACGGCCGATTTCTGGTCCGTCGCTCCCTGGTTTATAATCCACCGCGTCATGTTCGCTCGCTGGGGCTCGACCGCCGCGCTGGCCGGCGTCGTCGCGTCGTACGTCGCCCTCGCCCTGACCTACAACTTTCTCCAACCGATCTGGGAATCGCCGGACGAGCCCGAGCACTTCGAGTTCGTTCGGTACGTCCAGGTCCACCACGTCCTGCCCCGCGGCGCTCCTGGCCTGTCTTCGGTCATCGACCCCAATGATCTGACCAAAGAGTTCAGCCAGACGCCGCTCTACTACGTGGCGCTGGCGGTCGCGCTCGCGCCGGTGCCGCTCGGACCGGGCCCCTACTTTCACTTGAACCCGTTCTGGAACTGGCCCGATCACCCCTGGCGTCACGCCCTCGCCATCCACCGGCCCGACGAGGGCTGGCCGTTTCGCGGCGTCTCGCTCTTCGTCCACCTGGGCCGCCTCTTCGCGATGCTCGGCGGCGTCGCCGCGCTGCTCGCCACGTATTCGATCGTGAAACAGGTCCTGGGGAGGGCCGCCTACGCCCTGTTCGCGACCGCCTGGCTGGCCTGGACCCCGGGGTTCATTCTTGGCGGCGCTCGCCTGGACAACGACGGCGCCGCGCTGGGCTGGAGCGCCCTGGCGCTGGTCCCCTGCACGGCGGTCCTCGTCGAACCCGGCAAGGCCCGCGGCCGACACTTCGCCCTGATCGGCCTGACGCTGACCGGCGCCCTGCTCAGCAAGCTCAGCACGGTCTACCTGATCCCCATCGCCGTCGTGGCGGTGCTTGCCGCGCTGACCGGCCGAGGCTGGCCTCACCCCCTGCCCCTCTCCAATTCCATCGGAGAGGGGAGATCGCGCGGCGGCGCGAAGCGCCGCGCCTCCGGTTCCCCCTCTGCATCTCCAATGGAGCGGGGGCGAGGGGGTAAGGCCAGGTCCTTCGCGGAGGGCCCGGCCGCGATGGCGGTCCTGGCGCTCGGCATTCCGGGTCTGGCTTGTCTCGCCTGGTGGCTGGCGATCGGCCGAACCTTCGGCGGACGTGTCGGTTCCCAGGCCGGCCTGGGCGTGCTGAGCTTCGGCCAGGCAATCCGCTCGTTCGGCTGGCCCCGCCTCCTCGACGCCCTCGCGATGTGGAACGGGACCTGGTGGCAGGGCGTCGGGGTCGGGCTGAGCTTCGGCCCGACGATCATGTACACCCTGCTGACGATACCTTTCCTCGCGCTGCTGGTCGGCGGCCTCTGGGCGCTCGTCGGCGGACAAGGCAGCACCCTCCCACCACGCGGGCGGTTTGCCGCGGTCGTCCTGGTCGGCGGCGCTATCCCGCTCTTTTACGCGACGATCGCCCGTCAGGCCTTCGCGTCGGTCAGCCTGGACGCGTCGGCGCGCTTCACCCTCCCCGCGGCGCCGATCCTCGCCCTGCTCGTGGCGATCGGGGCGAGCCGACTCCCGCTCGGTTGCTTTCGCCACCCCTTCGGGCTCGGCTACCTGGCCGCCCTGCTGACGCTTTCGGTGGTCACGCCGTTCGTCTTCGTTCCCGACCTCGCCATCCCGGTCGTTCCGGCGCGGCTCCCCGCCAACGCCCAGGAAGCCCACGGCCCGGCCATCGCGCGCTTCGCCAACGGGATCGACCTCCTCGCCGTCTCCGCCCCGGCCACGCTGACCGCCAGCCAGCCGCTCCCGATCACCCTCCACTGGCGGGTCGAGCGCACTCCGCCGGACAACGCGATTGCCTACGTTCACCTGGTCGGGCCGGCTGGCCGGCGACTGGCCGGTTCCGACGCGATCCCGCTTGAGAAGACTTATGCGCCGACGCTTTGGCAGGCCGGCGAGATCGTCGACGAGCGGAGAAGCCTCGCCGCTCCCAGCCAGCTGACGCCCGGCAACTACCGGCTCGACG
>JAJPKB010000193.1 GCA_021323915.1 Chloroflexota bacterium | reverse complement strand
TCCGGCGGAATCAGCTTGATCGTGATCTTCGGGTGCAGCTTCTGGTACTCGGCGATGATCCGGTTCAAATAGGACGGCGGCTTCGGGTGATCGATCGTCGGCGTCTGCGGGGTATACTGCCAGGCCGCGAAAGTGATCTCCTCCGCGTACGATAGGCTCGGAACGTTGGTGTATTTGATGCCCTCGGCCTCCTTGGCCAGCGGCGGAATGGTCGTGGTCAGCTTCGGCGGCTATTGTGATGCCCTCGGCGATCTGCCGCCAGGGGAGCGATGCGTCGTAGTCGGCGAGGTGAAGGAGCGCGTGGGCGTAGTCCAGCCCGATCCACTGGACGATCTGGCCGAGCCAGGACTCGCGGTACCAGGTGGCGCCAAACACCGGAATGGTCCCGTAGCGCATAATCGGCCGCCCCGGGGCGCTCCAGAGGTAGGTGAACGGGAGACCGGTCGCTCCCCAGTAGACCGCGCGGTCGAGAAAGCGCCGCTCGCCGGTGAGGCGGTTCGCTTCCAGGTACATCTCGATCGCCCAGTACGCCGCGAGCTGATCCGGAGCGTAGAAAGGCACCTCCCAGGTGTTCGCGCCCCGTGGAACCTGGAATCCGGCCGCCTCGATGAAGGCGAGGCCTTTGAATCCAGCCGCCCGGGCGCGCTGATCGCCGGTGATCCGGGCGAAACGCAGCAGATAGCTCGCGTAGGGGGCGCAGGTGCCGAGCGAGGTGCCGTCGGCCGGACCAAGGCCGACGTGGTCCGGGGTGAAGTGGCGCTCGTCCGCGTAGCGCCAGCTTCCGTCGTCCTTTTGCCGCTCGATCCAATAATCGACCGAATGGCGCGCGTGGGCGAGAAAAGCGCGCACGCCGCCGACCCGAAGCGCGTAGTTCAGGCTGAAGATGCGGTACTCCGGAGCGACGTCCTCGTCGAAGGTGCCGGCCTCGACCTGTTGGGCGGCCCGGCGAGCCACCTCGGCGGAACGGCGGCGCAGCTCCATCGCCCGCGCCGGATCTGTGGCGCGCCAGGCAGCCCGAAGCAGGAACTCGGCGCCTGCCATCGGCGGCCGGTTCCGACTGAGGTGGGCCTGGTCCGGCCGTCGATGGAAACCGATCCACGCCTGCTTCGCCTGGTCCCACCAGGTGTCGGTGTACGCGGCGAGCCCGAGGTCGAGGCTCTCTTCCAGGCTGCGCGGCAACGGCGGCGCGGGCGGCACGCCGTGGCGGGCGAACCACCGCCGGAAGAACTCCGGCAGGTCGACGTTGGCGCCGCCGAGGATCCGCGCCTCGATCGCCAGTGGCTTCCAGGGAGACAGACGGTACGGGGTAGCGGCGTTGTGGCCGAACGACCGCTGGTCCAGCTCGTCGGGCGTCGTGTTCAGGAATCGGTCCGCGGCGGGGACGAAGACGCTCATCAGGTGCTGGGTCCGGCGGAAGCTGGTCCCGCGCTCGCGCTCGAGCCAGTTTGGCGAGGCGAACCGAACCGAGAGACGATCGTGCTCGCCATCCCAGCGGAAGTGGGGATCCCACTCCAACCCCAGGACGTGGCCACCGTGGAACACCGCCGCCAGCGGAACGGTCACCCGATTCGGGTGGGGAATCGCCCGTCCCCAGTTGCTCGTCATACCGAAGTCGCGCGGGCTCCCGGACTCTTCCTCCCCCTCGAGAAACTCGAGCCCGGGCAGGATCGCGACGTCCTTCGCCGCGCCGAAGCTGCCCTCGCCGGCCCGCAACGTCGGACCCTGGAACAGGACGAGCTGGCAGTTCTCGTCGACGGTGACGCGGTAGTTCGTGCTGACGTGCGCCTCGCCCGGCCGCAGATCGAACGTGAACGCGAATCGCCATCGGGCGCCGTCGACATCGGTGAAGGTCTCGGCAAAGCTCACTCGCCGCCCGTCTTCGTCGAGCTCCTCGATCGTGGCGGACTTTGGCGAGATCAGGGCGGAGTAACCGAAATTACGGCGCGAGCGATAGATGATCTTCGAGAACGGCGACGCGATGCCCAGCCGATAGGCTTGCCCCTCGTGTTCGACGGCGTCGATCAGAATCTCGGCGAATCCCTCTGCCGACCGAACGAACGTCAGGGCGAGCTGCTCGTTCGCCAGGCGGATCTCGCCGGTCGACGGATCTTCCCGTGCCAGAACGCTCAACCACGTACCTCCGGATCGCGTTCGGAAGGGCCTCGCCTGACCGGCGCGGCGAGCCGAGTGGCCACCGCGTGCGATCAACCCTTCACCACGTCGTATTTACGACCGACGCGCTGGCCTCGTCAACGGCCAGCGCGCCACGAGAGTGCCGTGTCCGTGCCACGAGGGTGCCAGGTGGGGTATGATGCCCCTGGAGACCGGGAGGACCGATGGAACCGGAAAGATTCGACGGCCTCGTTCACGACGCCCTGGTCCACCTTCACGATCGGGCGTACCTGCAAACCCATCCGCTGGCGCGGCTCCTCGTGTCGCGGCCGGTCGACGGCAAAGAAGGCGCGCGCCTCCAGCGGCTCCTGATCGAAACGATCGACGATCTGAAGCCACGAATCGACGGCGGACCGGGGATGCCGGAGTGGCGGCGCCAGCGCTACCTCTACCTGCGCTACGTCGAAGGGCTGACCCACGAACAGATCGTGCAGCAAGTCGGAATCAGCCACCGTCAGGGCCACCGGGACCACCGCGAGGCGCTCAACGCCGTCGTCAGCCTGCTCCATCCGCGTCTCGTCTCGAACGATGACCGGTCTCCGGCCGAGGCGCGCCCGCCCGGCACCGCCGATCCGGCACCCGCGAACGAGCATCTTCTCGAGGCCGAGCTGGTAAAGCTCGACGGCGCCGCCGGCCACGCGCCGACCGATCTCGTCGCCGTCCTGAACGCGGCGCTCGAGACCGTCGACGAGCTAGCCAGTCAGACTCACACTCAGCTGCGGACGACCGTCGAGCCCGGCTTGCCGCCGGTCATGGCGAACAGGGATGCCCTGCGCCAGGCGCTGCTCAATCTTCTGAGCTACGCCCTGGAACGACACGCCGGACGGGTGATCGAAGCGCGGGTAGCCGGCGAGGCGGAACGGGTGAGCCTGACGCTTGCCGACCCGACCGTGACGCACCCGCGGCATTCGACGGATCTCGAGATCGGCGCCGATCCCCGGCTTCGCGCTGGCGGCCGCCTGGTCGAGCTCCAGGGAGGCTCGCTCGAGCTGCCGTTTGACTTCGCCGCCCAACCTGGTCTCATCGCCCGCCTTCGACTGCCGGCGGCGAAACCGGCGAGTCTCCTCCTGGTCGACGACGATCCGGATTTCGCCCAGCTCGTCCAGCGCTACCTGCGCGGTTATCCCTACCGAGTGCTCGTCGCCACGAACGCTCGGCGAGCGATCGAGCTGGCGGAGACCGCCGACGTCCAGATCGTCGTGCTCGACGTTCTCATGCCGACCCAGGACGGCTGGGAGATCCTCCGAGCGCTGCGCCGCCTGCCGCGAACCCGCGACGTTCCGGTCGTCGTCTGCTCGGTCCTGGCGGATCGGGCGCTCGCCCGGTCGCTGGGCGCCACGTCGCTCCTGGCCAAGCCGGTCAGCCAGCGGTCCTTGGTCGACGCGCTCAGGGATGGTCTGACGGCTCCAACAGGGAGTCCAGGGTCGCCCGCAGGCAACGCACCATCTCTCCAGCCGTCAAACCGCCCGCCCGGGTCACCTGACTGATTGCGCCGGTCAGGGTCTCAACCGCGCCGGTGCCCGCGGTCACCGCGATCACCGCGGTGCCGGCCAGTCGACCACCGGCCCGCAGCCGACTGATCACTTCGTATCCGTCGAGCCCCGGCATCACCAGGTCCAGCAGCACCGCACGCGGACGGTGTCGGTCGATCAGGCTGAGCGCCTCGGCACCGTCGTCGGCCAGCCAGACCCGGGCGTCCGGAAACGACGCGCCCACCATCGACGCCAGGAGCCTCAGCATGTCCGGGTCGTCGTCGACCACGAGGATCCGGTCGAGGCACGGGACCGCACTCAAGGCACGGGTCACCGCGCGACGATCGACCGGCTTTCGGAGAAAACCGGAGACGCCGAGCGCCCGCAGCGTCTCACCTCGGCCCGACTGGATCGCGCAGCCGACGACGGGAATGCCCGGGGCCAGAGCGCAGGTCTGACGGGCCAGCGAGGCGACGTCCCGGTCTCGGGTTCCGACGACGATCGCCGCGCAGACGGGATACTCCGGGCCCAACCGACTCAGCCCCGCCGGCTCGCCGAGCGCGAGGACGCGGTAGCCGTCGAGGTAGCGCTGGAGAAGGCGAGTCATGCGAGTGTCCGGGCCGACGACCGCGACGGCGTGCTGCCCGACCGAGGCACGGGGTCGGGCCCAGCTTTCCCAGGGCTCGCGCAGCGGCGCCGCCGCCACGGTAGGATGGACCGGCACGCTGAAGGCAAACGTCGATCCCTGACCGGGGCGGCTTTCCACCCAGATGTTCCCTCCATGCAGCTCGACGAAGCGCTTGCAGATCGCCAGACCAAGACCGCTGCCCCCGAACCGCCGCTGGCCGGCCCCCTCCAGCTGACGAAATTCGTCGAAGACGTGGCCGAGGTCGGCCGCCGGGATCCCGATGCCGGTATCCGTGACCGAGACGACGACCTCGCCATTCCGGCCGGCCGCGCTGACCCGCACTTCCCCGAAATCGGTGAACCTCACCGCGTTTTTGAGCAGATTCAACACGACCTGACGAATCCGACCGGCATCGGCGTGGACCGGCGGCAGCCCGGAGGGAACGTCGAGCGCCAGTCGGAGCCCCTTGCTCTGGAAAAGTCCTTGCGCCGTGGCAGCGGCCGTCTCGACGACCTCTCCGATCGAGATCCACTCCTTTTCCAGCCCCATCTGATGGGCATCGATCTCGGTCAAATCCAGGACGTCGTCGATCAGACTGGAAAGCTGGTACGCCGCGCGATAGATCGCCTCGACGTCGGCGCGGTAAGCATCGGGTAACGCCTGTCCATCGTAGGAGACCGGTGACGTGACCATCATCTCGCTGAAGCCGGTGATGATGTTCAGCGGCAGGCGGATCTCGTGGCTGACGAACGCCGCGAAACGCTCGCGGAGTCGGCGCGCCTCGTCAGCCGCCTGGCGAGCCCGGTCCAGCTCGTGATTCGCGTCTTCGAGGCGTCGGCAGACCTCGCTGAGCTCTTTCAGGGCGCCGGCCAGCTCGCCGCGGTGTCGCTGAGCCTCGTCGGTCCGTTCCATCGCCTGCCGATAGGCCCGCCAGGACCAATCGATCGCGGTGTAAAGGGGCTGGGTGATCAGCCAGGCGAGCGCTACCGCCGCCCAGATCAGTGCCTGTCCGCTCGCGACGGTGGCCGGGCTGGTCGCGACCCCGAGCTTCGGGAGCAGCACGGCGACGAACAGGCTCGACGCGACGCCGACGGCCAGCCCGCCCCGTCTGCCGAGCAGCGCGGCGCCGACCAGGACGAGGAGGCTGAGCCAGGGAATTGCCGAGCCGGGTGAGAAGGCGAAGACCGCGACGCCCAGACTGATCCCCAGGCCCGCCACCAGCGCCGCCGACGCCACGCTGAGCGATCGGGCACGGAGCAGCAGGCCGAGGAGAGCGCTCGTCAGGAGGCAGAGCGAGACGAGTCCGTCCGGGGCGATGTCCCCGGCCAGGAGCGGATCCGGCACGAGGACGACCAGCACCGAAAGTCCGATCGTCGCCCCGACGACCAGGCTGAACGACGACCGGCGTAGCTCGGCCAGATCCGCGGATCCATCGGACTCCCGGAACGACCCGGCCAGACGGAGACCGATCAGATTGCTGCTCATAACGCACTCTCGCTAGCGGAATCCCCAGGCGACCAGCGGGCGGACCATGCGCTGGCGGCGCGGACCGCCGCCCTCGAAAAAGCCTGGCGGGTAAACCCGATCGAGCGCCTGAGTCCGCTGGTGGCGCAGGTGCCCGTCGTAGAGGCGCCGGTGAAGGGCGACTTCCTCATCGCTCGTTGGCGGGGCGGTGAAGTTGAGGGTGAACATCCTTCGCTGGTTGCCTCCACCGAACGAGGCGTGCCAGAGCGCCTGGTGGAACAGGACCACGTCACCGGGATTGGACTCCAGCGGAAAGGCCGGCACCTGCCCGCCGCTGACGCCGAACGGGTAGACTGGCGGGTCCTCCCGGTGCTGGGCGAGCGATCGAAGTGAGCCGTGGAAGGGCTCGCGGTGGGAGCCGGGGATCACCCGCAGGCAGCCGGAATCCTGGCGGACCGGGTCGAGGTAGAAGGCGATCTTGATCAGATGGTAGCCTGGCAGCAGGCCGCCGGCGTCGGGGTGCCACTGGGTATCGCCCACGTAGTAGTTGCCGTCGGAGGTGATCCAGACGAAGTCGGGTCCGAGAAGGTCTTCGATCACCCCATGGATCCGGTCGTCCTCGAGCAGTCCGACCAGGCGCGGGCCACGCTCGACGCAGCCAAGGACCATGTGGCGTTTTTCGTGACTGAAGGGCTGACCGTGGAGCGCCGCCTCGAGCACCTCGTCGAGCTCACGGCGAATCACGGCGATCTCGTCGGGCGCGAAATACTCGCGGAAGACCAGGAAACCGAAGGTCGCGTAGAAGTTCTTCTGCTCGGCCGTAAGCACCGCGGGACCCTCCTTTTTGACTCCTGAAGCGAAGCGCGTCACCCGATTATACCGGCGAACGCGGGGAACGCGCGGGGTAGGGGAATTCAGCTGTCTTGAGGGTGTAACCACTTTCTGTAGGTCTTTTAGGCGGCGAGCGGGCGGTCGGAAGCCAAGCGGCAGCGAACGGCGAGGACGCCTTTCGCGCCCTCGTCCGACCAGCGGGC
>JAJPKB010000023.1 GCA_021323915.1 Chloroflexota bacterium | reverse complement strand
GAGGGGATCAACACCCAGGGGTAGAGTGGATAGATTCGAGGCCGGCCCCTCGGGCTGCTCCAGCTCGGCGGAGGCGCGCGCACAGCTGCTCAAGCGGTAATGCGTTCAACAGGTTCGCCTTCTCGACTTCGCATGCCAGACGTCGCTGACGTCCTCGGACAGCGAGGCATTTTGGCGAGCCGCGTCGCGGTACGCGCCGATGCGGTAGGTACTCTCTCCCCTGGCTTCGAGCAGGTTGGCGACCCTGTCGAGCAACGCGGCAACTTCCTGATTCCGAATCACGGCCGGTCCGGTTCCCGCTCCTCGCTTCTGGCTTCTGGATTCTATCTTCTATAGCGCTGAGCAATTCGCTTGAACGGGCGACTAACCAACTCCTTCTCCCCCTGGGAGAGGGCGAGGGTGAGGGTCTGAGGCCGCAGCGCGACACGGATCCGTCCGGACCCTCACCCTAACCCTCTCTCAGAGGGAGAGGAATGATCTCACGCTTGCTCAACAGTGGTGCGAACTGTTGTAGATTCTCGCTTCTGGATTCTCCCTTCCGCCCTCCGCCTACCTCGTGTTCACCTGGATCTTCTGGGGCGCGGGCTTCTTCTCAGTTGGCTTCGGGATCGTTACCTCAAGCACGCCATTCGCGAACGTGGCGTGGATCTGCTCCGGTGTAATCCCCTCGGGCAACGGCTGACGGCGGTAGAAGCCGCCGTAGCTGCGCTCCATGCGGTAGTAGTCCTCTTCCCTGACCTCATTCTCGGCTTTGCGCTCGCCTCGAATGATGAGGTCCCCGTCCTCCACGGTCACGTCGACGTCCTCCGGCGTCGTGCCCGGCAGGTCGGCTTTGATGATGAGATTCCCGTTCTTCTCGTAGACATCCATCCGCGGGACGTACGTCGTGGTGAGGGAGGGTATTCGCGGCGTCGGCCAGGTTGACCGTCGGAACGCGAATGGCCAGGTCTCGTTCCAGAGGCGCGCCATCGCGTCCTGAATCTCCTGGAATTCTTGGAAGGGGTCCCAGTGCCGGATCCCCTTCTCCTCCTTGACCGGAAGGCTCGTCTTGTCGGTCATGGTTACTCACCTCTCATACGGACCAACTTTGATTTCCGGGGACCGCGCGCCTCGGCGCAGCGGCCCATGGCCGATCCTCTACGATGGTGCGCCCCGAACGTTGCCGATCGGGTAACCGTGGGTAAACGTTAGGTAACCTCGTCCCCGGGGTTCGAGACACTCGCGAAAGATATGGTCGGCGGTCGCTCATCGGCCGACCGATGCGGCATCGATCGCATCGTGCTTTCGCACCGACGCCGGGCGGACGATCACGATCGGGACCCGGGCGCGCTGGACGAGCCCGGTCGCCACGCTCCCCATGAGAAGTCGAGTGACGCCGCCGTTGCCGTGTGTCGCCATGACGATCAGGTGGACCGATTCCTCCTCGACGACGTCCAGGATCGTCGGTATGGCGGGCCCGGACGCCACGTGCGTCGTTGCCGATCGTCCGCGCTCACCAAGCGGCGCCGCGATCCCCTCGAGGTAGCGGCGGGCGTGGGTCTCCTCGTCTTCGGCCTGGGACAGCACCGCCGGCGTCACGCCCGGATAGGTGTAGGCGTAGGCGAGCAACGGCGGCTCGACGACGCGCCCGAGCACGAGCGTCGCGCCAAGCGCCTCCGTCAGATGCTCGGCGGGCGCAAGCGCCTCGGCCGCCAGGTCCGAGCCGTCGAGTGGGACGAAAATTCGTCTCGGGCCGTCGCGAGACCAGATGAGATGGCAAGCCGGCGGCACCAGCAGAACGGGAACGCTCGACCGACGCATCACCTCGTCCGCGACGCTGCCGTAGATCCAGCGGCCAAGCCCCGAGCGTCCGTGCGTCGAAAGGATCAATAGTTCCGCCTGGCGTGTCTGGGCCTCCTCGACCAGGATGGTGGCCGGTGCTCCGACCGCGACGACCGACTCGGCGACGACGCCCGCCCCGCCCATTCGCTCGGCGACGGCGTGGAGGTAGCGTTCCGCCCGGTACACCGCGCGCTGCTCCGTCGTCAGATCACGGGTCGACTCCGGTGTCCGTCCCGTGGCGCGAGAATCGGCCCGGGGCGATTCTTCCTCCGGGGGCTCCTCGGGCATCTCGTCGATGGGTACTGCCTGGACGAGCACGACCGACGCCCGGTTCGCCCGCGCGAAGATTTCCGCGTACGGTAGCGCCGCCTCGGCGAGCGGCGAGCCGTCTAATCCAACGATCACCTTCTTAACCACGTCGCGACCTCCTCGGACGGGATTTCCGTACTCTCACCGGCGTGAGCCTCCCGGGCTTCTTGGAGAATCCGCTGAACCTCGGCATCGGAGACCGGTTCGAAGCTCGCATAGTACAGTCCCACGGCGTAAAAGGGATTCGGACGACGCGGGCAAACGACTTCGTCGGCCTCTCCGAATAGCGCGTCGCAGGCCACGCGCGAGCCCACCGGCACGGCGACCACCAGCCTTCCCGGTTGGCGAGCGCGAACCGAGCGGACCGCGGCGAGCATCGTCGCTCCGGTCGCCAGGCCGTCGTCCACGATCAGAACGATCCGGCCTTCGACGGTGCTTCTCGATCGGCCTTCGCGGAAAAGGTTCTCCCGGCGCCGCGCTTCGTCTATCTCCCGTGCCACTGCCAGTTGAAGATCCTGGGGAGAGACCGCCAGGTCCCGAACGACCGCGAGGTTGATGAACCGACCGCCGTTCGCGGTGACCGCGCCCATCGCCAGCTCGGGGTAGCCCGGCGCGCCGACCTTCCGAGCGACCACGACGTCGAGCTCGGCGTTCAGATGCCTGGCCACCTCGGCCGCGACCGGCACCCCTCCCCGGGGAATGCCCAGGATGAGCGCATTCCGTCCCTGATACCGCTCCAGCCGCCGGGACAAACGCGCCCCGGCATCCACGCGGTCGGCGAACGTCGACGGATACTCCGTTGGTTCGTGGCTCTGGATCATCCTCGCCTCCTCCCAGGCCCGTTCTGGCTGAGCCGCATCCTTGTGCACAGAGCTTCGACGAAGAAATGCCACGCACCTCGCCAGGCCAGCCCGCTCGGTCATCTCGTCTGCCGAGTGCGCTTCCGCCGGTCGGGCCGCGATCGGGGACGCCCCGTACCTCGGGCCGTCTTGGTTCACCGGTCCTCTCACTCTGTCGCGTCAGGGTTGCGCTTCAGGTTGCTCAACGTTGCTCGATCGTTACAGGCCGGCGAGGCCGCCGCGGTCTCACTCGCCGTGCGCGCCGCGACGGTGGTCGTCTCCGGACGGGTCCATTCCTAGGCGGAGAAAGAGTCAGTCCTGACAGCCGCTCGGACGACGTCAGGCGTGGAAGCAATCGACGACAAACTGCTGATCGTGCCCGAGCCGGATGGTCTCACCGTGTGGGGCGGCCAATACGCTCAGCTAAAGCGTGTGCGTACGGTAACCGGAGGGGCGAGGCATGCCTCGCCCCTCCGGTTACCGTACGCACGGATCCTCCCGCCCGGGTTCGCCACGGCGATCGTCGCTTCACTCCGGCGCCGGCGTCTCGAAGGTGAAGTTCTGGCTTCTCAGCGCAATCGTCAGTGACACCGTTGCTCTCCTCGTTTGTCCTCGCGCTGGTCGCGCTTTTATCCGCGCCCAGTATGCGGGCCGCGGGTTGTGACGAACGTAGAGCAACGTAAACATTTTGTAAACGGTGGAGTCAGCCGGCTGCTCTGGATCGCGCGCGCCACTTCCGCCGCTTCGAAGATCGCCTGAACCGCGCTGCGGGGCTTGACCGCGTCGCCGATCACCTGGACCGCCGGCATCCTGGCGCGTAACTGCTGGACGATCTCGTCGTTCGGCTCGTAACCCGCCGCCAGAACCACGTTGTCGAAAGGTCCGAGGAGACCCGGTTGGCCTTCGCGCTGGATGCGGTCGGAGCCGTCGGCTTCGATCGCCTCGACCCGCGTGCAGTTGAGCAAGACCGCGCCGAGATTCCGCAGCGTCTCCATGACCCAGTAGAGATGCCCGTCTTCCTGGCCGACGCCAAACCGATCGGTGAACTCGACGATCGTGACCTGCTTCTTCTGCACCGCCAGGTACTCGGCGACTTCCATGCCGACCGGACCTGCCCCGACCACCAGGACCCGGGGACCGGTGGCGTGCCGACCGAGGAGCACGTCGCGCGCGAACACCACCTGCTCGCGATCGGCGCCCAGGTTGGGCCCGGGGTTACCGCGTGTTAACGCCCGGTAAATGACGTGGATCAGGGTGAGCGCGGCGTCGTCGGCTTGATCCCGCCGAACGTGACGCCGCGCGTGTGGAACTCGCTGGCGTCCGACTCGTGCGCCGAGCCGGAGAAGACGTCCACCTCTATGCGAGCAGCAAGATCGCCGCGTAGGCGATCAAGAGGACGCCCAGCGGGCGGGTCAGCCGGCGGCCCCGGACGGTGTTCCGCTCGATCGCCATCACCGTGCCCAGCGCGAGCATCCAGGCGAGGTTGACTCCGGCAACCAGCGCGATCATCAGCAGCATCAGCGACCAGCAGCACCCGAGGCAGAAGAGGCCGTGGCGGCCGCCCAGCCGGAAGGCGTCTCGTGTCTGGTCCATCCCGCGCCAGTGCCCGGCCAGGAACGAATAGGGAGATTGACACTGTTTCAGGCACATTTCCTTGAGCGGCGTGAACTGATAGATGCCGGCCAGCAGAACGACGATCGCGGCGATCCAACCGTCGGCCGCGGCGTCGCTGACCACGTTGCTGCTATCGACCAGGCGGTGCAGACCATAGTCGGCGAGATAGACGAGACCGCTGAAGCCAGACCACACGCCGAGGTAGCCTGATAGGAGCCACATCACCAGGCGAACGCGATCCGGCCGGGGCGCGACCATGCGGCGGAACAGGTTGATCAGCGGCAGGCTGCCGGGAAGCATCATCGCGATGGTCATCAGCGTCCAGCCGACGACAAAGATCGGCAACCCGAGATAGATCGGCAGTTCTCCCGCCGCGATCGAGTCGTGGTCGAGCATCCACCGGTACGGGGATACCCCCCAGATCGCCAGGGCGACCCACGTCGCGACGATCAGCCCGAGGACCGAGAGACGGTACCAGCGGTGGTCCTCGGGCGTGCGCAACATACCGATCATCGCCTCGCCTCCTACACTTCGAACCGAAAATCGCCGAGTACGGCGTTGCGGCCGTTGAACTCCCATCGCCAGCCCTGGTCGGGAAGGTTTACCCGGTGGGATGTCGCCTTTCCCGCGTACGCGGGCGAGCCGGGAATCGTGCTGAAGACGGTGTCGACGAGCTTCGTCGGCCGTCCCTGGGTGTCGGTATAGGGGTGGATCTCCGCCGACACGCCGTCGCCCATCCGGATCGTCCCCTCACCTCTTTCGAGGTTGAACTCGATGGGCACGTCTTGAACGGCGACGACGTCGCCGATCAGTGGCGCGAGGTCGGCCAGTGGACCACCAAACTGACCGGTATGCGCGCCCAGGATCAGCTCTTTTTGCTGGGGCGTCGCGCGGCTGTCGACCTGGACGACGACTTTCCACTTCCCTTGAAGCACGTTGCCCGGAATGCGGGCAACGATTCCCAGGGTCAGGCCGGAGACGTCAACGCCGTTGATCTGGCCGCGATCGTAGTGATAGGCCAGAAAGGCGTCACAGGACCCGCCATCCGGGTCATCGCCAACCCAGCACGGGCAGGGTCCACTACAGGAGCAGGCTTCGAGGAGCTTTCCTTCGAGCAGGTATCCCATGGGTCATTCTCCTTTCACACGCGTCGCTCCCGCACCGCGGCAGCCCGATAGTCGCCGGAGGATTCCCGGGGCTATCGCTTAGTCCTCGATACCGGCGTGGACTTCGCGCTCCCGTATCTTGCGCGGGCCGCCCTCTCGGGATGACCCAAGTTTCGCTGAAGCCGGCCGGACGCGCATCGGACGAACGTCCGATATTGGAAAAGGAACCTGGGGGACGGGAATGGCCGCGCTCAGGCCAGGAGGTCGTGCTCGACCGCGAAGAGGGTGGCCGCGGCGCGGCTGGAGACGTCGATCTTCGCGTAGATGTGCTCGAGGTGCGCGCGTACGGTGCTCTCGCTCACCACCAGCGCCGCCGCCATCTCGCGGCGGCTGAGGCCTCGGGTGAGCAACCGCAGAACCTCGACCTCGCGATCGGTGAGCCCACTTGGCCAGCCGCGCCGGCGCATCCGCGGAGAAGCGACACCCGGTTCGCGGACGTCTTCGCACAGCCCCTCGAACGCCTCCGCCCAGAGGCTTCCTCCCACTTCGTCGCGCATGACGCGCAGAGCGGCGGCCGGCTCCAGCGGCTCACGACCGGGCGCCCCGTGGGTCAGGTCGTCGAACCGGTCGGCGACCGCGATGAGGCGCGCCCCCACTGGGATTTGCGCGCCGGCCAGGCCCCGGGGGAATCCGCGGCCATCCATCCGCTCGTGGTGGGCCGCGACCAGCTCGGCAACCGCGTCGAAAGCGGGTATCCGGGCGACGATGCGCTGGCCGTGGTGGGGATGCAGCTCGAACATCTCGCGTTCGGCCGGGCTCAGCGTGTTCTCGGCCTTGCCCAGCACAAACGAAGGGAGCGTGACCAGGCCGAGGTCGTGCAGCAGCCCTGCCAGGTGGAGGGTGGAAACGGTTGCCGCGGGAAGCCGCAGTCGCTCGCCAAGCCGGCGACCGATCTCCGCGACCCGTCGAGAGTGTCCGACCAGATGGGGCGCTTTCAGGTCGGTGAAGTCGGCGAAGGAAAAGGCCAGATCGGCGACCCGCTCGGCCGAGATGAATCGACGCGGCGACTCGGGCTCGAGCGCCAGCACCGTCTCCCAGATCGACTCGCGATCGAGCGTCTCCCAGAATCCGGGGCGCGCCGACGCCGCCTCGAACGCGTCGACGACCCGAGGGTCGAAGGATTTTCCGCGGCGCACTCGCGCGAGCCCCAGCATCGTCTCACGGCCGCCCAGGCGATGGAACACCTCCAGGAAGCCGGTCACGTAGACGATGCGGGAGATGAGCGGAATCGCCTCGCCTCGCAGTCCGAGCGGCATCCCGCCGCCATCCCACTGCTCGAAGATGGAGCGCAGGGCATTCTGGACCCGGGATGACATCCCGAGCCGCCCGGCCAGTCGGCAGGCCGCGTCGCAGGTGTTACGGAAGCCCTCGCGCATCCGATCTTTGCCGTGCAGCACGAAATCGACCGAGCGCGAGGCCCGAACCGGGAACGGCTGACCGGCCGCCATGTAGCGCACCAGCCAGCCCATGACCGCCAGCGGATTGCCGACGTCGGTGTGAAAGTAGAGGTCACGGCGAGCCGAGATTTCTTCGCCGAGGATGTAGGCTCCGAGCTGGCTGGTGAAAGCGGTGCAGCCGGCGTCCATCAGGAGCGCGGCGTAGTAGAGATCCGCGTACTCCTCGGAGTTGAGTCCCAGCTCGACCGCGATCTGCAGACCGATATAGCAGGAGCGCGCGGCGTGCTCGGCCGACAGTCCGACTCCCAGGTCGGCCGCCAGGGACAACGCTCCCAGCAAATCGGCCATGCGCACCTCGTTGGGTGGGTGGCCCACTGGTTCCCCTCCGCGTCGGGATCCCCGCTCTCCCATCGCGCCAGACCGGCACGGCCACGGTGCGAGTGCCATCGACGTTGGAAACCATAGCATAGGTGCGCACGGTCTTACCGTCAAGACAACCGCGGAACGCGGGGTGTCGTCTCCAGATTCGGGCTTTCAGAAGCTCACGACGTCGGCTGCGATGCTCCGGCCACGACCTCACGAGCGCTCTCGGCGGGGTTCTTCGGTGCGGCACCGGTCGATTGAACGGGTTCGGGCGCGGCTTCCACCACCGGCGTTGGTCGAACCAGGAGCACCGGGACCGTCGCATGCTGAATGGTGCCGGTCGCGACGCTGCCCATCACCAGACGTGTCAGCCCGCCGCTTCCGTGGGTCGCCATGACGATCAGGTCGACGTCTTCCTCGCGGGCCAGGTAGGATATCGCCGAGGCCGGAAAGTCGAGCTCGGATCGCCATTTTACAGTGCGACCCTCGGCCTGGAGGGTATCCGCGACCTGTTTCAAATACTCTTCGGCTTCTTCGATCAGAATCGTCGGATCGTAGGCCGCGTAGAGAAACGGGTCGGAATAGGTGAAGATGGCCGGCGCCACGACTCACACCAGCACCAGGGCGCCGCCGACGACGTCGGCGATTTCCTTCGCCAGGCTGAGCGCCGTCTCGGCGAGTGGCGCGCCGTCGAGCGGGACGAGAATACGAAAGGTGCGCTCGGTGGTCCATCATCGCTGACACGCCGCCGGCACCAGGGCGACCGGGACTTCGGCGGTTCGGATGACCTCGTCGGCGACGCTTCCGTAGATCCAGCGGCCAAGCCCGGAGCGGCCGTGAGTGGACATAACAATCAGGCAGCTCGGCAGGGTGCGTGCGGCGTTGACAATGCTGGGACCCGCATCTCCCTCGCTGATCAGGTCGTCGAGGTGAGCCGGGTCCACCCGCGGAACCGGCAGGTAGATGCGCGTCCGTCGACCGCTCGCCGTCTCGTAGGCCATCACGTTGAGCCGAGTGAGACCATCCACCTCGTCGAAGGCGTGCGGCACCCCCTCGGCGTCGAGGCGCGCCCGGACCATCCAGCCGGTCACCCCGCCGAGAAATCCCAGGGCGAGCGTCGGGACGCCCAGCCGCCGGATATCCGACTCGCGTTCAGGCCCTTCCCGCCCGGATCGAGCGCGTCGAGCCGGCAGCGGTTGATTTCCCCGAGCACGATCCGATCGATCGACACGGCTTCGTCGATCGTCGGATTGAGGGTCACCGTCGTGGTTTGGACGACGGTCTTTCGGCTGATCGGTCATCGATTTTGCTCTACGGCTCGATTCTCAGGTTATCCTCGATCGAGCGGACGCCCGGCGCGTGCTCCACCGTCCCGAGAATCGCCTGCAGCTCGTTCAACGACTGCACGCGCCCGGTCAGCGTCACCTTGCCGTTCCGTACCTCGACGCGCACGTGCTTCGCTTCTCGCTCGGCCCGACGCTCCAGGGCGCGGGCGATCGCCCGGCGAATCTCGTCCGCCCGGAGGTTCTCGGGCTTCACGTCGATCTGGTTGGTGACGCCACGGACCCCCGCCAGGAAGCGAATCGCGCGCTCGGCATCGGCGCGCTCGCTCCACGCGTGCACGTCACCGGTCAGGGTGACCCAGCCGTCGTCGACCGTCGAGTCGATACGTTCGTGGGGCACCTGGACGTCCCATTCGAGAGCCTGGCGCACCGCCCTGGCGATCTGGGTATCAGAGCGGGCGTGGGCTCCATCGGCCACGACCTGGAGGTCGTTCGCGACGTCGCGCACGCTCTCGACCCGGTGCGCCGCTTCCTGGGCGGCCAGCTTCTCGGCGTAGCTCTTGACCGAGCCGGTGAGGGTGACGACGCCGTTCGTGACCTGAACGCCGAGCGACGTCGCGTCCAACCGCGAGTCCCAGGAAAGTTCGGCGAGCACGTCCTCGCGGATCCGGGCATCGCTCGACAGATGAGTTACCATGGGAGTGAACACTCCTTTCGGGCGGCCGATCATCCTGGTGTATCGTGCAGCGTGACCGTTGCCGCGGGAGTTTCCGGGTGTAAACGACCGGTTAACGATGACGGCAGGGACCGCGGCGATGTAGCATCTGGTAACGAAGGCCGTGCCGAAAGGAGCGAAGGATGCGGTACCAGTTTCTCGTCGATACCTACGAGACCGAGCGCCTCAAAACCTTGAGCGTGTGGAGCATGTTCGACGACGTCGACATGGCGGTGCGCCCGCATCCGACCGATCGGCGGGGTCGCAACCTGCACGAGCAGATGGCTCACCAGTGCGTCAGCGAGAACCTCTGGTTCAAGAACATGCTGGGCATCGATGTGGGCGCACCGCCGCTGCCCTCGGTCGAGACGCGTCTGGAGTTCATCCGGCGCTACGCCGAGGATTCCGGCAAGCGCCTCGTCCGGCTGGGCCAGACCAACGACACCTGGTGGGAAGAAGAAGTACGCTTCTTCGACGTGAGCCGCTGCCGCGCCTGGATCGTCGTGCGGCGAATCGCCCACACCGCCCATCACCGGGGCCAGCTGACGAACATGCTGCGGGTGCTCAACCGAGAGGTGTGGAGCACCTACGGCCCGACCGCCGACACCGGCGGGCTGCCGGCCGACGGTGCGCCGACCATCTACGCCTATCGCGACCTCGACACGCTGATCGAGCAAGAGGCGACAAACCGTGAAAAGGCGCGGCTGCCGGGACCCGGGGGCCATGCGGTGACCGAACGCCCGGAGCCGTCGGGGAGGACCTGAGCCGGTGAGCGATGGCGAAGCCGACCCGCTCGGCGAGATCGGATTGGGCGCGGGCCAGTCGCCGCTCGTCTCCGTCGTCGTCGTCAACTTCAACGGCGGCGAGCTGACCCGCGAGTGCCTCGCCTGCCTCCGTCGGCAAACCTACCCGAATCGCGAGATCATCGTCGTGGACAACGGATCGTCCGACGGATCGGTCGACCTCGTTCGCCAGGCGTTTCCGGAGGCTCGCCTCGTCGCGCTGACCGAGAACCGGGGCTTCGCCGGAGGGTGCAACGCCGGGATTCGGGCCGCGACCGAGCAGCTCATCGCGACGATCAATAACGACGCGTTCGCCGAGCCCACCTGGCTGGAGGAGATGGTGCGCGTGGCCCTTCGCGATCCGCGCGTCGGCATGGTCGCGTCCAAGCTCCTGTTGGCGCACCGTCCCACGACGATCGACGCCGCCGGCGTTTGCCTCGATCGGGTTGGCATCGCCTGGGACCGAAACAACGGGTTGGCCGACAATCCTGCCGAGACCGACCAGGAGCTCTTTGGTCCGTGCGCCGCCGCGGCGCTCTACGCCCGTCGCCTTTTCGACGACGTCGACGGGTTCGACGAGAGCTTCTTTTGCTATCTGGAAGACGTCGACCTCGCCTGGCGGGCCCGGCTCGCCGGCTGGCGGTGTGTCTACGCCCCCCGGGCGCGCGCCCTTCACCGTCATTCGGCCACCGCCGGGGAGAACTCGCGGTTCAAGCGGTATCAGCTCGGCCGAAACAAAGTTTGGATGATCGCCAAGAACTATCCATCGCCGGCGATCTGGCTCTACCTGCCGTTCATCCTGGCCTACGACCTGACCGGGCTGCTGATCGCCATCCTGGTCAACGGCGGCTCGCCAGCGGATCGACTGGCCGGTCTGGCCGGAAGGGCCGCCGGCCTGGTGACGCTGCCGTCGGTCATTGCCAGACGGCGCGAGGAAGTCAGACCGCGGCGGCTGACCGGGGGGCAGGCACTGTCTGTTCTCGATCCGCCGCGCTGGCCCTGGCTGCTGCTGCGCCAGCGGGCGCGGCTGCGAAAGGTGGCCGCTCCCGTCAAGCCGTCATCGTGACGGTTCCTGCCATCCGCGGGCGGTGGACGGGCCCGCCGCCTTCGACCGGGCGCCGGTTAGCGGGAGAGCGAAGTAAAACGTCGAGCCTTGCCCCGGCGTGCTGGTGAACCAGATCCGCCCCTGGAACGCCTCGACGATCTGTTTGCTCAGGTAGAGGTCGAGGCTGATCACTCCGACGTAGCCGGGCGCGCCGGAGGGAACCGGCTCGTAGAACGGCGTGAAGACGTGTGCCTGACGCTCCGGTGGGATGCCCACGCCGTGATCCGCGATCGAGACCACCGCCTCGTCCCCCATTTGCTGGATGCTGACGTCGATCGAGGACTCGCGGGGTGAGTAGCGTATCGCGTTGTCGATGAGCCTGGTTACCAGCAGATCGAG
Organism: Chloroflexota bacterium; assembly: GCA_021323915.1. Classification (GTDB taxonomy): domain Bacteria; phylum Chloroflexota; class UBA6077; order FW602-bin22; family CADDYW01; genus JAJPKB01. Next base: position 5,940 of record JAJPKB010000023.1, on the reverse strand, counting down.
CAGCGACGGATCCGCGTCGAGGTCGACCGGGCCGTCGTCGCGATAATGGAGCGTATAGCTCGGCCGGTCCTGTGCCGTTCGGGCGACGACGACCCGAACGACCTCGGTCAGATCGAGGTGCTCGACCGTCAGCGCTCGGGGTCCCGGCCGCAGGCGAAGGACGAGCAACAGGTCGTCGATCGTGTGCGCGATACGATCGGTCTGAGGAATGATCGCCGCGAACGCGTCGCGCGCGCGGTCCGCCAGCGCACCGTGGAGAATCGCCAGCTGGGCATGCCCCCGAATGACCGCGATCGGGCTGCGCAATTCGTGGGCGATCGCGCTCATGAACTCCTCGCGCATCCGATCAAGGTCCTTGAGGCTGGCGATGTCCTGAAAGGCCACGACCACTCCGTCGATCTGGTCCGGCCCCCGGTAGATCGGGGCGGCGTTCAGGAGAATCGGAACCTGTTGGCCATCGGACCGAACGATCGCCAGCTCCCGATCGAGCGTGGACTCACCCCGCAGGGCCCGGAGCGCGGGTAGCTCGGCCTGGTTGGGTCGCCGACCATCGGGCTCGCGAACCTGCCTGATGAACTCTTCCAGCGGATAATCGCTGGCCGACGACAATCCGAGGATCTCCCTGGCGCGCGCGTTCATCAGGACCCGGCGCGTCGCGGCGTCGACGTAGCTGATTCCGGCCGGCGCCTGATCGAGAATCGCCCGGAGCCGCGAGCGCTCCCGCTCGACCGCCGAGCGCTCGGCTTCCTCGCGCGCGAGCCGCACGCGGTCTGCCACGGCCTGCCGTCGCTCTATCAGATCGCGCACCACGGTGACGTACACGGTTTCAGTCGGGAGAGCGACGGCGATGGATTGCGCTTCGACCGGCACCGACGACCCGTCGCGACGGCGAAGCTCGAGCTCCCCCTTCCAACTGCCCGTGCTCACGAGGTGGGCGAACTCACGCTCGGTCCAATCGGGTTTTATTGCCACCACGTCCGACAGCGACCGGCTAAGAAGCTCCTCGCGGGAGTAACCCAGCAGATCGCTCGCGGCGCGGTTCACGTCGAGGTGGCGGCTGTCCGGGCCGACCACGAAGATCGGATCGGCCAGATTCTCGAAGAGGGCGCGGTAACGGGCCTCGGCGGTCCGGGCGCGATCGAAAAGCCGCGCTCGCTCGTCTTCCAGGCGCTTACGCTCGGTGATGTCCACGACGACGCTGCCGACTCCCTCGACTTCCAAGCGCTCGCCGCGCACCGGGTAATAGCTTACCAGGAAAGACCGCGACTCGCCGGGACGGGATGGCACCTCGCCGGTCACTTCCTTGTTGATCACTGGCTCGCCGGTTGATAGCACGCGGGCCAGCAGCGGCTCGATCTTCGGCCACAGGTCGGGAACGAGCTCGCGCGTCGGGCGCCCCTGGGCGTTGGATCTGGTCGTCCCGTCCTGGCGCGCGAGCTCGTCGTTGATGCGGACGACGCGCAGTTGGCGATCCAGAAACCCCATCCCGACCGGCGCCGATGCCAGGAGCGTGTCGAGCAGCGTCAGGTTGGTCTGGGCGTGACGCAGCGCGACGCGCAGGCTGTCGCTCAGGTAGGTGATCAGCAAGGCGACGAGGACAAACTCGATCAGCGACACCAGCGGCATGGGGAATGTGAAGTTGAACGCGAACGGTGGTTCAAGACTGATGTAATCGAAGACCAGGGCGGAGAGCAACGTGGCGAGCAGCCCTGGACCGCGTCCGAAGAAGCGCGCGCTGATCGCGACGGAGGCGAAAAAGAGCGCGGACGGGGAGTAGACGAGCAGCGGACGGAAGAGCGCCGAGAGGAGGGCGACGAGAAGGCAGGACAGGAGGGCAACTCCATAGCCGAGCATCGCCGGCGGCGACATGGGCGTTCTCCGACCGTCGTGATCCGGTTAACGCGCGGGCGTGGACAGGCTTCCCCATGCTAACCACACCACCCGTGCTTCTGTCAACTAGTCTGCTCGCTCGCCAGCTACCGGCCGTTCGCGTTGCCCATCGCCTGGTAGTCGAAAGAACAGATCAGCCAGCCACTTCAGACCCCGATCGGATCGGGTGATTCGCGCCCGCGACCCGCGATCTGACCGTCGAGCTGCTCGACGACAACCTGAACGAGCGCCGTGACGTAACGCTCGATAACCCGGTCGATCTCCGAGCCCTCGGCTGCCCGGGCGTCCTTGCCGATCTGTTGTCTCAGAAAAGCGACCATTTCGTCGTGCAGGACCCGGTATTCGCGGATCGCGCCCAGGCCCCCGACTCCCTGTCGGTCGCGCGACTCGACGTGCCGGGCGATGGCCTGGGCTACCGCCGGAACGGCCGTCAGGGTAGCCGGCGGTAGGTCGCGCTGCATCGCGTTGACGATCGCCCCGAGGACCGCGGGCAGATCGTCGATCAAAGCCGCCGATAACTCAGAAAAGTGGTCGGCGTAAGGCTCGGACCGCCGAAGCCGTTCCAGGGTGCGTAGGACGATGCTTCGCGCTTCCTTGAGGAGCGCGTCGGCGGTCTGGGCGACCTCGCGAGGGACCGGTCCGGTCGCCGGCGGAAGCAGCGCGGCGATTGGTGGGTCGCTCAGCGCCAGGGCCACGGCATGCTGGAGTGCGCCGACGTCGAAGGGGAGGTGCAGAGACCCCCGCACGTTCGGCGCGGCGTGCGCCTGAGCGACGATCCGCTCGGCCGCCGAGACCACGACGACCGGCACCGAGCGGAGCACGGGGTGGGCACGAAGCCAATCGATGGTGAGCCAATCCCTGGGCTCGCGCGGGCGAACGTCGACGAGGACGACGTCGGGCGAGAGCCGCTCGGCCTCGCGCACCGGATCGACGGTGGGCGACGCCACGACGACTCGGTACGAAGCTTCGCGCAGGATCAGCGCTTCGAGCTCGCGAAGGTTCGGTTCGTATTCGATCAGGAGTACCCGCGGCGAATCGAAATGCACAGTGTCCCCCCTCCACCTGGACCGGCGCGTCGGCCCACCTGTGCCCGGGGCCGTGGGAGAACGGCCAGAGGCGGTCGGGCACGGATGTGCGGTGTAGAGATGTACCTTTCATATCGTATCCGCGTTGTCAAGGGGATGTTCAGATCGATCGCGAGCACGTCGAGCACGAGTCTGACGGCGTTGGCCGTCGGTGATACAATCGCCGTAAACTCGCGGAGGTGACTCTGTCATGGCCTCACCCGCGCCCGACCTGCCTCGCAAAACGCTCGGAAGAACCGGCATCGCCGTGTCGACCGTAGGGGTTGGCTGCGCCTGGCTGGGACTGAAGAACGATATCCTCGACGAAGATCTGGCGCTTCGGACGGTCTGGGCGGCGCTGGAATCCGGGGTCACTCTGATCGATACCGCGCCGTTGTACCTCGCTAGCGTGAGCGAGCGCATCGTCGGACGGGCGCTGCGCGAGCGGCCCGATCTCGCCCGGAACGCGATCGTCGAGACGAAGGTCGGTCACTGGCCGACCGGCTTCGATTACTCGTACGACATGGCGATGCGCTGCATCCAGGGTAGCGTGGAGCGCCTCGGCATCGACCACTTTCCGCTCCTTTATATCCACGACGCGCCAAAGGATCTCCTCGAGCGGGTCATGGCGCCAGGCGGTGCACTGGCTGCCCTGCGCAAGCTCCAGTCCGAAGGAGTGGTCGACCACGTCGGCATCGCGGTGAACGACCCTCAGCAGAACGCGCCGTACGTCGAGACCGGCGAGTTTGAGATCGCCGTCGTGCCGGAGGCCTACAGCCTGTTGAACCAGGTCGCGCTGGAGCGGATCTTCCCGGCGGCCGAGCGCTTCGGAATGGGGGTCGTCGTCGCTGTTCCGCTGGAAAAGGGACTACTGGCGACCGGCGTCCGCTCCGGAGAGACGTATCCGGGGCGTCGCTTCTCCGCCGACTGTCTTGCCCACGTGGGCAAGATCGAGGACGTGTGCGCCCGGCACGGCGTCAGCCTGCTCGCGGCGGCGCTTCAATTCTGCACCCGCCATCCGGTCGTCGCTACGGTGATCCCGGGTGCCCGGACGCCGGAGGAGGCGCGGGCAAACGCGCTGGCGGGCGCCGAGTCGATTCCCGACGCGTTCTGGGCCGACCTTCGACCGCTGATCCGCACTTGGGAGGCAGGGGTCCATCGGTGAGCGAGGCACCACGCCTCGGCCGGGTCGCACTCGACAATCGCTTCGAAGGAGCCAACCGAGAGATGATCGTCGACACCCACACCCATCTCTTCGCCCCCGATGTCGCGCGCTATCCGCTTGCCGATCCCAACGCCTCGTACCGTCCGCTGACCGACGGATCGGTCGAGCTGCTGAAGCGCCAGCTGGACGCGGCGGGCGTCGATCGGGCGGTCACGATCTCGCCCTGGCCGTACCGCTGGGATATGCGCTACGTGCGGGACGTCCTGCCGGAGAACCGCTCGTGGCTGGCGGTCGCGGTGCTGGTCGATCCCCGCGATCCGGGTGGTCCAGACCGCCTCGAGCGGTACGTCCGGGAGCACGGGGTCAGCGGGCTGCGCATCCACGGCCGTGTCATGAACCTTGGCCCCTACGACGACCCGTCGACGACGCCGCTCTGGGCAAAGGCGGCCGAGCTCGGGATCGCTCTCGACGCCTGCGCGGCCCTCGACGAGTACCCCTTGCTGGCACGCCGCGCCGAGCAGTTCCCGGACTTGCCGATCATTCTCGACCACTGCGGATACGTCTCGCCGGACGTCGATCCGAAGGAGCCGAACCTGGCGCCCGTCCTCGCCATGGCGCGTTACCCGAACGTCTACGCCAAGCTCACCTTCTTCGGCGCGGCCAGCCACCAGGCGTACCCGTTCGAGGACGTCCACTGGATGGCCCGTCGGATCGTCGACGCCTTCGGCCCCGAGCGGTGCATGTACGGCAGCAATTTCCCCACCGCCCAGTACAATCCCCGATCTACCTACCAGCAGACGGTCCAGCTCTTTCAGGAAGCGCTCGACCTGAGCGACGAAGAGCGTCGCTGGATCCTCGGCGACACCGCCGCCAAGCTCTGGCGCTGGGGATAGGACGTACCGAACGCGGCTCCGTCTTCCGTCGACAGTTTGAGAGCCGTCCCGCGCTACCGGCTGGCCGAGCGCCAGTCCCGCGTGGGAGGGAACCGATCGGGCCAGCGCCTATCTCGGATCACCAGCCGCTCAGGTGGCCGACGGGTCGGCAACGACGCCCAGAAAGAGCGCGACGCCGGACTGGCGGTCGCGGATGGCGAACGCGAACGGTCGGTCCGCGACGAAGTGAAACCGCCGGGGTGGCAGGGTCATCGCCGACGCGACCAGCCCGATGCTCGTGACCGCGGCCGCGACGGTTCCCGCTTCGTCGACCTGGATGACCGCGCGCTGCTTGACGTCGCCGATCGACAGGCCAGAGGTTGCGCTGACCCTGGTGAGGTCGGCGCGGCCCGGCGTGAACGCATCGTTCAGACCAAGGCTCATCAGGGCGTCGCGCAGGTCCCGGGTGTGGCTCAGGCCCAGCCGCGGCACGACGACGTCGCCCTCGCGGGGCGACATCCCCCGCGTCCAGCGGTCGAAGCTAGTGGCGTCGAGGGCCTGGAGCAGCGCCGAGGCGGCGACGCCGGGGCGCGGGAGAAAGATCTCCAGCGCGATCCCGCCGTCGCCGTACGGCAAGCCGACCGCCTGGACAAGCCGATCCTCGAGATACGGGAAGCGGCCGGCCTGCTCCATCATCGGCACCGACCGGTCGTCGCCGCCGGGCCGGTGAAAAGGGCGGTCGCGCGTCTTCGACCGGTCGAACGCGCGCTGCCAGCGGCCGTTGAAGTAGATCGCGTCAAGCACCAGGAGCGCGGTCAGCGTCGGCAGACTCTCGACGATTCGCGGGATCTTGCCTCGCGTCCGGTCGCTCACCCAACGGTTGACCCGGGCGAGCGCGGTCGGATCGGCGGGGTCGAAGGTTTCGACCTCGGCTCCGAAGCAGTCCCGG
>JAJPKB010000159.1 GCA_021323915.1 Chloroflexota bacterium | reverse complement strand
TTGGCAACTTCGTAGCCGGTAGCCGAGGGCTGACGAAGCAGGGTGAGGTAAACGCGCGCTTCGTGCGGCGAAAATCCAAGGGCGCAAAGGTCGTCGAGCTGCTCCATTGGCCACCGGTCTTTAGTAGTAATATCAGCAACTACTAATGTACCAGGCGTCTTCCGTCTCGTCAATAGCCGGCACGGTGGCGCCGATCTTGCCTGGGCGGCTTTGCCCATCTCCGAGATGGGTTGGCGCTGACTACTCAACACCGAGAAAGGAGGACCGTTCAGGTGCAAAGCGGCACGATGATTTCCAATCTGTTCAAGGCCCTGAGCGCGATCGGGGCGATCAACTGGGGCCTGGTTGGTTTGACCAACTTCAATCTCGTCGAGGCGCTGTTTGGGACCGACACTTTCATGACGCGCCTGGTGTACACTCTCGTCGGCCTTTCCGGTGGGTGGGTCGGTTACGAGCTGGTCCGCGACCTTACGCAGCCAACGTCCCGCGAAGAGGTCGAGCGTCGTCTGTCCGGGACAATGTGATCCCCGTCTGATCGAGTATCTTCGACAGCACCGGTGGCGCGGAAGCGGCCAGCAGGTCGCGCCGGTCCCGCGCCACCGTCCCTTGTTCGACCGCCCGTCGTCATCCCCTTGTGCCGCCCCGTCAGCTCGCATAAGATATACTCTGCCAGGCTGTTGCGCCGGACGCATGCATGGCACGACGTCAGGCCCAGGGTAGGCTGCCCAACGACCATGGATGCGAAGTCGTCCGCGAACCCGACCCCAGCCGAGACGACGCCAGGAGACGCGGTTAACCGTCGGAGGCAAAGGCGCGTCAGCTGGTTGCCGCTGGTCGGCATCCAGGGAACTCTGCTGTTCCTCCTCCTGGTCGTGCTCGTGCCGGTCCTCATCACTCAGGCCGTCGTGTACCGCTTTCGGCTGCAATCGCGGCGCGCTCAGGAGCTCGAGGCGAACCTCGAGCTGGCGCGATCGGTCTCGGCGCTCTTCGACGCTTACGTCCACGATGTCCTTCACCAGGAGCAAGCCGTCGGCCTCCAGCTGACCCAGCAAGCCAGCCTCACCCCCGAGCAGATGAGCGAGATTCTCGTTTCAAACAACCGAGAGTACGCCTCGGTTCGCGACCTCGCCTGGGTAAGTCCAGCTGGGCAAGTCGTCGCCTCCAGCGAGCCGGCCGCCACCAATCTTGACGTGCGCGACCTTGATTACTTTCAGGCGCTCTCCGGCGGACAGGATTGGGTGGTCAGCGACCTATTTCAGAGCAAGGTGGATCGCCAGCCCGTCTTCGTCATCGCCCGATCGATCCGGTTGACCGACCGGCCTCTCCGCGGCATTGTCATCGCCGAGGTCGATCCAACCCGATTGGATAGCGTGCTCACGGTCGTCCGCGGTCGACAGGGCAGCTTCTCGATCGTCGATCGCCACGGCTGGGCAGTCTACCACTATCCGGAGATCGGTCTGTCCTGGGCACAGCGAGATTGGATCGATACGATGCCGCTCCTCCAGACGGCGCTCGCCGGCCATGAGGTCGCGGATGCCTACCAATCGCCGATCGACGGCCAAACGCAGATCGGCGGACTCGCGCCGATCACCTCGATCCACTGGGTCGCCATCGCGGACCGACCGGAAGCCGAGGTGGCGATGTCGGACCTGCGCGACTTCCTGGGCAGCTTCATCGTTCTCCTGGTCGTCGGACTGATCGCCTTCCTCGTCGCGCTTCGCACCAGCCGCACCCTCACTCATCCGATCGACCACCTTCGGGATCACGCCACGGCGATTGGCCGCGGCGAATTGAGCCGTCGAGTCAAGGTGACCGGTCCCGCCGAGCTGGAGGAGCTCGCCGATGCGTTCAACCGCATGGCGTCCGAGATTCGCGAGCAGGAGGCTCGACGCGAGGAATACGTCCATACGATCTCCCACGACCTGCGTGCTCCGCTTGCGATCATCCAGGGACACGCGCACATCCTCGAAGGGGAGATTCCCCGAGCTCAACCGGAATCCCTGGCCCAGCACAGTGTGGATGCGATTCTAAAGGGCACCCGTCGCATGAACGCCATGATTCAAGATCTCGTCGACTCGGCGCGCCTGGAGGCAGGACAGTTGCGCATGAACCCCGAGACGGTGGACCTCGGCGCCTTCGTGCACGACCTCAGAGAGCGCCTGATCGGGGTGGATCGCGGACGGCGAGTCCGGTTGAATGCCCCGTCTGACCTGCCGTCGGTGACGGTCGATCCGGACCGCCTCGAGCGGATTTTGATGAACCTGATCACCAACGCGCTGAAGTACGCGGACGACGAGACGCCGGTGGAGGTTAGCCTGCGCCGACATGACGAGGAGGTTATCCTCTCGGTCGCCGACCACGGCCCGGGCATCTCTCCAGAAGAGATCTCCAGCTTGTTTCAGCCCTATCGCCGGGTCAGCTCGACGCGCGAGCACCGCGAGAGCGTCGGGCTCGGCCTGTACATCGCGCGACGGCTCGTCGAGGCATCCCACGGACGCATCTGGGTCGAAAGCGAGCCCGGTCGAGGCAGCACCTTCAGCCTCGCCCTGCCAGTGGCTCACGCTACGCCAATGGTCCACGAATCCAAGGGAGGAATCTATGACTGAAGGCCCGATCAATCGCTCATCCTACCCGCCGGATCATCTGCGTAGCGTCGTCGTCGCATGGCTTCGCTCCCTCGCGTCCGGGACCGCGGCCCCGCGCCCGGAGGGAGCCGATGCCTATCTGACTGGCAAGCTGCCGCTTCTCCTCGGCGGACGCGAGGAAATCGCCGGTCAGGTGCGAGCGACGGTTAAGATCCGACGGGATTCCTGGGGAATCTCGCACATCACCGCCGACAGCGAGCCCGACGCCTTTTTTGCCCTCGGCTACGCGATGGCGCAGGACCGCCTCTGGCAGCTGGATTACCAACGTCGCCTGGTTCGCGGCGAGCTTGCCGCCATCCTGGGAGAACGTGCCGTGGCGAGCGACCGCGCCATGCGCACGCTTGGGATCGGCGCCGCCGGCGACCGGGCCTGGGAAACCGAATCGGCCGATATCCGAGAGGTGCTCGAAGCGCTCGCGGCGGGAATCAACCGCTGGACCGAGCAGGCCGGCTCCCGCCTGCCGATCGAGTTCGAGGCTCTCGGCTACGAGCCACGCCCGTGGCGCCCCGCGGATTCGATCGCCATCTGGAAGCACCGCGCCTGGACGTTGACCGGCCGCCTCGAGCAGATCGTCACCGCCGAGGCGGCTCATCGCCTGCTTCCACCGGATCTACTCGCCGAATTCCTGGCGATCGAGCTGGCCGACGAGAACATCGTCCCCGGCCCGCGCGGCGGGGGCGCGTCGGGGGGCGCGTTCGACGAGGGGAGCAACAATTGGGTCGTCGCCGGCGCCCACACGACGACCGGCGCGCCGGTTCTCTGCAGCGATCCCCACAACATCTTCAACGCGCCAAGTCAGTGGTTCGAAGCCCAGATCACCTGCCCGTCGTTCGACGCGGCCGGCGCGTTCTACATTGGCACGCCGGCCCTCTACCTCGGCCGAAACCGCGAGGTTGCCTGGGGGCTGACCAACCACGCGGTCTCGGTCCGCGACCTTTACCTCGAAGAGACGGATCCCGCCAAGCCCGGCCGCTACCGAGACGGCTCGACCTGGCGTTCCTTCGACGTCGAGCGCCAGTCGATCGCCGTGGCCGGCGCGCCCGATCAGGCGATCGAAATCCGTCGCACGCCTCGGGGACCGATCGTCGACGAGCTGCTGCCTTCCCTGGATGGCCTCGGGATCGCCGGGCCAATCTCCTTGCGCTGGCTGGGCGCGGAGGTCCCGTCGGGATTCGATGCCTCCCTCGGCCTGCTGCGCGCGCGCTCGGCCGAAGACGTGCGCGCGGCGCTCCGACGGTGGCCATGTCCACCACTCAACTTCGTCTACGCCGACCGCGCGGGCAAGTTCGGCTACCACGCGGCCGGCCTCGTCCCGCGCCGCGCGCACGTCGGCCTTGGCCTGCGAAACGCGAACGAGCCCGCCGACGCCTGGAACAGCTTCGTCGACTTCGACGCGATGCCGAACGTCGCGAACCTCGCCCGCGGCTGGTTGGCGACCGCCAACAACGTGCCCGGCGGCGCCAGCACGGACTACCTGGCGATTGGCGCGTGGTCGGACGGCTACCGCGCGCGTCGGATCCGCGAACGGATCACCGCCCGAGAACGGCTCGACCCCGGGGAAGTGGCCGCGATCCACGGCGACGTGCAAAGCGCGCGCGCCCGCGATCTGGTTCCGTCGCTGCTAGCGGTCGTCGGCGAAGGCGAAACTCCGACCGCTCGACAGGCGGTCGACGTGCTTCGGAGCTGGGACGCCGAGTACACGGTCGACAGCGTCGGACCGTCGATCTGGACTGCCTTCTGGGCAGAGTGGTGCCTCACCCTGGCGCGCGCCCGGTTTCCCACCGCCATGGTTGAGCCCGCGTCATTACGCGTTGGCGAGATCGCCCGGCGCTTGCTCGTCGGCGAGGATTCGGCCTGGCTGGCGGCGGCCGATCCGCTCGACGAGATCCGGCGGTCTTTCGGCCGCGCCCTCGCTGCCCTCGAAAACGCGGCCGGCCCGGACGTCCGAAGCTGGCGATGGGGCGACCTCCACCGGGTCACCCACCCGCATCCCCTGGGCACGACGCCGAGCCTCCGGACACTGTTCAACACCGGTCCTTTCTCGACCAGCGGCGGAAGCTCGATCGTCCGGGCCGCCGGTCACGGCAGCGGCGTCCCGTTCAACGTCGTCTCGGGGTCAACCTATCGCTTCGTGGCCGACCTGAGCCGTCCCGATCGACTCCAGTCGGTCCAGACCCTGGGTCAGTCGGCGCAGCTGGGCAGCCCGCACTACCGCGATCAAACCCGGCTCTGGCTCGACGACCAGTATCACCCTTTCTGGATGAATCCCGAGGACGTCCTGGCCCACCTCGAGAGCGAGGTGACGATCGAGCCGGAAGTCTCCGCTGGATAAAAACAGCACGCATACAGTCCATCCAGGCCGGGACACGGAGGGAATCCTTCACGATTTCTCGTTGTCCGGGGCGGGTCGAAGGGGTGCGTGCCGCTCGCGGCGAGATTGACCGAGAACCGACAGAGGAGATCAGACGTGGAAGAGCGCGAGCTGGGCCGATCCGGTCCCCGGATTCCGGCGATCACCTTCGGAGCGTGGCCGGTCGGCGGCGGAATGGGACCGGTCGACGAGGCGACGGCGATCGCGACGATTCGGCGTGCCCTGGACCTGGGAATCACCGCGATCGACACCGCGGAGTACTACCGAACGTCGGAGAGCATCGTCGGTCGCGCCCTGCGGGGCGTCCCGCGCGACGGCGTTTTCGTCGCCACGAAAGTGTCGGCCGAGCCGTTCACTCGCGCCCGGGTACGCGAGGCGCTGGACAACAGCCTTCGCGCACTCCAGACCGACCACGTCGATCTCTATCAGCTGCATCGATATCCCTCTAGCGTTCCGCTCGAAGAGGCGCTGGCCGGGCTGGCCGACGCGAAAGAGAGCGGTAAGGCGCGCTACGTCGGCGTCTCCAACTTCACCGTCGATCAACTGCGCACCGCCAATGCGCTCTACCCGATCCAGTCGCTCCAGCCGCGGCTCAACGTCTTCGACGCCGAGGCGGCCCGTGATCTCTTGCCGTTCTGCCACGAAAACGGCATCGGCGTGATCGTCCACAGCCCGCTGGCCAAGGGATTGCTCACCGGGAAGTATCGACCGGAAGATCGGTTCGCCGCCGAGGACGAGCGCCACGCCATGCCGCGCTTTCGGGAAGAGACATTTCGTCGCTACCTGGCCGCGGCGGATGACCTTGCCTCGCTCGCCCGATCGAGGAACCTGACCTTGGTGCAGCTCGCGATCGCCTGGACCCTGGCCCAGCCGGGCGCAACCTCGTGCATCGTCGGCGCGAAATCGCCGGCCCAGGTCGACGAGCACGTCGGAGCGATCGGCGCCAGCCTCACCGCCGAGGACCTCGCACGGATCGCCGCGATCGGCGCGAGCGTCTAGCCGACCAGTTTTCCCAGACGGAACAGCTCCCGCGCGTTTCCACCGAGGATTCCGCGCTTCGCCTCGTCGCCGATCGGGAGTTCCAGGATTTCTCGCGGCGCGGTCGCGTCGAAGTGCGGCCAGTCCGAGCCGTAGAGCAGGTGATCCAGGCCGACCGCCTCGAGGCACGCGGCGAGAAATGCCGGATCCCCCGTCCCGTCGAGCGGATGGGTGGTCAGATAGACCTGCCGCCGGACGTACTCGCTCGGCGGCGATTCCAGGAAGGGCACCTCTTCCCGCAGGAACTCGTAGAAGTGGTCCAGGCGCCCCAGGGCAAGCGGCAGCCAGCCGATTCCGTCGTCCTGGAAGACGATCTTGAGGCGAGGAAACCGAGTCAGGACGCCCGTGGTCACCATGTTGACGAGGTTGGCGAGCGCGCCGAATGCCTGGGACAGGGTCTGCTTCGCCAGCGCCGTCGGCAGGTGGTGAAGCTCGTAGGGAAAGACGGTGTGAATCGTGAAGGCTCCCTGGAGAACGACCGGCAGGTCCGCCTCCTGGGCAGCGTGGAAGATCGGATCGTAGCTCCGATCGCCCCAGAGGGGATAGTTGCCGGCGGTCGGCAAATACACCGCGACGAAGCCATCGCGCTTCGCGTAGGCCTCGATCTCCCCGGCGGCGTCGTCGGGCGACTGGTTCACCGCCATGATCGCGCCATAGATGCCGCGCGAGGGGTCGACCCAGCGCTCGGCGAGGTAGCGATTGAACGCTCGCCCGAGCATGGTCACGTAGTTGTGGTCGTGGCTGGTGGCCGCGCGCAGCAGACGGCCGGTGTATATCACCGCGGCATCGACCCCGCGCTGGTCGAGGTCGGACCGCAGAATCTCCGTCGAAGTGATTCGGTGCGGCTCGCCCGGCAATTCGCCGAGGATCGGATCGATCGCGCTCAAGGGCGAGTAGCCGGGATAATCGAGGAAGCGCTCCCCCTTCACGTTTCTCGCGCCCTCACGGGTCAAGCCGCCGTCCTCGAGGACGCGGCGCCAGGGCATCTCGAAATACGCGGCCAAATCGGAATCGAGCTCGTGGATGTGGACGTCGACGTCGACGACTGGATACGAGCCTAACGGCACGGCGAATCCCTCCGGTTGATCCTGCAAGCCCCCACAGTATTATCCTTTTACCGCCCCCGCCGCAAGGCCTCGGACGAACGAGCTCCAATGCCGCCGGAAGGGTGCCCGACATCAATGCCAAATCTGTTGTCTATCATCCGAAATATGTACGACTATCGACGAAGGCGCATTGTCACGACCAGCCGGCCGTGTCATAATAGGCGAGCGGGAGATAGTCCGGTCCGGCCGAACGACCGCGCCAACCACCAAATCGGAGGAACCGCGCATGGCAGTCGAAACCTTTCCGAGAAACCCGGGGGCGCTCACCCTCGACGACGTGTTCGTCGTTGACGCCGACGTTCACGCTCACGAGACGCCCGCCGAGCTCGCCCCGTTCACGGATCCGGCGTGGCGCAAGGCAGTGGACAACGCGGCACGCCTTCCTCGTCGATATCTCGACGTCCCTGGCTTCGCCTCGGGTACCAGCGGCCCCCTGCCCGGCGCGGCCCTGCCGAGCCTGCGCGGCGCCCGCGAGGAGATCGTTTGGACCGCCGAACAGATGCGCCGCGAGCTCGACCAGTTCTCGATCGACGCCGCGGTGATCTTTCCGGACTTCTTTTTGAAGATCGCCGGCATGCCCAATCCGGACTACGCCGCGGCCCTCGCCCGCGCCTACCACCGCTGGATCGCCGAGAAGTGGGTGAATCAGGACAACGGCCTGTACGGGGTCATCATCGCGGTGCACCAGGATCCGGCCGAGGCGGTACGTGAAATCGAGCGCTGGGCAGGTCACCCGCGCTTCGTCGCGGTCTTCCTCCCCACCTGCCAGGTCTACCCGCTCTGGGGGCACCGCCGCTACTACAAAGTCTTCGAAGCTGCCCAGGCGGCCGACTTACCGGTCGCGCTCCACTCGGTCTCCGGTAGCTCCTGGGGTTTCCCCTTCAACCTGGAGCAGTTCGTCAGCGCCCCTCCCGCGCACACCGCGTCGCACGTTTTCGCGATGATGTCGAACTTGATGAGCTTCCTCGAGCAGGGCGTACCGGTGCGGTTTCCGAAGCTGCGCATCCTCTTCACCGAGGCCGGCCTGACCTGGGTGCCGTTCCTCCGCATGCGGCTCGACAAGGAGTTCAACGAGAACCGTCGCACCTGGCCGTATTACGACGACGTGCCGAGCAAGTGGATCGACAAGATGTACTTCGCTACCCAGCCGATCGAGGAGCCGCCCCGAGGACAGGACCTGGTGGACCTGATTCGGATCTACAACGGCGAAGATACCACGCTTTTCGCGTCGGACTGGCCACACCACGACTTCGACCACCCGCGCGCCGCGTTCGAGCTCCCGCTCTCGGACGTCGCCAAGCGCAAGATCATGGGGGCGAACGCCCTGAAGGTGTTCCCGCGGATCAAGGTTCCGGCGAAGTATCGGGCGTCGGGCGCGCTGGACGGTCTGGTGGGCTAACCGGGCCACCGTCCAGATTCTCACCGATCCAGAGGCCGGGATGGCCCGCGCCAGCGCAGCCTCTGCCCCCGCTTGGACGTGCCTCGACGCGACGGTTCCAGGGGCCGTGGTCGGGAAGCGGGGCGCTCTTGCTCGCGAGCCAGAAGGTCTGATCGCACACCCGGCACTTGACGAAATAGCGCAGCGATCCGGATGTGGCGCCCATCGCCCCGTCGCTCCCTGGTCGCCGTCGCCCGGTCAAACGACCACGATGATCTGGCCGTCCACGATCTTGACCCGATACTGGCGAAGGCGGGCCCGCCGGCGCGCCAGGCAGCGGCCGGTCGTTATGTTGAACTCCATGCCATGCCAGGGGCAGACGACAACCTCGCCGTCCTGGACCCACTCGACCTTCCAGCCGTTTTTCTCGGTCGCCATCACCGTGCCCCCGACGTTCCCCTCGCAGATCGGTCCACCCTGGTGAAAGCAGTGGTTCGGAAGCGCGTAGAAGTGACCCTTGACGTTGAAGACGCCGATCTCGACGCCGTCGACCGTGACGATCCGCTTCGTTCCAACCGGGAGATCGTCGACCTTCCCGACCACGTGCTCTGTCAACCACGCACCCTCGCCCATCGACTTAGTGCAGAAACTGGGCAACCCGCGTCGGTACCCTACCACCCTGCCCCGGGGAAGGGACCTTGGGGGATGCCCCCAAACCCCCGTCCGGGTCGGGCACCAGGTGGCAATTCTACAACACCACACCGTTGACGCGGCTGCTATCATAGTAACCCAACCTCCGAACCGGGAGCAGATCCCTTGAACCAGCTGCCCTTCGACAAGCCGGGTCGCTTCTATCGAGGCAACCTGCACACCCACTCGACGCGCTCGGACGGGAAGCTGAGCCCCGCCGAGGTGATCGCCGCCTACCGCGATCACGGATACGACTTTCTCGCGATCACCGATCACTTTTTGGAGAGCTATCACTTTCCGATCGTCGACACCCGAGAGTTCCGCACGTCAACATTCACCACTTTGCTGGGCGCCGAGCTTCACGCGCCGCGCATCGAGCTGGGCGTCAACTGGCATATCCTCGCGGTCGGGCTTCCGCTCGATTTCGCACCGACCGGCGAAGCCGAGACCGGTCCCACGCTCGCCCGCCGGGCCGCGGACGCCGGGGCGTTCGTGGGGATCGCCCACCCGGCCTGGTATGGCCTGACCCTCGCGGATGCGCTGTCGCTCGACGCCGCTCACGCGGTGGAGATCTTCAACCAGACCTGCGCCACCTACAACGATCGGGGCGACAGCTGGTACATGGAAGACATGCTCCTGGCTCAGGGGCATCGTCTGCTTGCCTACGCCGCCGACGACGCCCACTTTTCGACGCGAGCCGACTACCGCGCCGCCTGGATCCAGGTGCGCTCCGAGTCGCTCGACCCCGATGCGCTGCTCGCCGCGATCAAGGCCGGGCACTTCTATTCCAGCCAGGGACCGGAGATCCGCGACGTCCGCCTCGACGGCGAGCGCGTCCAGGTGACATGTTCGCCGGCGCAGTCGATCTTCGTCGCCGGACGCGCGTCCGCCGCTCGTTACGAAACCGGACCGGGAATCGCCCGGTGCGAGTTCCCGATCGGCTCGTTCGCCGGTTCGTACTGTCGGGTAACCGTCGTCGACGCGGCCGGCCGAAGGGCCTGGACAAATCCAATCTGGCTCGATTGATCACCTCTTACGGGGACAGGGCGAGCCCGAAGATGCCCAGAACGATGAGCGCCGAGCCGATCGTGCGGTTGGCGGGGTAGGGCTCCTTGAGCGTCCGCGCGCCCAGCAACGTTCCAAGCACGATGCCGATCTCGCGGGTAGGCGCGACGTAGGCCACTCGGCTGAAAGTGAGCGCGGTCAGGACGAGCAGATAGGCGAGCGGCGCCAGGACGCCGGCGGCCAGAATGGCGATCAGACGCTCGCGAATCTCGCGCGCGAGCATCGGCCGGCGCCAGCGCAGGACGATTGGCGCGTTGAACAACGCCTGGCCGAAGAAGATGCCGGTATCCAGCTCGATGGGCGACAGGTGGCCCAGCGAATTCTTGTCCCAGAGGCTGTAAGCGGCGATAATCACTCCGGTGAGGGCGGCCAGCCGCGAGCCCGGCTCGGCGATCGAGTGGACCACTCCACGGATTGCCGAGAGTCCGGTTCCTCGCGAGTGGACGCTGAGCACGCCCAGGATGATGACCGCGATCGACACGGCACCGTAGGCTGAGACGCGCTCGCCGAGCAGAAACGCGGCGCCCACCGGAATGAGCATGATCCCGGTCCCTCGCGCGACAGGATAGACGACCGAGAGGTCCGCCCGCGCGTAACTGGCGTTGAGGAGCGCAAAGTAGACCAGGTGGAGCGCGACGGTGACCGCGACGAAGACAAGTGCGCTCGCCGGCGGTGGCCGCGCGGACGAGACGACGATCGCGATCGGCAAATAGACCAGCGACGCCACCGTGGTGAACCCCCAGGTGAAGGCAAACGTATCGCGGCTGGATTTGGCGAGGTAGTTCCAGGTAGCATGCGCGACGGCCGACGCGAGAACCAGCGTCAGGGCAAGGGCAGTCATGGTGGCCGTATTGTAACGGAACCGAGCGCCTCGCGCCCGACCGAATCAGGAGTGTCGGCGGTATTCACGACCAAAACCTTGTCCCGAAGCGGAAGGATCCCCTTACCGCATGGGTGACCTGACGACACGCTGGGAGCCGCCGCGCGACGGCCGAATCCTGGCACACCGGTTGCGTGAAGACCAACCCAATCCCGCGATCACGCCCAGGAGAATGGAGCGCCCAGTGACCTGTCTCGTCGTGATGCCCACTTATAACGAGGCCGCGAATCTCGAACGGATCGCTCCGGCCCTTCTGTCACGAACGGATTACGCCCTGCTCGTCGTCGACGACAATTCTCCGGATGGGACCGGCGATCTGGCCGAGCTCCTGGGCCGTCGATTCGACGGCCGGGTTTCGGTGCTCCACCGGACGGGCAAGCTTGGCCTGGGCACCGCCTACGTCGCGGGATTCCGCGCGGCGCTGCGCGCCGAGCCCGACTTTATCGTTCAGATGGATGCCGACTTCTCCCACGACCCGGCCGACGTGCCGCGCCTGATCGCGGCGTGCGACCGGGCGGACGTCGCGATCGGCTCGCGCTACGTGCCGGGCGGAGGCGCCGAAAACTGGCCCTTCAGCCGATGGCTGATCAGCCGCGGCGGCTCGCTGTACACGCAGCTAATCCTCGGACTGCCGGTTCGCGACCCGACCAGCGGCTTCAAGTGCTTCCGTCGCCAGGCCCTGGCGGCCATCGATCTGGGGCAGATCCAGGCATCCGGATTCGGCTTCCAGGTCGAGATGAACTGGCAGTGCCACCGTCACGGTTTGCGCATGCGCGAGGTCCCGATTCGGTTCGTGGATCGCCAGGTCGGTCAGTCGAAAATGTCGCGTCAAATCTTCTTCGAAGCGCTCTGGCTCGTCTGGCGTCTTCGTCTGGGCGTCCCGCGCCAGCCGCGGAGCACCGGGATCACCGCTTCGTGATCGCCAAGCTGCTGGGCTGGCTCGATTGGACCAGGCTCTTTCGTTTTGGCGTCGTCGGGCTGACCGGCGTGGCCGTCAATCTCGTGGTCATCCAGGTGCTGTTCGGGCAGCTTCACTGGCCAGCCCTGCCCTCATCGGCCATCGCGGTGGAATTGAGCGTGGTCAACAACTTCATCTGGAACAACTGGTGGACCTTCGGCCAACGGACGATCTCGCCGGTGCGCTTCGCGCGGTTCAACGTGGTCTCGCTCGGCGGATTGGCCATCACGTCGGCTGTTTTCGCGATCCTGGTGCAGCGGCTCGCGGTGTATTATCTGCTCGCCCAGTTGGTCGGAATCGGCGCCGCGACCGCCTGGAACTTTGCCGCCAGCGTCTTCTGGACCTGGGCAACCTAGTTGCCTGCAGCAGGTTCGGCTGCTGTTGACCGACCTAACTGACGAGCGCCTTGTAGCGCGGGGGCTTGTCCCCCGCTCTGGGCAACCGGACCGGGCGGAGGACAAGCCCCCGCGCTACAAGGCGCTCGTCAGTTAGGTCGGTCAACAGCAGCCGAACCTGCTGCAGGCAACTAGGTTGCCCAGGTCCAGAAAACGCTGGCGG
>JAJPKB010000319.1 GCA_021323915.1 Chloroflexota bacterium | reverse complement strand
GGGATCGTCAGGAAGAACTGCCGCAGGAGGAAGACCCCGAACGCGCTGACGAAGAACGGCACCGCGAGCCCCTGGTAGGTGTCGATCCAGCCGAGCACGCGCATGATCAGGAAGAGGGGGATCAAGGTGACGTGCTCGGGGATCATCAGCGTGCTCAGGTAGACGTAGAAGATGAGGTCGCGGCCGGGGAAGGTCAACCGGGCAAAGGCGTAGGCGCCGAGCGAGCAGCTGAGCAGGCGAACCCCGGTGATCAGGATCGCCACGATCGTCGAGTTCAGAAAGTAGCGTCCGAAAGGCTCGAGGGCGAGCGCGTTGGGATAGTTGCTCCAGATGATCGGGCTCGGCAGGAGAGCGGGCGGGAAGCTGTAGGCCTGGCCAAGCGACATGAAGCTCGTGACGACCATGACGTAGAACGGGACGACCATGACGATCGACAGCGCGATCATTAACAGGTGGGATAACGCCCGTCCCACGACGTATCGCGCCGCCACTCCGCTTCGGCGGCGGACCGCCCTGGCCGGCACGTAGGCAGTGGTCATGCGCCCGCGCTCTTACAGGTAGTTGTTCTTGGGCAGCATCGATTGGAGCTTGGACTGGATCTCGGCGATCTTGTCCGCGGCCTTGACCTGCCCATTGAAGACCTCCTGCATGAACGGCTCGATGACCTTGAAGCGCTGCTCCTCCCAGTTGTCGTTGTAGGGGAGCGGAATCGCCTTGTCGAGCAGATCGATGATGACTTTGCTGTTCTTCATCGGCATCGTCTTGGTGTAGAGCGCGATCAGATCCGGGTCGTCGATCACCGGCGTGTTGGGAATACCGGCCTGGAGGCGGTTTTTCTCGATGCCGGTGCTGGCGAGCTGGGCGCAGATCGTCCAGGCGCTATCCTTGGCCTTGGTCGCGGCGTTGATCTCGATCAGGTTGGCATGCCAGTAGCCGACTTGCTTCGCGGTCCAGGGCGCGGCGATGATGTCCCAATCGAACTTGGTCTGCGCGGCGTTGTGGATGTTGATCGCGTCGCCAGCCCAGTCGTTCATCATGCCGAGCTTGCCGCTCGCGAAGCGGGGGACGTAGCCCTCCTGCTGCTGATCGCTGACCGACGGGGACACCTTGCGCGATACGATCATGTCCCCGAGCCACTGGAGGGCGTCGGTGGTCTGCTTCGAGTCGACCAGGAACTTGCTGTGGTCCTGGCTGAGGATCTCTCCCCCGTTCGCATACGCGTAGGTCGCCCAGGTGTAGAACTGGGTGTCGGTCATCCAGCCAAACTGGGACACGCGGCCACCGGCGCTCTGGGTGATCTTCTCGGCCGCGGTGACGGCCTGATCCCAGTTCCAGTTGTTGGCCGCCTCGAGCTCGAGTGGCGTTTTCAGCCCGGCCTGCTGGAAGAGGGTGGCGTTGAAGTAACAAACCCAGGTGCTGGCCGCGGTTGGCAGCCCGTACTGCTTGCCGCCGTACTTCCCATCGTTGAAGGCGACCGGTCGGTATTTTGGCAAAGACTGGTCGCTCTTCATGAAGTCGTCCAGCGGGATGAGCTTGTTCGCCTCGATGAACGGACCGGTGCGCCAGATCGAGTTCCAGAGGACGTCCGGCGCCACGTTCGCGGCGAACATCGTCTGCAGCTTCTGCATGTAGGTGCCGAACGGCACGTCCTGGGTCTTTACCGTCAGGTTGAGGTGGTTGGACGCGACGTAGGATTCGAGGTACTTCTGATCGGCATTCCGACCGACGTCGTTCGCCGGCGCCCAGGTGAGAATGTTGATCGTAGCATTCGTGCCCGACGGCGCCGCTGTCGCCCGCGGCGCGCTGCTTCCCGCCGGGGTTGCCGCCGGCGTCGAGGACGGCGACTGGCTGCAAGCCGCGAGCAGAGTGGCCACTCCGCTCGCGGCGAAAGTACCGAGAAAACCTCGTCGACTGAATCGCGCGGTCATCATTCCTCTCCTCTCGCCTCCTGGCGACCGGGTCGCCCGAAGCGGTCGGGCCGCCTCGGGCGATGGTTACTCATGGGCGACGTCCGCGCCCCGCTCCGGCTGCGCGTCGGGAACGTGTCACCGGTCGCGTATCATCGCGACGCCCTCGCGTTCCAAACGCTCTCGTTTGTACGTCGTCGGACGGATACATCGAACGGAGCCAATGCTAGTTTACCCGGGGAACGAGTGTCAATATCCCCGGTTGCATCTTCGGAAGGCGCGAGTCCAGAGAAGGACGAGACCGGCGATCGATCGGACGCCCGAGGATGGCGGATTTACGCCGTCGCCAGATGGCACGCGACCCACTGCCCCGGAACGATCTCGCGCCATTCGGGCGCGTTCAGGTCGCAGAGACCCTTACGCGCGATCGGACAGCGGGTGTGAAACGCGCAGCCCGCCGGCGGATTCGCCGGACTCGGCGCGTCGCCCGCCAGGATGACCCGCTCGCGGCGGCGCTCCAGCCGGGGGCTGGGAATCGGCACCGCCGAGAGCAACGCCCTGGTGTAGGGGTGCATCGGGTTCGCGTAGAGCGCGTCGCGCCCGGCCAGCTCGACGATTCGCCCCAGGTACATCACCGCGACGCGGTCGGAGATGTGGCGCACGACCGCCAGGTCGTGGGCGATAAAGAGATAGGTCAGCGAGAACTGCTGTTGCAGCGACTGGAGCAGGTTGAGGATCTGGGCTCGGATCGAGACGTCCAGCGCGGACACCGGCTCGTCGCAGACGATGAAGTCCGGATTCACCGCCAGCGCGCGAGCGATCCCGATCCGCTGGCGCTGGCCGCCGGAGAACTCGTGGGGATATCGATTAACGAACGACGGGTTCAGGCCAACGATTCGGAACAACTCCTGGACACGCACTTTCGCCTCGCGGCCGCGGGCGAGGTCGTGGACTGTCAGCCCCTCGGCGACGATGTCGCCGGCGGTTCGTCGGGGATTCAAGCTCGCGTACGGATCCTGAAAGATCATCTGAAATCGACGGCGGATGCGTCGGAGATCGTCGCCGCCGAGGCGCGTGAGGTCCTCCCCGGCGAACCACACCTGACCGTCGGTGGGCCGCTCGAGCTGGAGGATCGCCCGGCCGGTCGTCGACTTTCCGCAGCCCGATTCCCCGACGAGCCCCAGCGTCTCGCCGCGCTCGATCTTCAGGTCGATCCCGTCGACCGCCTTGACGACCCCTTCTTGGCGCTGAAAGAGAATCCCGCGGTTGATCCGGAAGTACTTCTTCAATCCGCGAACGTCGAGAAGCGGGCGCTCGCTCGACATGGGCTGGTTCGACACGACATCCTCGGTTGCTCGGTCACACTATCTTCGAGGGGTTAAGACCCTTCCAACCCCGCCCAGGAAAGAGAATCTTCGCGGGTCAAATCCCCACGCCCCGCCTTGGCAGGCTACCAGGCTCGCCTGGATGACAAAGCAGACCCGGGCACTACGGTAGCAGACCGGAAGCCACGACGTCAAAGCAACTCCTGGGATGAGTTCTTCGATACCCTGGCTTTCTGGGATCTAACCATCGAGGTCGCGGCTCGCGCGGGTGTCTACCGGTACGAATTCGCCCGTCGTGGCCTGCCGCTTTCCATGACAGACGCGCTGATCGCGGCCGCGTCGGTGGTGCACCAGGCTATCCTGGTGACCGATAACCCGAAGGACTACCCGATGGACGACGTTCGACTCCTGTCCTTACGTCAGCCAGAACCGCCCGTGGATCGCGGCTGACTCCCCCCATCGCACCGCGTTGCCACGTGTTGACTGTTGACTCCCTTCCGACGCGGCAGTACAGTTATGCGCACCATGAAGAATCCAAACGGAAGGGACAAAGCGATGCCGTCGTTCAGCTCAGGCGACCCCATGAGCCGCCGCGGCCTGCTGAAGGTCGTGGGATCGTTCATCGCGACCGGCGCCCTGGCACCCATCCTCGCCGCTTGCCAACAGCAAGCGCCGTCGGCGTCCCCGACCGCCGCGGCCCAGGCTCCCTCCCAGCCTGCGGCCACGAGCGCTCCAGCCGCCGCGGCGGCGCCCACCACTGCCGCGCCAACCGCGGCCCCGGCCGCGACGACCGCCCCACCGACGACGGTGCCTGCCGTCGCGACCGTCGTCCAGGGCGCCCAGGCCGGGTTCATGCGCCCGACCGATGGCACCCCCAAGCGCGGCGGCACCCTCAGCAACTGCTTCGGCGTCACCACCGCCCACTACGACATCCACCAGGGTGGTAACACGAACGTCCTCTGCCAGATGTACAACGGGCTCGTCCGACGCAACCTGGTCGACGGCTTGAAGACGATCATCCCCGACCTCGCCACGTCCTGGGATGTGTCGTCCGACGGCTTGACCTACACCTTCCATCTGCGGACCGGGGTGAAGTTCCACGACGGAACCGACTTCTCCGCCGACGACGTCGTCGCGACCTTCAATCGGATCTTGAATCCGCCGAGTGGGATGGCGATTCCCGAGCACACCCAGTTCAGCGCGGTGAAGAGCATCGAAAAGACCGACGCCCAGACCGTGGTTTTCACACTGCAGAAGGCCCAGGCTTTCTTCCTCGAAGCGCTCGCCGGGGTCGATATGATCATCTACCCGAAGGCCTGGCTCGACAAGTACAACCAGGATCTGCGCAAAGTGATCGCCCCGGGAACCGGCGCCTTCATGTACAAGGACTACAAGCAGGCCGAGAAGTGGACGTTCGTGCGCAACCCGAATTACTGGGATAAAGAGCTTCCCTACGTCGACCAGCTCGAGCTGCTGCACGTCGCGGCGTGGTCGGATCGCGGGACGGCCGTCCTGACCAACCAGTCGAACATGACCTGGAACGCCTCGCGCGAGACCTGGCAGGAGGGCAGCAAGCACAACGTCGACGTCAATAAGCTCGCGAACTTCGGCGCGTACGCGGTGATCTTCAACTGCAAGCAGAAGCCGCTCGACGACCCGCGGGTGCGCCAGGCGATCTCGCTGGCCATCAGCCGCGAGGATCTGATCAAAGCGTACATCACCCAGGAGTGGATCGACCTGACCCGCTGGGTCCCGCACGGCGACGAGTACGCAACCCCGCCGGATACCATCGCGACCCTTCCCGGCTACCGGGCGGACAAAACAGCCGACATCGCCCAGGCGAAAAAGCTGCTGGCGGATGCCGGCTATCCGAATGGGATCAAAAATCTCGACTTCCTCTCGGCGTCGGTCCCGCCGCACGCGCAGATCATGGCGCCGGCGATCCAGGACCAGCTCAAGCGCAACCTGGGCATCGAGGCGAAGATCCGGGTCCAGGAGCGGTCGCTGCTCGTCGAGCAGGAACAGTCGGGAAAGTTCGGCATGGTGCTCGACACGCCCGGAGGATCGATTCCGGACTTCTCGCCGATCGCAAACCTGTACTTCCGGACCGGCGCCTCGCAGAACTACGGCGGTTATTCGAACGCGAAGTTCGACGACCTGCTGACCAAGAGCGACGGCGAGCTCGATCACGCCAAGCGCAAAGAGTATCTCGACCAGATGCAGGATATCCTCGACCAGGACCCGCCGTGGCTGCTCGTCGGCTACACCTTCCACCTTCCGATGTGGCAGAAGTTCGTGAAGGGACTTGCCCTGGACACCCGGATTATGACCGAGTGGGGCCGGGTCGAGACGGCCTGGCTCGACAAATGATCGCGAGGAATGCGGAATATAGAAGTCAGAATATAGAATTGAGAAAGGGCGAGCAAAGCGCCGTCCGTTCGCGCTTCTAGATTCTAACTTCTAGGTTCTGTATTCGACGTTCGATATTCTGGCCAGTGAGCTCTGCGAACGTGCATAATTACCTCGCTCGGCGACTGCTCGCGGCGATCCCGACCGTCTTCGGGATCACCGTTCTGATCTTCCTGGCGATGCGCGTGCTGCCGGGCGATCCGATCGCGGTGATCTCGAGCGAGTCGTCCGGGAACTTCGTTTTGACCCCGGAACAGGTCGCCGCGGCGCGCGCCAGCCTCGGACTCGATAAGCCCTATTACGTCCAGTATCTCCAGTGGATGAGCGACGTCGCGCAGGGCAACCTCGGCGAGTCGTTCTGGACGCGCGAGCACATCGTCGACCTGATCCTCCGCCGCGGCCCGATCACCGCCGAGATCGCGCTGATCGCGCTGTTCATCTCCTGGGTCGTCGGGATTCCGGCCGGCATTCTCAGCGCGACCCATCGCGATAGCTGGCTCGACTTCTTCGCCCGCGGCTGGGTCACCGTCTTCCTGGCGATTCCAAGCTTCTGGATCGGATTGGTGATCGTGCTCGTCGGCATCCTGTTCTTCGACTGGCGCCCTCCGCTCACGATCTCCTACCTCTGGACCGACCCGATTCATAATCTCGAGATGGTGGTCGGGCCGGGCGTGGCGCTGGGGATCGGCCTGGCCGCCGCGACGGCCCGCCTGGCACGGTCGACGGTGCTCGAGGTGCTGAACGACGACTACGTCCGGACCGCGCGGGCGAAGGGCCTGGGAGAGCGCGTGGTGCTCTGGCGGCACGTGCTCAAGAACGCGATGCTGCCGATCATCACCCTGTCGGGTCTCGCCTTCAGCGGCCTCCTCGGGGGAACCGTGGCGACCGAGACCGCCTTCGGGGTGCCCGGCCTCGGCACCCTGCTCGTCCAGGGCCTCAACTCTCGCGACTGGATGCTCGTTCAGAACATGGTGCTCATCTACGGCCTGATCGTGACGGTCACGAATCTGCTCGTCGATCTGAGCTACGGCTGGTTCGATCCGCGGATTCGCTACGAGGGCCGATGAACTCCACCCCTCGAGCCATCGACTTCGGAGATACCCGGGCGGTGAAAGCCCCGGTCGAGCGCGGGGCGGTGCGCGGCGTCGTCGACGGCGTCATTCGGTTCGCCCGGCTGTCGCCGGCCGGCGCGCTGGGCGCCCTGTTCCTGCTCGTCGTCCTGCTGGTCGCCATCTTCGCGCCCTTTATCGCCCCCTACGATCCGCTCGCCGGCGACTACGCGATCACCCGCCAGGCTCCGACGCTCCAGCACCTGCTCGGCACCGACGACCTGGGCCGCGACGTCTTGAGTCGGATCATCTACGGCGCGCGGATCACCATGCTGGTCAGCGTGACCTCGACGGTCATCGGGGGCGCGGTCGCGCTCGCCTGGGGCGTCGCCAGCGGCTACGTCGGCGGACGGTTCGACATGGTCAGCCAGCGCATCGTCGAAGTCCTGATGTCGTTCCCGACGCTGATCCTGGCGATGCTGCTGCTGATCGGCATGAACGCCGGCATTCAGCCGGTGATCATCGCCATCGCGGTCACCCAGGTCCCGGGCTGCACCCGGATCGTCCGGTCGGCGGCGCTCTCGACGCGTACCCTGGCCTACGTCGAGGCGGCACGCTGCCTCGGCGCGTCCACCTGGCGGATCATGCTTCGCGAGATCACGCCGCAGTGTATCGCGCCGTTCCTGGTCGTGCTGACCCTGAACCTCGGCTCAGCCGTCTTCGCGGAGGCCGGGCTGAGCTTCCTGGGCGTTGGCGTTCCGCCGCCGGCCCCGAGCTGGGGCAACATGCTCGGAGGAGTCCTGGCCGCGGCGTTTCGGCCGTCGTGGTGGCTGGTTCTCTTCCCCGGCGTCGCGATCACCCTCACCGTCATGGCCGTGAACATCTTCGGCGACGCCCTCCGCGATTTCCTGGACCCGCGGATCAAGCGACAGGTGTAACCCGTACCGGCTCGGGCGCCGTCGAGCGACGGAT
>JAJPKB010000041.1 GCA_021323915.1 Chloroflexota bacterium | reverse complement strand
TACCCGGATCCGTGCCCCCTCCGGATCCGCATCGGCCGCAACCACGATGCCGCCGCGTCCCACCTCGTCGACAACGTCGAGAAGGATCTGCACCAGCGCCTGCCGGACCAGATCCCGAGGCGCGATGCCACCGGGCAGCGACGGGTCGACCGCGAGCCGGGTCGCCAGCCCACGCTGGCGAAAGATCGGCTCTACCGTCGCCAGCGCGCCACGAAGGATCACCGGAAACGGGTCCAGCGCGCCGTGATCGCCGGTCAGAATGGCCTGGAGCTCGTCGTCCAGGGCTTGGTCGTCCGGCGACTCCGCCGTCGCCGCTGATGCTTCCCGGACCCTCCGTTGGTCGTCGTCGACCGACACGATATCCGGCCGATTATCCCAGAGCAGCGTAGCGATCGATCTCATCGCGACAAGGTGGATTCGTTGGGCCTGGCGGGTGCTCAGACCCAGCTCCCCGGCTGCCGCGCTGGCGTTCAGCGATCGAACGTAGCGCAAAACCAGCGAGCGGTACGTCTTCCAGGCCATCGCGTCGGGTGATACCTCGCGTGGTGGCTTGAGCTGCTCGATCGAGTCGACCAGCGCCCGGTGAAGAGCCTTACCGCCGCTCCCGTCTCGCGTTCGCAATCCCAGCAGGTCCACCAGCGGCGATCGCTGGAGATACGGTAGATCGTACAGGTGACTGAGCGCCTCGTGGACGTGTCCCTCGAAGTCCACGCGCTCGACCGGGTACCCCATCCTATCGATCACCGTCGCTTCCACGCGGCCGTGGCGAGGTACGCCTGACCGCGCCGACGTCCGAAGTTCACGTCCGCCTCATGGCCGACAGATGTCGCGATCATGGCCGATTGGCCGTTGACCACGGCAGTCCTGCATACTATTTTACGCACTACCTTCGTGGGCCGTCGAGCGCCCGACGAACGACGAGCGATCGTCCGTGCCATCGGACGCTCGGGCCACGATCAGCGAGGAATCGAAATCAGGATTCGCAGGAGGGATCACATGCGCAGTCGCGTCGTTAGCCGTCGAGGGCTCCTCGGCGGCATGGGCGTGGGCGTTGGTGCGTTCGCGTTCGCCGGGATTCTCGCCGCGTGCTCTAGCGCGCCGGCGGCGTCGCCCACCGCCGGATCGAGTGCGCCGGCAGCAGCCCCGACCCAGGCTCCCGCCGCGGCGCCAACCCAGGCCCCGGCAGCCGCGCCAACCCAGGCAGCCGCTGCTGCCCCGACCACCGCGGCCGCCGCCAAGCCGACCGTCGCCGCGCAGGCCGCGCCCGCCGGTAAGGTCTCCGGTACCGTGGTCGTCTGGGCGGGCTCGCTCGCTCCAACCGATCCGACCACTCCTCAGGGCCAGTGGGCGAAGTGGGTGATCACCAACTTCCAGGAGAAGAATCCTGGGACCACGGTGAAAGGCGAGGATCACGGTTGGGACCAGGCGCTCCGCACCGCGGTGCTCACCGCGATCGCCGGCGGCACGGTGCCCGAGATCACCACCGGCGAGGCCTTCGTCCACGAGTTCGCCTCGCTCGGCGCGTTCGCCGACCTCCGGGACGCGGGCGTCACCGCGGATATGTTCGCCCCGGGCCCGGTCAAGGGATCGATCTTCAAGGGCAAGCTCTACGGCGTTCCGATCTTCACGTCGCCCTTCGCCCTGGAAACCAACGTCCGGACGGCGAAGCTCGCCGGTCTGGACCCGACCAAGCCGCCCACCACCTGGGACGAGCTGGTGGCGAACTCGCAAAAGGCGTATCAGGCGGGCCAGGCCGCGACCAACAAGTTCGTCGGGTTCAATCTCTACGGCCCCGCCCCGAGCCGAATCTACGGCGCCGTGCTCCGGACGATTCCCTGGGTCAACCAGACCAATCACCCGCTCGGCGACGACGACGGCACCCAGGTCAACTTCAACGATCCCGGCGCGATGCCCGCCTACGAGCTGAGCCGCAAGCTGTTCAAGACCGCCGATCCCGGCAACTCGTTCAGCGGCGACGAAGGCAAGCTCTACGCCTACCTCTGGCAGGACAAGGCCGTCTACCAGGCATCCGCGACCTGGAACATTTACAACGCGATCGATGGAAACGCGGAGTGCGTTTACTCCCCACTGCCACGTATGGACGCGAACGTGAGCGGGAACGTGGTCCTCGGCAACGAGGTCTACTCGCCCTTCGCGAAGGCGAAGAACCGCGACGGCGCCCTCGCCTTCGACGCGTTCATGGCCGAGCCGGAGACCCAGAAGCAGGTTGGGAATCTGCTGGGACAGCGGCTTCCCACGGTGAAGGCGGTCCTCCAGGATCCCAACTTCACGAAGCTTCCCGCCTACACGACCTACAAGGGTAAGTCGATCGCCGAGGCGATCCAGACCTTCGCCGACATCCTGGCGAAGGAGGACGTCCATCCGGTGCCACCCTATTCGAAGAACCCCGATAAGATCTGGATCGCCTGGGGCGACGCCTTCGGAAAGGTCCTCCAGACCGGCGATCCAGTCAAGTCGATCATGGACCAGGCACAGGCCACGGCGCAGAAGCTTCTCGCCTAGTGCAGGATCAGGGCACCTATTCGGCATGGGTGCCCCACCAACCGGCCCCGGGTGTGGAGAATTCGGGGGCACCCAGAGGGTACCCGCCCGAAATCCCGCCCGGGTCGGGCACTTGATGCGATCCATCTCGTCACGGATGCCGCCGACACGTTCCGAGAACGGGAAGCGTCGGCGGCGCAATCCCCGTGGCGCGGAGTGGAATCAATCGTTACACTGTGGAGACCCGCCGAGACCAATCGCATTTTTTGCCCGGGAGTGTCCCGATGAAGGTCCAGCCTGCCGTCGGCCCCACCGAGGCGATCGAGCGCCCGGCGCTGTCCTGGCGGAGCCGCTTCGCCGCCTGGCGGTGGCGTCACCGACAGCCGGTCGTCGCCTACGCCATCCTGACCCCCATGCTGATCTACTTCGTCGTGTTCACCTGGATCCCAATTGTCGTTCTCGCCATCTTCAGCCTCACCGAGTGGAACGTCGTCCAGTGGCCGCCCACCTTCGTCGGTCTGGCGAATTACGTCCAGATCTTCACCGATCCCTACTATCACAAGGTCACCGCGGTGACGTTGACCATCGGCATGATCACCCTCGTCCTCAACATGACGGTCGGACTGGGCATCGCGCTGCTGCTGAACGAGCGGATCAAGGCGCGCGGCGTCTATCGGACGATCTGGTACCTGCCGGTCGTCATCTCCGGCGCGGTGATGGCGCAAACGCTCTCGATCTTCCTGTATCCGGGCCAGTCGGGCGTGTTCAACAGCTTGATCGGATTGGTCGGTCTCAAGCCGGTCATCTGGACGCAGAGCACTTTCTGGATGCCCTTCTGGGTCATCCTCTTTAGCGTCTGGCGGGGCGTCGGCTCGGTGGTGATCTTCTTCCTCGCCGGCCTCCAGTCGATCGATCCGGTGCTCTACGAGGCGGCGCGAGTCGACGGCGCGGACCGTCGGCAGACGTTCCGCCACGTGACGATTCCGCAGCTAGCGCCAATCACTCTGTTCGTCTTCATCACCCAGTGCGTCGGCTGCCTTCAAATCTGGGAAGCGCCACTCGTCTTCACCTTCGGCGGTCCGGACAACTCGACCCGAACGATGGTTTACAGCCTGTACAGCGACGCGTTCGGAAACCTGACCATGGGGCTGGCAACCGCGCAGTCGGTCATCTTGCTCATCGTCCTCATGCTCCTAAGCGCGATGAATTTACGGGTGTTCCGCGTCAAATACTGATTCAGTTTCGACGGTCGACGAGGCGATTCGATGAGACGACACTGGCTTCTCTCGCTCGCGATTTACCTGATCCTTTCGGTCTCGAGCATCGTGATCCTTTATCCGCTTGCCTTCATGCTCACCGCGACGTTTACCTCGACCGCCCAGTACTACCGGACGTCGTTCTTCCCGATTCCCGACTTCTTCGACTTTCGGAACTACCTGCCGATTCTCCTCGACTGCTCCCAGGGCTGCATCTACCAGTCGATGATGATCACCAGCCTGCGTGAGATCTGGTATCTCTTCTGGATGCTCGTGGTGTCGATCTTCGGCGGCTACGTGTTCGCGCGGCTGAACTTTCCGGGCAAGAACGCCCTTTTCCTTTTCTTCCTATCCGGCCTGATGGTTCCGAGCATCATCATCCTCCTTCCCCTCTACATCATGCTGGCCCGCTGGCCGCTGGTCGGCGGCAACGACCTGTTCGGCCAGGGCGGTCACGGCTTCGTGAACGCCTGGCCGGCGCTGTTCATGCTCGGCATGATCGACGTCGTCGCGCTCTTTCTGGTCAAGCAGAACTATGAGATGATCCCTGGCGACTACGAGGAGGCGGCGCTGGTCGATGGCGCGGGAACACTTCGGATCATTCTCCAGATCTACGTGCCGATGCTCCGTCCGGCGCTGACCGCGCTCGGCGTGCTGGTCTTCATCGGGATCTGGAACGATTACCTGGGTCCCCTCATCTTCGTCGGCGGCAACAAGGACATCACGCCGGTCGCCCTGGCCGTTCAGCGCTTGATCTACGGTCTGACCCAGCGGCAGGCGCAGACCCTCGCCGACTTCCCGTTGATCTTCGGCGCGACGACCTTGATGAGCATACCCCCGGTGGTCGTCTACTTCGCGCTGCAGCGCTACATCGTCCAGGGCCTGGTCGGAGTCGGAATCAAAGGATAGGAGTAACCAGATGCCTCTTCGCGTCGTCGTCGTCGGCTGTGGCGCGATCGCCGGTGCCCACGTTCCCGCCATCCTGGGAGCCGGGGCGGAAGGCGTGAGCCTCGTCGGCCTGTTCGATCAGGATCGGGCCCGCGCCCAGGATCTGGCCGCCAGGCACGGTCAGCCGCGCGTCTACCTGAGCTGGCGCGAGGTGCTCGACGATCCGAACGTCGATTGCGTGGACGTCTTGCTTCCCCACGAGGCCCATCACCGGATCGCGGTCGAAGCCGCCGAGGCGGGAAAGCACGTCGTCGTAGAGAAGCCGCTGGCAACCAGTCTCGCCGAGGCGGACGCCATGATCGCGGCGGCGGAGCGCCACCGCGTCGCCCTCATGACCTGCCACACCGTTCTCTTCGAACCGGGCGCCCAGCGGGTCGAGGAAGTCATCCGATCAGGCGGAATCGGCGACGTCTACATGGCGCAGACCATCGGCCTCGAGGGTCCGTCGACGGTCAGCGTCCGCCCCTGGCTCGCGAACAGCCGAGGCGGCGGAGTGCTGATGGCCCAGGCGATCCACCAAATCTACTTTCTCCAGCACCTGATGGGACCGGTCGCCACGGTGAGCGCGGTCATCGGGAAGCGCAAGGTGGTGCCGATGACGACCGACGATACCTGCCTGGCGCTGCTGGAGTTCGAGAGCGGCGCGGTGGCCGAAATCACCAGCACCTTCGGCCAGACGGTTGGACCGTACAGTCGAGGAACCTATTTTTACGGGACCGAGGGCTACGTCTCCTATCAGCCGCACAACACCGCGCTGCGGCCAAACCGACGCCTCGAGGTGATCTCGCCAAGGAAATACGGTGACTCGGAGCCGCACGACATCGCCTACGAGGACGAAAGCCAGTTCACCCGGATGTGGCGCGCCTTTGGCCGGGCGATGGCCGCGGGCCAGCCGCCACCGGTCACCGGTCAGGACGGGCGCGCCGCGATCGAGGTCGTGCTGGCAGCCTACCGCTCCGCCGAAATCGGGAAGACCGTCGCGCTGCCCCTGACCTGAGGCAAGGGAATCGGAATTCGCCTCCCGATCGGCTCGGCTGCTCGCCCCGATTTCCTCAACACAGCCCCGGGTACAACCGGAGCAGCTCGCCGACCGTCTGCGCCGTCGCCCCCCAGATGACCTGATCGCGCCAGACGTACGCCATCGTCTGTTCGGCCGGTCGGCGCGGATGAGGGATCGGCCGCAGAACGCCCGGCTTGAGAAGCGTCCGCAGGGGAACCCGAAGAATTCTCTCGACCTCGTCGGCCGCCGCGCGCAGCCGTGGGCTCTGGCTCAGCCGCACCCAGTAGGGCAGGATCTCGATGCCACTCGACAGCGTCCGCACCGGCGTGAGCGGCGTCGCGGGCAGGTCGGGAGGCAGGCGCAGCGACACTTCCTCGCGCGCCTCGCGGCACGCCGCGGCCAGCGGCGACCGGTCGTACGCTTCGACCATGCCGCCCGGAAAGCTGACCTGACCGGGATGACGCCGCAACGACTCGGGCCGCCGGGTCAGAATGACCCGCGGACCGGTCCTGGTCTCGTAGGTGGCAACCAGGGTGGCCGCCAGGAGCCGTACACCCGTATCCGTGGTCTGAGAACTCCGTCGTTCGTCCATCATTAGCCTGAACCCCGCGCAAGGGCCGAGAACACGTTCACCGCGAAGGCGCGAAGCGAAATTTAGAATAGAGAAGAGAGAATCCAGCAGCGGGAAGATAGAACGCGAACGCCCTCGGCCTTCTCGATTCTGGATTCCGCAATCTCGCTTCTTCCTTCGCGCCTACCCGATCACTCCGCCTTCCCGCCCTCGGCGTACAGCTTCTCGTCCGCGGGCACCGCCGTCTTCATCTGGCCGATGCGTCGCAGGGTGATCTCCTGCTCGGCGAGGGGGTCCGTCTGGCCGGTCTCCGCCGTTCGGCGGGCAACCCAGGCGTCCAGGCGCGCGCTCAGCTCGGCAACCACGTCCGGACGCGAGTCGGCCAGATTCGCCTGCTCGGTCGGATCGCTCGCCAGGTCGAAAAGCTGAACCGTGGGCATTCCGTGGAAGTCCGGCTCCAGCGCCCGGATCAGCTTCCAGCGGTCGGTGCGCACCCCGCGCTTGCGCATCCAGGTGCACTCGGTCAGGTAGAGCGCGTCGACGCCAGCAGCCCCGTCGAGCAGCGGAAGCGCGCTCCGGCCGGTCATGTTCAGGCGCGACGGAACGTCGGGAGCGCCGACGAGGTCGAGAATCGTTGGCGCGACGTCGAAGAGCTGAACGTAGCGGTCGATTGCCCGCCCAGCCGGGAGTCGTCCCGGCAGTCGCGCGATCAGGGGCACGTTCAGGTTCGTGTCGTAGAGGCCGTGGTGATCGAAGTAGCCCTCGTGCTCGTCCATGATTTCGCCGTGATCAGCGACCAGGACGACCAGCGTCTCCTGGTCCTGGCCAAGGTCGGAGAGCCTTCCCAGCAGGTGCTCCAGCGCCGTGTCGACGTAGCGAATCTCGGCGTCGTACTGGGCGATCGGGAAGCGCACGTCGGTCACTCCGCCCATCCACTGCTCGAAATAGTCACGGAACGGCTCGAAGCCGAAGACCGGCTCCATGCTGTGGTTCCGGGGATCGAACGGATCGCCCGGATAAAACATGCGGTCGAACGGCGGCGGCGGCAAGTAGGGAGTGTGTGGGTCCCAGTAGTGGACGAAAAGGAACCACGGACGCGCCTGTCCCGCCACCAGTTCCAACGCGCTCAGCGCCTGGGCATTGACTGCCTCCGCCTTTCGCCAGGATGCCGCCGGGTTCGTCGACCAGCGATACGGCAGCACCGCCTCGAAGCCACGGGTGAACCAGCGCCCGAGGTTGTCGACGCTCACCGTGAAATAGCCTCGATCGTGAAGGATTTCCGCGAGCATCGGAATCGATGGGTCCGGCTCGACCTTGCCGGCGTGAGCGACGACCCGGTGCCGCATCGCGTCGACGCCGGTGTGGAGAGTGGTGAAGCCGGGGTGCGTTGGAATGTGCGGGCTGAAGCACCGGGCGAACCGGACGCCCTCGGACGCCAGACGGTCGATCGTCGGGCTCGTCAACCGAGGATAGCCGAAGCAGCCAAGGTGATCAGCCCGCAGGGTATCGACGGCGATCAGCAGGACGTTCAATTAGCTACTCCCGGGCACGCTTCGTTAAAACCGCAATTGCCGGGCGAATCGGTCCTCGCTTCGATAGGGACCGATCACCGCGACGCAGAGCTTCTCCGGCACGAAGAGCCGCGCGGCGAGCGCCTGGAGATCGGCCGGCTGGACCCGATCGACCCGCTCGATGACGTCGTCGACGGTGTGGATCCGCCCGAGCAGCAGCTCCTGGGCGCCGAGCCACGAGGCGATGCTGCGCGTATCTTCGAGACGGAGCAGCATGCGCCCCTTCCAGAACTCCTTGGCGCGCCCGAGCTCGTCCTCGGGAATCGGCTCGGTCATCCGTCCGATTTCCCCCAGCGTCGCCCGCAGCGCCTCGTCGATGCGCGAGGGCTCGACGCCCGCGTAGACGACGAGCGAGCCGGCGTCGTCGTATTCGTTGGTGTACGAGTGGACATCGTAGGCTAGTCCGTGCTTTTCGCGAATCTCCAGGAAGAGCCGCGAGCTCATGCCCTCGCCGAGTATGATATTCAGGAGCTCGAGCGCGTAGCGCTCCGGATGGTCGTAGGGCAGGCTCGGCACGGCAAGACAAAAGTGAGCCTGCTCGGTCCGCTTCGACTTGAGCAGCACCTTCGAGACCGGACTCGACCCGGCCGGCGCCCACGTCGGCGCCGGGGCGCCGTCCCAGCTCCCCAGCTGGCGTTCGACCTCCGCCTGAATCACCTCGTGCGCGATCGGGCCGGCGACGCTGATCACGAGATTCGAGGGCACGTAAAAGGTGCCGAACCATTCCAGGATCTGGTCACGGCTGATGCCCAGGACGCTCTCGCGGGACCCAGCCACGTCGCGGCCCAGCGGCTCTTCTCCCCACATCGCCTGATCGGCCAGGATGTGGACCCAATCGCCGGGGCTATCGTTTACCATGCCCAGTTCTTCGGCGATGACCTTTCGCTCCTTTTCGATCTCGCCAGCGTCGAAGCGCGAATGTCGGAGCAGGTCGCTCAGGACGTCGAGGGCAGTCGTCCAGTGCCGGTCGGCGACCTTGTCCCAGTAAACCGTGAGTTCCTTCCCAGCCTCGGCGTTGAAATAACCGCCGATGCCTTCGATCGCCTCGGAGATATCCTTCGGCGTCGGTCGCTTGCTCGTCCCCTTGAACAACATGTGCTCGAGGAAGTGCGAAGCTCCCTGGATGGCGCTCGGCTCGTTTCGCGACCCGACCCGGACGAAAAAAGTGGCGCTCACCGAGCGCGCGTGTGAGATCTGACTGGAAATGATCCGCAGGCCGTTGTCGAGCCTGCTCTTCTGGTACAAAAAAAGCCTCCTACCAGCGGCGGCCGTGGCTGATACGTGAATACTTTGTCTACGCTCGTCTTGATTCGCACCCGGATGATAGCATGGGCTTTCCCGGGCTGTCTAGGAAGCGAGCCGTCCCGACGCTGCGCTATAATGTGCTGCGCACGACGCGGCGCCCTCCGGGTTCCCGCCGCGACTTTGATTGTTCACAGAGGAGATGTCGGTGTCCACCTCGAGTACCGAATCGTCGGCGACCGGGGATCTGGTGGTCCTGGCGACCCAGCCATTCGTGGCGGAGACGCCCCTCGCGCGACAAACCGAAAATCTGACGCCTAACACGCGCTTCTTCATCCGAAACCACTTCGGCGTCCCCACCCTCGACCCCGGTGCCTGGCGGCTCACGATCGGCGGCGAGGTATCCCGACCGCGCACGTTGACCCTTGCCGACCTCCGCGCCCTGCCGGCGCGTACCTTCGACGCGACGGTGGAATGCGCCGGGAACGGGCGCTCGTTTCTACCACCTCCCACCGAGGGCAATCCTTTTGGCTACGGTGCCGTCAGCGCGGCATCCTGGACCGGCGTCTCGCTGCGCGACGTGCTCGGGGCAGATCCGTTCACCGGGTCGGCTCGCGACGTCCTGTTCGTCGGCGCGGATCACGGATTCGAGAAGAACGTCGGCTCGGACATTTCCTTCCAGCGCAGCCTGCCGGTCGAGGTGGCGCTCCACCCGGATACGCTGCTCGTCTTCGAGATGAACGGGCAGCCTCTTCCGGTCGAGCACGGCGCCCCGGTTCGCCTCCTCGTTCCCGGCTGGTACGGCGTCGCGTCGGTCAAGTGGCTCGTCGAGATTCGCGCCCTCGACCACCCCTTCGAGGGATACTTCCAGAAGCAGCGCTACATCATCCCGAACGAGGGCGCGGCTCCGACGCCGGTCCGCGAGCGCGGCGTCCGCGCAATCATCATCCACCCAAACGCGGATGAGATCATGCCGGCAGGGAAGGTCGAGGTCTCCGGTCTGGCCTGGTCGGGCAACCAACCGGTCGCGCGCGTCGAGCTGAGCGTCGACGGTGGTCGAAGCTGGACGTCGACCGACCTGGAAGCCGCGAGCTCGCCCTACGCGTGGCAGCGCTGGCACATGACCTGGCATGCTGACCGTCCCGGCGATTACACGCTGCAGGTACGGGCGACCGATACCGCCGGCCGGACCCAGCCCGAGCAGGCTCGCTGGAACCTCCTCGGCTACAGCAACAACGGGATTCAGTCGGTGTCGGTTCAGGTGCGGTAGCCCACGGTGACCAAGCGCCTGTACTACCGCGACGGGGAGATCCTGGAGTTCTCCGCGACGGTGCTTGCCGTCGGCGAGCGCGATGGCAAGGCGACGGTGATCCTTGACCAAACCGCCTTTTACCCGACTTCGGGCGGTCAGCCGTTCGATACCGGGCTGCTCGCCGGCGCCCCGATCGTGGACGTGGTCGACGTCGACGGCGAGATCATCCACGTCCTTGACGGCGCTGCTCCGGCGATCGGGAGCGCCGTCGTCGGCCGGATCGACGGAGAACGCCGACGCGACCACACCCAGCAGCACACCGGTCAGCACGTGCTCTCCCAGGCGTTCGAGCGCGTCGCTTCGTTGCGGACGGTCTCGTTTCACCTCGGCGCGGACTATTGCACGATCGACCTCGACTCGCCGACGCTTTCCCTGGACACGGTCAAAGAGGCCGAGCGGCTGGCGAATCAGATCGTCCTCGACGATCGCCCGGTGCTCACCCACTTCTCATCCACCGACGACCTCGAACCTTTTGGTCTGCGCAAGGCCACCAAGCGCACCGGCGAGATCCGCATCGTCGAAGTGGAAGACTTCGACCGTTGCGCCTGCGGTGGCACCCACGTCCGGCGCACCGGACAGATCGGACCGATCAAAGTGCGCCGCTGGGAGCGGCGCGGCGCCGCGACGCGGGTCGAGTTTCTCTGTGGCTGGCGGGCGCTGGCCGACTACGACGCACGCCTGGACGGGACACGCGCGCTGGCCGAGCGACTGAGCGTTCGCGACGCGGATCTCTATCGCACCCTTGCCCGCGCCCTCGACGACCTGGAGCGAATGCGCGACGAGACCGCGCGGCTACGCGAACACCTCCTCGACGACGAGGCCGGCGACCTCTTCGCGAGCGGGAGCCCGCTTCCCGGATCGCCCGAGGCCCGCCTCGTCGTCGCAAGCTTCGAAAATCGTCCGCCGGACGAGCTACGACGTCTGGCGACCGCGGTGACGAAGT
Source organism: Chloroflexota bacterium (assembly GCA_021323915.1). Lineage (GTDB taxonomy): Bacteria > Chloroflexota > UBA6077 > FW602-bin22 > CADDYW01 > JAJPKB01. The sequence goes on along the minus strand of JAJPKB010000041.1, from coordinate 146 downwards.
GCGGGCCGGCGGTGGCGCTCCTCGGCTCGACCAGCGACCGGGGGCATCTCGTCTTCGGCCAGCGGCCCGGCCTTCCCTACGACATGCGCGAGATCCTCGGAACGGTCGTGGCCGGCGTCGGCGGACGCGGTGGCGGAAGTCGCGAC
>JAJPKB010000517.1 GCA_021323915.1 Chloroflexota bacterium | reverse complement strand
CGGCGAGGATCTTTGCGCGCACCATCCCGGCCAGGATCGCGACGATCTGGATCCCGCCGAGAGTGACGATAACTTTCAGCATTCGCCGTGTTCCTGCGTTCCAAACCCCCTGGATGCGTCATAGGCGTCAAATGGAAGGATAGCCTGGCCGTGCGGGCCGGTCGTGTTCATCGAGCGCTTCGGCGGCTCCATGGCGTCCGGCCTACCCCTGCCGCATGAACGCGAGCACGCGATCGATGATCGTGTCGACGTCGGATTGCGTCAATCCCACGTGCAGCGGCAGGGTGAGAATCTCTCGAAAAGCGCGTTCGGTCTCCGGAAGCGGTTTCCCTTCCGGGCGGAAGAGCGGGTGGAGATGATTCGGGACGTAGTTGATGCCGGTCTCGATCCCTTCCAGGCGCAGGTGACGCATGAGCGCATCCCGACGATCATCTTTGACCCGAACAACGTAGATGTGCGGGGCCGTCTCGTCGTAGTTGACTCGGAGCGGCGTGAGGCCTTCCACACCGGAGAATGCCCGATCGTACTGACGGCAGATCTCGCGGCGGCGGGCGATGAAGGCATCGGCTTTCCGAAGCTGGGCCAGGCCGATCCCCGCGTTGATGTTGCTCATGTGGTAGCGGAACCCGGCCGTCGCGACCTCGAAGGTCATGGCGGGCGGGCGTTGCGACGGGTCCGCCGGTGGCCGCCGGTCGATGCCCAGCACCCGCTTCCGACGCATCAGCTCGGCGAGCTCCTCGTCGCCGCAGCAGATCGCGCCGCCTTCGCCGCAAGTGATATTCTTGATCGAATCGAAGCTGAAGCAGGTGGCGTCGCCGAGGCTGCCAATCCGTCGCCCCTGGTAGGTCGAGCCGAAGGCGTGGGCCGCGTCCTCGACCACCTTCAGACCGTGACGCGTCGCCAGCGCGCGGAGCCCCTGAAGATCGCAGGGTGAGCCGCCGTAGTGGACCGGCATCAGCGCCCTGGTTCGTGGGGTGATCCGCTCCTCGGCATCGTCAAGGTCCATCAACAGAGTGTCCGGTCGAACGTCGCAAGCGATCGGGGTCGCGCCGGTCGCCCAGATCGCCTGGAACGAGGCGACGAAGGTGAGCGACGGCACGATCACCTCGTCGCCGTCCCAAATCCCGAGTGCGTCCAGCGCGAGGTGAAGCGCCGAGGTGCCGGTGTTCGTGGCGACGACGTGCTCCGCGCCCAGGTAGTCGGCCAGCGCTGCCTCGAACTGCTCGACCTTCGCGGCGTGTCCGAAATAACCGTAGGCGAAGGCATCGCGGACCTCCGCCATCTCCTCGTCGCCCAGCCATCCCCGCGACACTTTGATCAAGTTTGCCAACCTCGCCACTTTCTTCTCCCGACCAATCCGATCAAAGGGCATCCGCGCTTCAGATGACTTCCATCAGCGTTGGGACGCTTTCGGAGGCCCGGCCGACCGGAACGTAGCGAGCCCAGTCCGGCCACCGAACGTCGACCAGCGCATTCCGACCGTCGACGACGATGGCGCGCCGCATGAGCCTGCCCTGCTCGGTCCAGTCCCAGGCGGCGAACTCCGGCCAGCCGGTGACGAGAACCGCGGCGTCGGCTCCGCGCAGCGTCTCCGTGCCCGTCGCGCACGGCTCGACGCCCGGTCCCAGCGCCTCGACCAGCTCCGGCGAGAGCGGACCGGCCGTCAGAAGCGGGTCGAACACCCGGACCGTCGCGCGGCGCTTCCGTAACTCACGAATCACCGGAAACGCCGGGGACTTCCGAACGTCGTCGCTTCCCGGCTTGAAGGCGAGGCCAAGAACCGCGATCGACGCGCCGTCGAGCGAGCCGACTGCCTTTTCGGTCAGGTTCACCAGCGTCCGTGGGCGCTGCTCGTTGACCGTCATCACCGCGTCCAGGATCGGCACGTCGACGAGCCGCTCCCGCGCCCACGCCCGCAGCGCGTTGACGTCCTTCGGAAGGCAGCTCCCGCCGAAGCCACAGCCGGCCCATAGGTAGCTGAGTATGCCCGGAGTGATCCGCCGACCGTTGACGACCGGCGAAAGCCGCCGGTCGAGGTGCAGCCCCCGTAGCACGGTCTGAACGTCGGCACCGGGGGTGGCTTCGCACAGCGCGGCGATCTCGTTGCTGAAGGAGACGAGCGTTGCAAGAAAGGTGTTCGACGCGTACTTGATCATTTCCGCGTTGCGCAACGTGGTGAATACCGTAGGACAGTCGAAGGCCCGATACAGCTGCGCCATTGCCTCGCCGGAGCGCTGATCCCACTGGCCGACGACGAGGCGGTCCGGGTCGAGGAAGTCGGCGACGGCGTGCCCCTCGCGGAGAAACTCCGGGTTCACGCACAGCCCGAATTCGCCGGCCTCCCGCCCGGATTCCCGTTCGATCGCCGGCCTCACAACGCTATCCGTGGTGCCGGGGACGACGGTGCTCTTGACCACTATCACGTGATAGCCCGGGGCATCGCGCAACGCTCGTCCGATTCCCCGCGCGGCGGCTTCGACGAACGAAAGGTCGATTCCTGACGGACCTTGGGGCGTCCCTACGGTGATCATCGTGATCTCGCTTCGGGCCACCGCGTCGACGAGGTTGGTCGTCGCGACCAGATTGCCGCGCGCCAGCGCCGCTGCCAGAAGGTCGCCGAGGCCCGGCTCGTAGAAGGGAGTCTCGCCGCGTCCGATGGCGGCGACCCGCTCCGGCACGACGTCGACGCAGCGCACCTCGTGGCCCAGCGAAGCCAGCCCGGCCGCGGCGGTCAGACCAACGTAGCCCGAGCCCACGATCGCGACCCGCATCCTAGCCCTCCTTCGCCGACGCTTCGGCGTATGCGCGAAGCGTCCGAGCGAGCCCGTCGGCCAGTGGAACCCGCGGCTGCCAGGGAAAGCGCGCTCGCAGCTTGCTCAGGTCCGGGCAGCGACGTTGGGGATTATCGGTGAGGTAGTTTCGGTCGTCGCTCACCTGGTAGGCGACCGATGGCGACGGCGGGCCCAGGACCTCGGGCGCGATCGATGCGAGCCGATCGGCCAGTGCTCGGATGCTCGTCTCTTCGTCGTTTCCCACGTTGAATACCTCGCCGCTGGCGTTGGACACGAGGAGCCGCCAGAACGCACGAATGGCATCCGCGACGTAGCAGAAGGCGCGGGTCGCCCGACCATCGCTGAAGAGGACCAGCGGCTGTCGCCGCAGGGCGCACGCCATCAGGTCCGGGATGATGCGCCGGTCGTCCAATCGCTGGCGGGGGCCGTAGACGTTGAAGGGACGGGCGATCTTCACCGGCACGCCGTAGAGCTGATGATAGGTCACGCAGAGCGTCTCGGCGAGCCGCTTCGACTCGTCGTAGCAGGCGCGCGGCCCAGTACACGAGACGTTCCCACGGTAATCCTCCGGCGTCGGAATGCAGGCCGGGTCCGGGTCGCCGTACACCTCGCTGGTGCTCAGGTAGAGAACACCGCGCGCCCCGTTGCGCGCGAGCTCGAGCGCGTGCCGCGTCCCGGATACGTTCGCGTCGATCGTCTCGAGCGGATAGCGCCGGTAGAACGTCGGCGAGGCGATGCTCGCCCCGTGGATGATCCAGTCCACCGGCTCGCCGAGATCCAGACCGGTGGACACGTCCTGTTGGACAAAACGGATGTCGGCACGGTTCACCAGGTGGGCGAGCCGAGAGGCTGTTCCGGTGCGCAGGTTGTCTACCACGATCAGCCGACACGCCGGGCCGTCCCGGAGGGCGTTGAGCGCCGCGACCGTCTCGACGAAGTAGCTGCAGAGGAACCCGCTTCCGCCGGTGACCAGGAGGGTCGTTCCGTGCAGCGGCTCCAGGGCCGGCCCGACGTCGTCGAGGATCGTCCGTACGTCCTCGTCGACGATCATCGAAGAGGCTTTCGCGATCACGCGAGCTGTCCTCCGTACTCCGTCCGAATCAGCACCTGCGCGAGCGAGCGGTAGGTGCCGAGGCTCAGGCCAAGGCGCATCAGGGCGCGCAGGAGCATGACGCGCAGCTTGCGGCGACGCGGGTTGACCAGGAATGTCGACCAGGCGTGGGGTCGCCCCAGCAGATCCCGCGCTTTACCGACATCGCCCTTGATGAGCCAGTTCGCCGCGCGCGTCGTCTCGTCGTCGCAGCGGTGGAACGCGTACTCGCGGAGGTCGCTCGCGCTCAGGCGGTTTCGCCAGCCATCCAGCTCCATGTAGTGCTCGACGACCTGAAAGTGTCGCTCCTCCTCGGTACGAAGCCGCTCGTAGCGCGCGGACCATTGACGGCGACTCACCCGATAGCTCACCAGCCGATCCGGCAGGACGGCGATCGGATACTCGCGGATGATCCGCAGGTAATATTCTTCGTCTGAGCCGATGTCGAAGACCTCCGGCGCGAAGGGTCCGACCGCGTCCATCACCGCCCGTCGTCCCATGAACGTTGGGCAGCAGAATAGTATGTTCTTGTTCCGGACGAGGAAGGGAAAGACGTCCGCATAGGTAAGGTACTCGCGCCCCCGGAACTGAGCTGGAAGAGTGGCAGCGCCGAAGCGTTTGCCGTTCTCGTCGATGAAGTAATCCATCGACATCACCGCCCCGACTCGCGGGTGGGCCTGGAGATAGGCGACCTCGGTCTCGACGATGTTCGGCTCGTAGACGTCGTCGGCGTGGTAGATCGCGACGAGTTCTCCTCGCGCCTCTCCCACGACCCGGTTCATTCCCTGGTAGCCGCCCAGGTTTGTCGCGACACGCAGCGTGCGCACCCGGGGATCCCGAATCGACGCGACAACCGTCGCGGTGCCGTCGGTCGAGCCGTTATCCAGCAGGATCAGCTCGAAATCGCGATAGGTCTGCCTCATCAACGAGTCGAGCGTCGTCGCCAGGGTGCCCTCGGCGTTGTAGGCCGACATACAGATGCTGACCAGCGGGCGGTGTTTGGTTTCTCCGGTCATCGACTCACCATTCCTGACTCACCCTTCAGGCTCAGCCCCGTGGCGTCGAGCGGGCGCCCAGCCGCGCCCGAGCGTAGTGGCTGCCAATCCGATCGACGAACCGAGCAACGCGCCGTTGGAGCGTCATCGTCCCGATCGGCCGGGG
>JAJPKB010000179.1 GCA_021323915.1 Chloroflexota bacterium | reverse complement strand
GAGGCGCAGGTCACCGTCGATCTGGAGTTTCGCACCCAGGCCGCGCTCCACCAGTGCTTCGAGCCGCACTGCGCGGTCTGCCACTGGGACGGCGAGGATCTCACCGTCTGGACGTCTACTCAAGGTGTCAACGCCGTCGCCGAGGACGTGGCGCGGATGCTTGATCTGCCGATCAACCGGGTGAGGGTGGTGGCGACGGCGATCGGCGGCGGATTCGGCAGCAAGCAGTTCGCCGGCGAGGAAGTGTTGATCCCCGCGCTCCTGGCGAGGAGGACCGGACGGCCGGTCAAGCTGAGCTTCGATCGGCGAGTCGAAAGCATCGCGACCGGCCACCGCGAGGCGACGTTCCAGCGAATTCGGCTCGGCGCCCGTCGCGATGGAACCCTGACCTTCGTCGAGCACGTCGTCACCGCGGGGATCGGCAGCTACGGCGACCACCAGATGAACGTGACCGGCCCCTCGCGGGATCTGTATCGGTGCCCGAACGTTCGCACGCAGGAGACCTCGGTCTACACCAGCCTGTGTCCGGCGCGGGCCTTCCGTGGCCCCGGCTACACCGAGGGAAGCTTCGCGCTCGAATCGGCGATGGACGCCCTGGCGGACAGGCTGAAGCTGAACCCACTCGAGCTGCGGCGACGGAACGATGTCGATTTCGACCAGGGCCAGCGCCAACCCTACTCCTCGAAGCCGCTCGACGAAGCCTATTGCCAGGGCGCGGCCATGCTCGACTGGGAGAAGCCGAAGGCGCCGCCGAGCGTGCCGACTCGCCGGCGCGGACGCGGAATGGCGACCCAGATCTGGGGAGGTGGTGGCGGGCCGCCTGCCTACGCGCGGGTGGCGATCAACGGCGACGGCAGCGTCGACGTCGTCCTCGGATCGCAAGACATCGGTAGCGGCACGCGAACGGCCGTCGCCCAGATCGCCGCCGAGGAGCTTGGCTTTCAGTTGTCGCAGGTGCGCGTCGTCGAAGGTGACTCGGCTAACGGCGCCTACGCGCCGACCAGCGGCGGCTCCCAAACCGTGGCATCGGTCGGGCCGGCCGTGCGCTCTGCCGCATGGAAAGCGCGACAAACACTGCTGGACGTTGCCAGCCGCGAGCTGCGTCAACCGGCCGGCGAGCTGGGGATCCGCGACGGGAAGATCTGTTATGGATTGAATCGAGAGCAGGAAGTGCCGGTCGCCTCGGTTCTCGAGCATCTCAGTCCATTCTCGATCGTCGGCGATGGCGACCGTAGTCCGAATCCTCAAGGTGTCGCGATCCGCACGTTCGGCGCTCACTTCGCCGAGGTCGAGGTCGACGTCGAAACCGGCGAGGTGTTCGTCGTCCGTTATGCCGCGGTTCACGACTGCGGGCGTCTGATCAGCCCGCGGCAGGCGCGGAGCCAGGTCGACGGGGGCATCACCCAGGGAATCGGCTACGCGCTAACCGAAGAGCAGGTGGTCGATCCGCGGACCGGCGTCGTCCTCAACCCGAACCTGGAATCCTATTTGATTCCGACGATCGCCGATCTTCCGCCGATCGAGGCGAAGTTCCTCGACTTCGTCGACCCGGTCGACAACTCACTCGGCGTGAAGGGGTTGGGAGAGCCGCCGATCATCCCCTGCGCTCCCGCGATCGCCAACGCGATCGCGGACGCGATCGGTGCTCGCCTCACCAGCCTGCCGATCACCCGCGCGAAAGTTCTCGATGCCCTGCGGGGACAGCGGGGCCAGGAGAAGAGACGTGCAGCCGTTTGACCACGTTGAAGCAACCAGCCCGCGCGACGCGGTGGATCTGCTGAGCGCGGATCCGTCCGCCCGCCCGATCGCCGGGGGCACCGATCTGATTCCGGAGATTCGCCTTGGAATCCATTCGCCCGACCGGCTGGTCGATCTCAAGCGCACGCCGGGGCTCGACGAGGTGCGCGACGTCGACGGCGTCCTCCGAATCGGAGCGCTGGCGCGGTTGGCTGACCTCGCGTCGCACCGGTTGATCCGCGACAACCTCCCGGCGCTGTCCGAGGCGATCGACCTGGCGGCGTCGCGTCAGATTCGCAACGTCGCCACGCTGGGCGGAAGTCTGTGTCAGGAGTCGCGGTGCTGGTATTTCCGGGGCCCGTTCCACTGCTGGCTGAAGGGGGGCGACGAGTGTAACGCCGAGCGCGGCGACAACCGCTACCAGGCGATTCTGGGCGGCGGTCCGTGCTACACGGTCCACCCGTCCGATCCGGCCACCGCGTTGGTGGCCCTGGACGCGCACGCGACGATTCTTGGACCCGCCGGGGAACGATCGCTGCCGTTGACCGACTTTTTTGTTCGACCGAGCGACGGTCGACGAGCCCTGACGATCCTCCAGCACGACGAGATTCTTGTTCGGGTCGACATCCCGTGGCCGGAAGCGGGTGAGCGCGGTGTGTTCCTCAAGGCGATGGAGCGAGCCGCGTTCGACTTCGGATTGGCCAGCGTTGCCTGCCAGATCGGCCTGGCCGCGGGTCGGGTGACGGCTGCCCGGATCGTTCTTGGCGGCGTGGCGCCGGTCCCCTGGCGTGCGACGGCGGCCGAGGACGCGATCGTGGGCGGTCCGTTGGAGGAGCAGGCTATCGGCCGGGCAGCAGTCGCGGCGACCGAGGGCGCGCATCCGCTGTCGATGAATCGCTACAAGATCGAGCTCGCGCGGGCTCTGGTCAAGCGCGCGCTGGAACAGGTTGCCGACAGGCAGGCCTAGGGGCTTGGCCGAAAGCCGGGATCGAGTCGCTCACCCCTGATCTCCTCTGCAACGAACCCGCTCGCTGGCCACGCGTCATGCTCCGCCGCCGGCGTCTCCGCGGGGGCTCCGGACCGGCCGGCGCGCTCGTCGACGCGGGCACGTCGTTCCCCCTGACCGCGCGCGACGTGCCATCAGCAAAACAAACACCTGCCCCCTACGCCACGGTCGGCGTCCGCGCCGACCGTGGCGGCACCTCACTCCCTCGTTCCTGCCCGCCTGACCGTTACACGAGGAAGATTGTGCCGGACCAGCGGAGGGTGTCCGACAGCGGAGACTTGGGGAGATCCGCAGGTCAAAACCTCGGGTTTTCCCGGATTGTATACCGGGCGGGGAGCATATAGAGTGGCCAACAGGCTCGCTTGCGCGTTCGGCGAATGACCAAACCGCTCGATCGGATTCGCTGAAAAACCGACCGCTGAAACCAAGCTGGCCCGGCTTTCCGTCTACACTTTCGGAGGTCCGTGATGACTCTGACCGACGTGCTTGCCCATCCCTATGTCCTGCTGACAGCACGCTGTCTAGTCGGGGGGGGCTGGTCGGTGCTGGCATCGCCAAGGCGCACGATCGAACTGCGTTCGTCCGCAGGGTTCTTGATACCAAATCGTGCCACAACGCTTCGCTGGGCTCCTCGGACAAGCTCTGCCCTATGCCGAGGTCGGGGTCGGAACATGCCTGTTTGTCGGACT
>JAJPKB010000692.1 GCA_021323915.1 Chloroflexota bacterium | reverse complement strand
TGGGTCGTGAAGGCAAGCTGCTCGCGAACCCGATACCGCGCTTCGTCGAACGAGCAGCGCGCCTCGGCCATCACCGAGCGGATCCGCTCGAGCGCCAGGAACGCTGCGTGGCCCTCGTTCATGTGAAAAACCTCCGGAACGATGCCCAGGGCGGCCAGCGCCCGCACGCCCCCGATGCCCAGGACGATCTCCTGGCGCATCCGCATATCCGCGTCGCCGCCGTACAGCCGAGCCGTGATCTCGCGATCCTCCGGAGAATTGCGGGCCAGACGCGTGTCGAGAAGGAAGAGCGGAATCCGCCCAACCTGCGCCTGCCAGACAGCGGCGTACACGGTGCGGCCCGGCAGGTCGATCGCGATCTCGACCGGCTGGCGCCCGCGGCTGACCAGGCGCAGGGGCAGCAGATCCGGGTCGAGGGTCGGGTACTCCTCGTACTGGCGCCCGTCGCCGTTGATCTTCTGGCGGAAGTAGCCCTGGTGATAGAACAGCCCGACGCCGACGAGCGGCAGTCGGAGGTCGCTCGCCGCCTTGAGGTGGTCGCCGGCCAGGACGCCCAGTCCGCCCGCGTACATCGGCAGGCTCTCGTGGATGCCGAACTCGGCCGAAAAGTAGGCGACGCGCGGATTTCGGGTGGCGCCGTCGCCGAGATACGCGACGAGTTCGGCGTGGCGACGCTCGACGGAGTCAGAAAGGTCCGGGTCGTTCTCAAGGGTTTGGGAGGTTACCCCAAGCTCGGGGCCGACCAGCATCGCCACCGGGTTGTGGCGCGGCGAGTGCCAGGTCCGCGGCGAGATCCGCTCGAATAACCGCTGGGTCGACGGATCCCAGGACCAGCGCAGATTGTAGATCAGCTCGGCCAGGCAGCCCAAGGTAGTCGAAACGTTCGATTCGAGTGCCAGCACGCTCTTCTTCCCCTTTTCGTGGTGTGAAGTCGACCCGGCGACGCCTATCGGCGCACCACGCCACCACGCGCCGACCGGAACCGGTGGACGCGACGGAAGCGAGCGCTCGTCCTGGCTTCACCGAAAGAAGGGAACCAGCCGCTTGTCACGTCGAGGTCTGAGCGATCGCTTCGCCCCGGCTCAGCCAGGCGCGGGGCTTGTCGAACGGGACCGTTCGTGATCGTCAGCTCGATCGTGCGCCTATTCTAACCTAGCGGGGATAGTCGGGCCAAGTGGCTCGGCTCAGTTCGACTCCCGGCCTGGTCGCCACGCCAGGAGCCGACCACCGGGGAGAGCGGCCGGTACCGACGATATCGGCCGCGGGCACGCCAGATTCCAGTCCGCACACACCTTTCCGTGACGGTGGGGCCGCGTGCGGCGAGGTCGCTGGCCGCCCCGGGGCGGCCAGCGACCTCGAATGGTCTCTTAACGGCTCTTTAGCGCAAATTTAACAAATCTGGCTGTGGACGGCCGCTATTTCGTCGGCGCGCTGCTGCGGGCAAATCGCGCGCCCACCACCAGCACCACCGCCAGGGCGAAGAAGGCGATCGCGTGCTTGACCTGGATCTGGGTCGCGTCGTGGAAGGTGAGGACGTGATACACGTTGGGGATCAGGTAATAGATCCCGGCCAGCACCGCGAGCGCGGCCAGTGCGAGCGCCGCCGCGAAGAGACTGCTCGATTGCATAGATACCTCGATCTTGTTACTTGACGATGAGCACGAGCGAGCCCAGGCCTGCCAGGAGGCAGTACACCCCGAACGGATCGAGGCGCCCGGTCTCGAAGTAGCCCATCAAGAATCGAACGCTGAGGTAGGCGGCGACGCCAGCGGCAACGCCGCCGACGAGCGCCATCGGGAGGCTCGCCCCCGCGCTGGAGAAGAGCTGGGGAATCTCGAGCAGACCGGCGGCGCCGATGATCGGCGTGGCGAGCAGGAAGGCGAAGGTGGCGGAATCTTCGTGGCTCATCCCGACGAGGAGTCCCGCGACCATCGTCACGCCCGAGCGGGAAATTCCCGGGATCAACGCCAGCGCCTGGGCCAGTCCGACGAGCACGGCTTCGACCAGTGACATGCTCGCCAGGGGCCGCCGCGCGCCTTCGGAGTCCGCGGCGCCTCCCCCGACGAGTATCTGGCCGGGTCGGGCGACCTCGATCGACCCGCCCATGGCGATCGCCGGAGAGCCGGACGCGACGGCGGCCCGCCGCCGTAAACGCTCGCCGGCCAGGAGAACTCCGCCATTCACGATCAAGAACACCGCGGCAACCGCGGGCGCGGCGAAGAGGCTTCGGAGCGGCTGCTCGAGGAAGAGCCCGATCAGCCCGGCCGGGATCGTCCCGGCGACGACCAGCCACGCCAGGCGGCCGTTGGGATCGGCGTCGACCCGCCCGACGATGGCGGTGACCACCAGAGCTCGGACGATCCGAACCCAGTCGCGCCAGAAAAAGGTGAGCAGCGCCGCCGCCGTGCCGACGTGGAGCAGCACCACGAACGGCAGGAACGCCTCGCTTCCCTCGAGCTGGCCCCAGCCGAGAAGGCTGGTCACGACCACGGTGTGCCCGAGGCTGCTGATCGGAAACAGCTCGGACACCCCTTGAAGCAGCGCCAGGATGATCGCTTGAGCCCAGGACACGTCGCATCTCCCGCTATGGCCGGCGGCGTAGCCAAGTATGACGCAGAAGCGTCGCGAATCCTCGGGGAGCGCGGGCGAGACGCCCGCGCTCCCCGGTTGAGTGCCATCCCACGATTCTGCGGTATACCCGGTGAGGGCGTACCTCCGCCACCTCCGATCATTGTACCAATTCCCTACCCCGCGGAGGCATCTCCGACCGATGGATACGATCGACCCCGCTTGCCCGCCTCACCGCGCGGTGGTACGATGCTCCATACCTATCGGAAGCCGTCCCGGTGAGGAAATCCCGATGAGCGACTCGCCCGTCCTGACAAGCATCGACTTCGACGCTCCCGGCAAGCACGTCGGGCAGCTTCAGATTCCCCGCTCGTCGAACGAGAGTGGCTGGTCGAACCTCTACGTGCCGGTGGTGTGCATCAAGAACGGCAACGGTCCGACCGCGCTGGTGCTCGGCGGCAACCACGGCGACGAGCCGGAGGGCCAGATCGCCGCGCTGAAGCTCGCCCGCGACACCCGGCCCGCGGACGTGCGGGGCCGACTGATCGTCATTCCCTGCCTGTCGCCCGAGGCCTCGCGCGCCTTCACCCGCCTCTGGCCGAGCGGAGCCAACTTCAACCGCGCCTTCCCCGGCTCGCCGGATGGCCCGCCCGACCAGCAGCTGGCCGATTACCTGACTCGCTTCCTGATACCCATCTCCGATCTGGTCTGCGATATCCACAGCGGC
>JAJPKB010000276.1 GCA_021323915.1 Chloroflexota bacterium | reverse complement strand
GGATTCGAGGTGGGTACGCTCAGACCTGGATCCCGCGAACTGGATTACCCTTGAAACGGCCTTCGCGACCGGTCCAGCAATCGATCACATGTTTGACGTCCTGGGCAATCACATCGTGAGCGGTCACGCGAAGGATTCGCGCATCGAGGATCGGCTGACGATCCACATCGACGCCTGTTCTCCGGGCACCGGTACGCTAGACTTCGGAACCTATCTGCGGCGGATGGAGGCTCTTGATCCCTCGTATCCGTTGATCGCCGAAGGGGCATCGTTCGAGCAGTGGCCTGCCGCGGCAGCGTACCTGCGCGGAGTGGCGAAAGATCAGGGAATCACGATCTTCTAAACGGTGTTATCCGAATCAGGAGCGACATCCGTTCCGTGGAAGCGAGAAGTCACTCGTACCGAACGATCAACGTGTCAAGGGGAAGGCGCTCCCGACGGATCGGATTTTTCGCGGCGTAGCCGAGAGTGAGGAGCGCGTGTGGCTTGAGCGCGGGCTCCAGATCCAGCGCTCCGCGCACCGTGTCCGGGCAGAAGAGCGGCGCGCACATCCATCCACCGTCCAGGCCGTACTGGTACGCCGTCAGAAGCATGTTCTGCGCCGCCGCGCCAAGGCTCTGAATCGCCATCGTCTCCTCGGCCAGTTGGCGCGCCGGGTCGGGGTATCGATCCAGATCCTCCAGATAAAGGCACACGACCACGCAGCAGGGTGCTTCGCGGATTCGATCTTGAGAACGTAGCTTGCGTCGCGCGATGATCTCCGTCGATTGGCCATCCATCGCCAGCTGCCGTTCCCATTCCTCTCCCATCGCGTTGGCGAGACGCTCTTTCAACGATAAAGTCGTGACGACCGCGAAGCGCCACGGCATCCTTCCGTGAGGCGATGGAGCCCAGCGCGCGGCATCCAGCACGCGCTCGACGAGCGAGCGCGGAACCGGGGTCTCCAAAAACGCCCGTACCGACCGTCGCCCTCGGATGACCGCGTCGAAGTCCAGGTCTCGGGTGGCTGGCTCGGGCCATGCGTCGCCGCTCCACGACCAGCGCCGAGAATCAGAAAGCGCCACTCGAACGACCGGCTGCCCCGCGATCGGCATCTGCTCGTACTGCGGATACTTCGCGCGTAGCAACGCGACGGCCCGATCGTGGTCGCCGGTTCCCGGCTCGATTAAGCTCGCTCGGCCGTGGACCATCAGCCATCGGAGACGAGTCCAATCCTCCCGATAATCGTCGACCAACAGCGTGACCTCGGGACGAGCAATCAGATTGCGCACCCGACGCAGCCGGGTTGGCGCAACGCGCTTCGGCTTGTCGTCCAGTGGAAGGTAAATCGAATCGTCTTCAAGCGCGAAGCAGACCGGGACCAGATGAGGCCGGTCGCGGTCGTCGACCGTCGCCAGCCGCGCCACCCGATGGGACGAAAGGAAGCGACGGGCCACCTCGTCCAGCACCTCGCGCCGCCCTTCGATCATGGGAGATTCTTCAGCCACGGGCGGAGCTTGCCGACCAGGTACAGCGAGCCGGTGGCACAGATCAAGTCGTCGTCCGAGGCCTGGTCGAGCGCCAGCTCGATCGCCCGAATCGGATCAGGCTCGACAAGCGTCTCGATTTCCACCCCCGAATTCTCGATCGCCTTCAACACGGTTCCCGGAGAAACCGATTGGTCGCGCCCATAGTCGCCATCGGCGTCGAACCGCGTTATAACCGCGCGCCGTAGCAAAGGAAGCAAAGGGGCGATCGTTTGGGGTAGATCGTGGCCGCGCTTGAACGCTAGAACCGCGGTCACCGGCCTTCCCGGATAGAGAGCTCTCAGCGCCTCGGAAAACGCGAGCATCTTCGCCGGATTGTGAGCGCCATCCAGCAGGACAAGTGGACGAGTTCTCATTAGCTCGAGCCGTCCAGGCACCTGGACGTTCAGTAGTCCGGACCGGATCGCCGTATCGTCGACGACGTAGCCGCCACGGCGTAAAGCTTCCACGCCCGCCACCGCCAGCGCCGCGTTATCCACCTGGTGAGCCCCCCGCAGGCGAATCCGCAAATCGGTGAACGAGCGGCTCGGCAGGTCGAGATCAAAACATCCACCGTCCGGGCCGAGCTCGGTCAATCGGCAATCAATCTCGCGCCCCAAATACCACGCACGCGTGCCCACCGACTGGCACCGCTCCTCGACGATCTGGCGGACTGACTCCTGCGACACGCCGCTAACGACCGGTACGCCGGCCTTGATAATCCCTACTTTGTCGGTCGCGATCTTCTCGACGGTATCGCCAAGCACCTCGGTGTGATCGAGCCCGACATTCGTCAACACGACCGCCCGCGGCTCGACAACGTTCGTGCCGTCGTGGGTGCCGCCGAGACCGACTTCGACCACCGCGACGTCGACGCGCTCGGCCCGAAAATGCTGGAACGCAACGGCGACCGTCAGCTCGTACCAGGTCGGTCCCACCTCGCGGGCAGCGTCAGATGCGTCGCGCAACAGTGCGATCAACCGTTCGGATTCAATCGGCGAGCCACCGACGACAAACCGCTCTTCGACTGACTCGAGGTGCGGCTTGACGTGCAATCCGACGCGATATCCCGCTTCACGCAAGATCTGCGCGGCGATCGTCGCCGTGGAGCCCTTCCCGGACGTGCCGCCAACGTGCAGGACCGGCAATCCATGGTGCGGATCGCCCAGCTTGGCGAGCAAGCTGCGCATTCGCCGAAGGTCTGGGCGCTCGCCGAGTCGCGTGGGAACCGCCAGGCTCCACAAAAGCTCGTCTGCCGATTCCAATCGCGTTTCCTCCACGTCAGGCTGCCCGGTGCGATCAAGGAATTATACACCTCCGATTTGACGGCCAGCGCGACGCGGGTGTACCCTGTGCGACGGGCGACGCGCAACCGGCGTTTGGTCTTCCCAACCGGTATACTTTCGGTGGTGGTCGTCCGTCCGGGAGGTCCGCAACACGAGCGCGCCGCACGAGTCCAGCAACATCGTCGAACCGACCAGCATCGACGAAGCGTGCGCCTGCCTGGTCGATCTATGGTCGAAAGGCAGGGTCACGGTCGTGTCGGATGCCGGCCCGGCCACGCCGGACCGAGCGCGGGGGCGCGCAATTGTTTCCTTAGGACGTCTCGACCGAATCGTCGCGCTCGATAGTGAGAGTTGCACGGCGATCGCCGAGGCAGGGGCGCCGATCGAGGTTTTGCGCGAGGCGGCAAGATCGGTCGGCCTGTGGTGCCCCGGCCTGCGCTGGCTGCCTGGCTCGACCAGACTTGGAGCAGCGGTCGCCGGTGGCCACGGCCGCCGTTCGCGAGCGTACGGTGCGGTCGCCGACTACCTGCTTGGTACGCGCTTAGTAACCCCGTCGTCCGGCCTCGTCCGACACGGTGGTCGAGCAATCAAGAACGCATCTGGATACAACCTCAGCGCGGCGTTCGCCGGGGCGCGTGGGGAGCTCGGAGTTCTCCTGGAGGTTACCCTTCGCCTGGTTCCAGAACCGACCTTTCGAGCGGCGCGACGGATTCGATTTGATACGGGTAAGTTGGCCCTGGCAGCGGTCCGGTTTCTCTCCGATCCCGATCTCACAGCAGCGGCGGTCGAGGTTGTCACGCCGTTGAACGGCGGCCCCGGGTATTCGCTTGTCGAGGTCGAGGACGTGCTCGGCGCCAACGTCGACCTCCGCCTCGATCGCCTGGCCAAACGTGCTGAAGATCTCGGCGGACGGATAGACGAATCGATCGATTGGCCCCCCCGAATCTTAGAACATCGGCCGATCTTTCGCTTCGGTGTCGATCCCAGGC
>JAJPKB010000632.1 GCA_021323915.1 Chloroflexota bacterium | reverse complement strand
CGGTCGCGTCTATCGAATAGTCGATCGCACGTCTATCCAGGCGTCTCGTGGATCGTTCCAACCCAAACGCGCGACCGATTCAGCCGGCGATCGAGCGTGCTTCTCCCTCTGGGAAATGGCAAGGGTGAGGGTCCGTGCCCGCTGGCCGCGGCACGTTTGCTTTGGATCTAGCCTTTTCTGGGCTGCTCGGCGGTTTGAATCTGATCGCGGAGCTGGTCCTGGACCTCGGCGAGAACCCCGCGCAGCTGGTTGAGCTGGCCGAGGATGCGTCGGAGAGAGCGGGATAACGCGGGTGATTCCGAGTGCGGGCCCCGCGCCGAGCCGACGACGTCGTCTAACGCCGGATCCCCCGCGTCGAGGCGGTCGGCGCGTAGCTGCTCGTAGAGGGCGACGGTGCGGCGCGACGGCCGGACCCCCAGCTCCGAGGCGAGCGCCGCGACGCAGCGCTCGTACTGGCGCAAGGCTTCGGTTCGGTCGCCGCGAAGATAAAACAGCCGCATCAGGCGCCGATGTACGCGCTCGCGGGCCGGATCCTCGGCGAGAAGCCGCTCACCGTAGGTGAGTCCCGTCTCATAGTCGCCGCCGACGACGCAGCGGTCCATCAGCTTGTCGAGCATCGCGCGATACATTCCGGCGAGCCGCTCGCGCTCGTGAAGGCACCAGTCCTGATACCAGCCTTCGAGGAGCTCGCCGGTATAGAGATCCGCGGCGTGGGTGACGAGCTCGAGCCGCTCGGAATCCAGCTCTTCGCCGGGCACGCCGCGGACGGTCGCGAAGGCGTGCTCGAACGCCGCCACATCCAGCCAGAAGTCGTGTCCGCCGTTGACTCTGATCCAGTCGGGCTCGGCCTGGACCAGGGCAGGGACGTCGGACTCGACGGAGCACGACTGCAGCGCCGCCTGCAATTGCCAGAGGGCTTGACGCAGGTTCTTCTTCGCGCGCGGGGGAGAGCTCTCGGGCCAGAGGAGGGTGGCGAGAGTGTCTCGCGGCTGGGGACGCCGCCGATGGAGCAGAAGATAGCAGAGTAGCTCGCGGGCCTTGTCCCCGTCGACCTCGATCGGGAGGAGATCGCCACGACAGACGCGGAATCTTCCGAACAGAAAGACCTGGAGAGCCGCCATGGCCACCTCGTTGGTGGGCGAGGCTGATCGAGCTACCAGGCCACCAGGCCGACTATCGACCACCGACCATCCGTCGTCGGATCCGTCGGCCTCGCCGGTCGATCTATCTCGATGCCATTGCGAGCTGTTTCCTACTCGCGCCCAGCCCACGCGCACCGTGAACGCCGTTGTGGTGCTAGTATACCGAGATACTCCAGTCGATCAAGCACGCGGCTGAAAGTTGATTGAGTATGATGTAAAGTATTTTTCTAAAGGCGGAGGTGCCTCGTCAGCCCACCGCGACCGCTACCCCGTCGGCTCCGCCGACGCCGGCGGGCGATCGCCAGATCAGCTGACCGGTATTCGCGCCGAGCGCGTCCACGCCGGTGTAGCTCGGGCTGGAGTGGCCGGCGGCGCTGACGAAGACCAGGCCTCCGGCGACCACCGGCGTCGCCGCCGCCGCTTTCTCCCGCGCCGCGGCGCGCTGCCGCGCTTGAAGCAGGTCGACGAGCAGCGAGCCGGCAAGGAAGACGACGAAGGCGGCGACGATCGCGCTCGTCGAAAGGTCGACGTGCAGCGACGGCAACACCAGGTAGACGACGACGAACCCGACGACGATCCAAACGTTCCGGGAACCCAGCGTCAACGCCCCTCCCCGCGCCCACTCACGCCGCGCCCACTTCGACCAGCTCCGTCGTCAGGCCCGCCTCCTTCTTGTAATCCAGCAGCCGCTTGAGCGTCGACGGCAGAATCGGAACGCCTTCCCGCAGATTGCGCTCGCGGCTGCGCATCTCCGGCTCGCCGGGGAGCAGCACTTCCTTGACCCCCTCGGCCAGTTCGGACTTCTTGACGTCGTCGATCATCCGATCGACCCGCCCTTTGAAGTCGTCGGTCGACATGAACATCTCCGGGCTCATCGCCAGGAAGAAATGGCCGAGGTCGTGCTCCTGGGCGCCGCCGCGGAAGGTCTCGCGGTTGTGGTCGAGGCAGAACTTCGCCCCGGTGAGCAGGCCGGATAAGGTCTCCATCACCAGGGTGAGGCCGTAGCCCTTGTGCTCGGCGATCGGCACCCCCATACCCTCGCTCGCGTCCTTGGGATCGGTTGAGAGGCGTCCGCGCTTGTCCATCATCCAGCCGAGTGGGATCGGCTTTCCCTCGGCGATCGCCAGGCCGATCTTCCCCTGGGCGACAACGCTCATCGCGATGTCGAGCACGATCGGCAGATGGCGCCCGGCCGGAATCCCGACGCCCAGCGGATTGTTTCCGAAGGTTGGGCTGACGCCGCCCCAGGGGGCGAGCACCAGGCCTCCGTTCGTGGTGGCCATGCCGATCAGCCCCTCTTGCTGGATCATCCAGGCGTAGTGCCCGGCCGCGCCAAAGTGGTTCGAATGCTGCACGCCGACGATGCCGACGCCGCTCTCCTTCGCCCGGGCGATCGCCTCGCGGGTCGCCACCACGCTGACCCACTGACCGGGCCCGTTGTCGCCGTCGATCCGGGCGCTCACCGCGGTGGTCTTGACCGACCTGATGTTCGGGCGGGGATTCATCTGCCCCGCCCGAACCCGCCGGCAGTAACCCGGAATGTCGCCGACGTTGTGGGTTGGCTGGCCACGCAGCGACGACTCGAGCTGGACCTCGGTGATGATCGCCGCCCCGTCCTCGGGCAGGCCGGCCTGGACAAATGCCTCGCGTCCGTACGCGCGCAGGCTGTCGACGGTGAGACGGGTGGCCGGACGGATCGTGGTGAAGTCCATATTCTCCTCCATTTTCATTGCCTGAGTCGCGGACACGTCGTTAATGCCGGATGCCGAGCTGGTGCAGGCGCCGATGGATCGCCTCGCGGGCCTCCAGGAACGGGCGCTCCAGGTAGGCCTGGTGATCCGCTTCGCCGTGGTGATGGGTGACCGTGCCGTCCGGATAGCGCGGGCTCAGCTCGCGCAGGTAGGTCAGGCTCCCGTCGATCAGGGTGAGCATGTAGCTCGCCGTTGCCGGATCGAAGACGCTCCATTCCCCGCCGAGGGTGACGTAAATCGGCGAGGTATGGGCGAAGATGCCGCGCGACCAGACGTCGTGGTGGGGCACCGCGTCGAAGTAGCCCGGACCTCCTGCCCGCGCGGCGAGCCAGGTGTCCGCCTCGATCTTCAGCTTCGCCTTGACGCTGAGCCGGCGGGCGCCGGTCGCGCTCTCGCTCGACGCCGCGACCTCGCCCTGGCGAACGATCTGGAGGGTGTGGATCGGGAAGATCGACTCGGCGTGCGCCTCGACCTCGACGGTGCCGCCGTTGCCGGGCAGCTTCACCGTGTCGCCGACCCGGTGGCCGTCGACGGTGAAGCCAATGATCGGCCCGCCGCTCAGGAAGGTCCGCCCGGCCGTCAGGTTCTTGCACCAGGTGGCGTAGGTGAACTCCTCGTCCGGCGGGATGTAGACGTAGGTGCGGTAGAGGCCGACCGGCACCTCGCTCGTCATCTTGTCGGTGCCGCCGACCAGCGGCAGGCGATAACCGCCGTTGAGATAGCGGTAGTATTCGAGCTGGTTATACCGGCCGAAGCGGATCATCTCCACGCCGTCGACCCGGCCGGTAGCGATCATCGCCGCGGGCTCGCCGTTCGGGTTCGGCAGGTGCGGCAGAATCACCGTTCCGCCCTGGCGGTGGCACTGGTCCGCCCAGTCGGACATCGTGATCTCGAGAGTCCCGCCCATCTCCGCTTCGCTCGGTCCGTCGGAGCACCAGGGCATCACCGGCTCCTTCAAGCCGAGCAAGGTGAGATGCCCGAGGAAGTGCTGGCGGTTCTCCTGGGTCGCGTAGACGATCGTCTGGCCGTCGGGCGAAACGGTGGGGCGGCCGGTGAACTCCTCGGTGTTGGTGAACAGGTGGCCCCACTGGGAGAGCAGCAGGTTGACGACGTTCAGATCCTCGCCCCGGGCCTCGGCGTGGGAGCCCTGGGTCGACAGAAAATGGACGTGGGTATCGCCGCTGAACCACCGCTGCGCGTTCAGGTTCGTCCAGCGCTTGAGCCGCAGGGTCAGCTCCTGCTGGCCGGGCTGGATCGTGACCCGCGCGCGCAGCGGATCGTACTCGAAGCCTCGGGCGACGTCGACGATCACCTCGCCGCGCGGCAGCCAGCCCTGGCAGGTGCCATCCACGTAGGCGTAGCTGATCTGCCCGAGGCGCAGGTCGCCGCCGACGTCCAGGTGCCAGGTACCGAGGTTACCGTTCACGTGGGTGTGGTGACCGTGGGGTTGGTAGGGAACCCCGTCCGGCGAGCGGAAGTGGACGCGACAGGGGATCGGCTGACCGGTATCAGCGTCGACGACCGTCGTTCGGATCCAGTTGCGCCCCGGATCGATCAGCTCGATCCGCGCCCGTCCGGTGTCGACCGATCGCTTCTCGACGACGTCGGCCCAGGCCGCGGTGCCGCGAATCTCGCCGCCCTGCTTCACGGTGACCGTCGCCGACGGAATCGCGGCGATCTCGACGTAGGCCGGGCTGCTCCGCGCGTTGAGCGGCTCGCCGAAGCCGGCGAAGGAGTCGGCAAGAAAAGTCTCGCTCGTCTCGGAGGGAAGGGCGTAGGGGAACGTCGCCACGCCACGATCGACCTCGACGCTCAGGTCGAAGGGACGCCCGGCGTCGCCGAGCTCCGGCAGGACGACCTTGACGACCCGGGCGCCCGGTTGGGCAAGCGGGTGCTCATCACGGTGGCCGAGGGTTACCCCGGCGATCAGAAAGCGGCGATCGCCCGGAACCACGGTGAGCCGCTCGACCGGCGCGCTCGGCCGCGGGTTGATCCAGGCCCAGAGGAAATAGCCGCGCGGGGACGCCTGCCGCGCCTCGGTCTGACGGTTGCCGGCCTCCCCGAACGGCCCCGCGTAGCGCGGCGGCAGCCCGTCGGTCTGATCGGGAACGGCGCGGAAGGGAAGCTGGCCCCAGTCGGTTGGGACCACGCTGATCTCGAACCGATCGCGGACCGGCACGCGCAACTCGTCGCCATCCTGGTAACGGAAGACGTACTCCGCGACCGTCTCGCCGACCGGACCGCCGTCGAGAATCGGAGAATCGAGCAGCCGATGGGCGATCACGATCGTCTGGGCGGCCTGGCCGATCGGGATCGATAGCTCCTCCCGGCGCAGCCCGGGGCCGAAGCCGACGAAGCAGCGCTCCGGATCGTCGCCGATCGCGAACGGGAGTCCGCGGAGCACCTGCTCGCCAATCGGCGCGGGGCGCCCGGGCGGAAGAACCGAGAGGCCGACGTTTTGAATGGTCACGAGGGAGAGCGGGACATAGTCTCGCATCGCGCCTCCTGTTTTCACGGAGTCGATCGACTCGCCGGGCAAGCGGCCGGAGCGGGTCGTCGCCCCGCGGTTATCGCGCGGCGATTGTAACACCGCGCCGCGCGGTCGTCATTCACAGCTCGGCCGGACAGTGATGTTATGAGGGCAGGTTTGCTTTGCCAACCTGCCCTCATAACGAACCACTCCCTACCCCAAAACAGTAAGGGTTGGCGCGCGCTGGGCTGACGAGAGGGCGCGGGCCTGCTATACTCCTGGCGCACGAGTCAGCCGGGCCTCGGATGCCCTGAGTAGTCCGTCAAGCCGGGAGCGGGCCGGGCTCCCTCATCCCCTACCCCTTCCCCCAGTGCGCGGGGGAAGGGACTTAGCAGAGGCATTTGCCCTGAAGCCCCCTCTCCCTCGGATGGGAGAGGGGGTAGGGGGTGAGGGAAGCCCGGGCGCCCCGCGGACGGCTTGACCGAGGAGAGGAGCCCGGCGGCAAGATCGTCGTCCGGGTGGCGGCTGGTTTCAACACCCGGAAGGAGTGGAGGGGACAGCGGTGAAAGCGTTCGTCGTGCGTCAACCGATCTTCGATCAACGCCAGCGGGTCTCGGGATATCAACTGTGCTTTCGCCTGCCGGACGAGTCCGGCTTCGCCTACGCGGACGACGATTTCGACGCGCAGTCGGTCATCAGCCATAGCCTGCACGTCTTCGGGTTTGACGAGCTGACCCAGTCGAAAAAGGCGTTCATCAACCTCACACGCTCGTTGCTGGTGCAACAGTCGGCGATGCTGCTTCCCCCGGACAAAGTCGTGATCGAGATCCTCGATCCGGTCAGCTCGGACGACGAGATCCTCCGTTCATGTCAGGCGCTCAAGCAGGGCGGCTACGCCCTTGCCCTCGGCAGCTACGCCCTGCGCCCCGGACACGAGCAGCTGATCAACCTCGCCAACATCATTCGGGTCGATTTCGCGACCGAGTCGGCCGAGGTTCGGCGCGCGGCAGCGCTGCGATTCATCCCCCGACGAATCCAGCTGCTGGCGGAGGGCCTGGCGAGCCACGACGAGTTCAAGGAAGCGGCGTCGCTCGGCTACGAGCTTTTCCAGGGCTTCTTCTTCTGCCAGCCGGAGGTAATCGCCCGCGAGGACATCGCCGGCAACAAGGTGAACTATCTTCGCCTGATGCGCGAGATCAACCAGCCGGAGGTCGACTTCGACCGCGTCGAGCAGATCATCAAGCAGGACGTGGCGCTATCGGTCAAGCTCCTTCGGTACATCAACTCGGCGTGGTTTGGTTTGTCGAACCGCGTCAAGTCGATTCGCCACGCCCTCGTTCTCCTCGGGGTCAACGTCGTGCGGCAGTGGGCCTTGCTCGTCGCGGTCACCGGTCTCGGCTACGATAAGCCATCCGAATTGGTGACGACGAGTCTGGTCCGGGCCAACTTCTGCGAGCGGCTGGCGCCGATGATTCAGATGAAGGGGCGTGAGCCGGACCTGTTCCTGGTCGGGCTTTTTTCGGCGCTCGACGCGCTGACCGGTCGGCCGATGGACGATTTGCTCGCCGAGCTGGCCGTCCCCGGAGAGGTGCGCGACGCGCTGCTCGGCCGGCCCAACCGACTGAACGACGTGTTCTGCCTGGTTCAGGCCTACGAGCGAGGTGACTGGAAGGGCGTATCGTCCTCGGCCCGCGCGCTGCCGATCGAAGAGGACGCCCTGCCGGACGTCTACGAGCAGTCGATCGCCTGGGCGAACCAGGTGCTGAGCGGGTAACCGGCGGACGTCGAGCCCGCGATCCGCGCGGTCGTGATCCCCGTCAGTCGGCATTCAACTTGCGTTGTCCGACGGCAGATCGCGCCTCGGATGGCTAGCCGGTGCGTTACCTCGTCCTCGTGGTCCTCGCTCCGCTCCTTTCTCTATCGCTTCTTCTCGCGCGGCCGCGCACGGTCAGGGCGGCGACCTGCACCTTCGACCTCGGCTTCGCGACGCTGCACTCCCTGATTCCCAGCGTTGTCGGCGACTGCCTTCGGAATGCCCACTTCAGCCCCCTCACCGGCGACGGCTTCCAGGAGACGACCGGTCCGACCGGCGACGGAGGTCTGCTGATCTGGCGCGCGGCGAGCAACATCACCTCGTTCACCGACGGCTACCACACCTGGCTCCTCGGCCCCTTCGGTCTGCAGGTTCGCTTGAACTCGGAGCGATTCGACTGGGAGAGATCTCTGCCGACGGAGGCCATCCCTTCCTGTCGGAGCGGCGAGCCGCTCGCCAACGTCCACGATCCGGGCAGGCTGCTCGTGGTCCAGTCGTGTCAGGTCGTGGTCGGGACAGTGCGTGCGACGCGGGTCGAGGACGACGGAGACGTCTTTATAAACCTGGACCTCGAGCCCTCCGAGCGGGTGCTGCTCAGCGAAGCCAACGTCACGAAGCAACGGGGCACGATGGTCCTCGAGATCGTTCCAGCCGACCAACCCGGCTGCCTCGTCGGCTTACCGCCGCTGCCACCGCGGGGATCGGCCAACTTCGGCATCTGCACCGGCGCGAATCTACCCACCCCGACGGTCGGATCAACCATCGAAGCCTTCGGCCCCTACGTGCTCGACACGAACCACGGCTGGATGGAGATTCATCCGGTCTGGACGATCCTTCCGGCGAGCTGATCCGGTCGCTCGGGTCGCCTTCCGGATTGGCCTGCTCACGGCCGGGGCGCCGCGGCCAATCCGTTGGTTCGCGCGGCTGAAGCGGCTACTGATCGACGACGTATCCCATGGCGATTGCTTCCTTGAGCAGACGGATGCGAGCGAGCTCACGACTGGCGACTGAGCTGCCGTCGAAGATGAGCGTTCGAACGACGCCCTCACCGTCGACCTGCAGCTCGACGACGTTCGCGCGAACGACGACGTGCGCACGCTTCTTTTGATTGTCGATCCGCACTCGGATGCCCCTCCAAGAACTCGTTGTCGATCCACCGTGGGCCAGGTCCGGGATGAGATCAGCCGGACGATCGTCTGAACGACTCGTTCGAGGCCAGAATCGGCTCCGGGATCCGTTCCGGGTCGATCGGCGCCGTTCGCAGACAGTCGACACAGATGCCGTGAGACCAACCGGCCGCCCGCGGCATCGGGGGACCGTACGGTCGTCCGTCGTGGCCCTTGAGTCGAAGGCACCAGGCGCACTGGACTCGCCACATCCCACGTCACCTCCCTCGACGTAATAGTGCGCCGTTCGGACCGTCGGGTGTATCCCCCGAAGGTCAGGGTAGGAGACTCCGAAAGTCCCGAGCCGCGGTATAATCCCCCCGATGAATATTGCCGACCTGACCGTTCACGCGGTTCACGTCAACCACCGGGGCAACTGGCTCTTCGTTCGGGTTCGTACCGACAACGGCCTGGTGGGCCACGGCGAAGCCAGTCACTCCACCGCCGACCACCTCCTGGTCGCGACGCTGGCCCGCGCCCGCTCCCGGCTGATCGGACGCGACACTTCGGACCTCGAGGCGCTGTTCCTGGAAATGGCCCGCCCGAACGCCGGGATGGTCGCCTGGACTGCCTTCAGCGCCGTCGAGCAGGCGCTGTGGGATCTGGCCGGGCAAGCGGCCGGCGCACCGGTCTATCAGCTGCTCGGTGGCCGTTGCCTGCCGAGGATTCGGCTCTACGCCAACGTCAACCGCGCGGCGGCGAACCGCGATCCCCTCGCCTACGCCGAGCGCGCCCGAGAGGCGGTCGAAGCGGGCTTCCGCGCGGTGAAGTGCGCCCCGTTCGACGACGTCTCCTGGAAGACGCTCGACGATCCAGAGGGACGGCGGGCCTACGAGCGGGGCTTGGAGCGGGTACGGCGGATCCGGGAGGCCATCGGCGACGAGGTCGCACTGTCGGTGGACTGCCACAACCGCTTCGACGTGCCGACGGCGCGGCGGGCGGCGAAGGATCTCGAGCCGTTTCGGCTCTACTGGCTCGAGGCGCCGGTTCCACCGTGGGATCCCGCTGGGCTGGCTCAGGTGAAGGCAGGCCTTAACACCCGCCTGGTGGCCGGGGAGGAGCTACTCGGCCGCGCGGCCTACTTGCCGCTGCTCGCGTCGCGGGCGCTCGACGTTATCATGTTCGACGTCAAGCACACCGGGGGCCTGCTCGAAAGCAAGAAGATCGCCGCGCTGGCCGAGGCCCATCAGACGCCGGTCTCGCCGCACAGCCCGGCCGGGCCGGTCGCCCACCTCGCCGCCGCCCACCTCTGCGCGACCCTCCCGAACTTCCTCAACCTCGAATACGCCTGGGGCGAAGCGCCCTGGCGCAACGATCTGGTCGGCGGCGCCGAGGACATCCGCGACGGCTACCTGACCCTGCCGGAAAAGCCGGGCCTTGGCCTTGCGCTGGATGAGAAGCTTCTCGCCGCGCACGCCGTCGAGCTGTGAAGTCTCGAAGCTTCCCCCGCCGAACGCGGGCCGGCCTTACGCTGTCCTCCTGATCGATCGGCTTGCGTTTGGGCCGGTTTCTGCCATACTTAGGTATCGAGTTTGATCCGAGAGCGATCAAGGATCTGAACAAGCTCGATCGTGCGATAAGGGCTCAGATCTTCGACTATCTGACCTCGCGAATCGCAGATTCGGCGGATCCCAGAGACTTCGGCAAGCCGCTAAGGCACGACAAGTTTAGGCTCCAGCGCTTCCGGGTACGCGATTACCGGATCGTCTGCGAGCTACACGAGCGGAGCCAGACGGTGCTCGTCGTGGCTGTCGGGCACCGAAGAGACGTATACGATTGAGCGCCGCACGGCCCAGCTACGCGGCCGCTGCCCTCGACCTTGGCCGCTCGTCCCAGCGGCGCAGCGTCTCCCAGAGGTTGCCGACCAGCACGCCGGCCAGGAGATAGTACTCCGCGCCGACGACCAGGAAGACGGCGTAGCTCACCACCGCGACGATCAAGCCGTAGCACACCTGGTCCGGATATTTGACCGGCGACGTCGGCGGGTCGTCCAGCATCAGCAGCGCGAAGAAGAGCGCGGCGTTCACGTCCGGCGAGCGGAAGACCTCGGCCACCCAGGCCGGGTTGCCGACGAACGCGCTCAGGCTGAACAGGCCGTAATATCCTCCGAGGAAGGCAAGCGCCATCGGCAGCTTGTTGACCCGATCGGCCATGAACACCCCGACCGCGAGCAAGATCACCACGGCGACCGTCGGCAGGTCCGGCAGGGCTCCCCACCAGCTTTCGCCCGCCCCGAAGACGAAGTAGGCGACGACCAGGGCGAACGCGGCCGGGTTGAAGACGTTGGACCAGCGAGTCCGAAAGACATACTTGCTGGCGATCGCGATCGCCGCCGTTCCCATCGCCGTCGCCATCGACTCGACCGGGCTGAGCACCAGCGCGACGATCAGACCGGTGAGCAGGGCGCCGTCGGGAAAGAACCAGACGCCGCGCCGCCAGCGGCCGAGCGCCAGGTCGACGATCGCGGCGACGACCATCGCGCTGATCAGATCGGGCAGAACGCGGTCGACGCCCTCGGCGGGCGCGGCCACCACGGTGAGTATCCCCAGCACCAGAAAGAGAATTCCCTTGGGCGAGCGAGCGAAGCGCTTGATGGCGCCGAAGCGCGGTCGGCGGGTCGCCGCGGCCATCGCCGGCGCGGCTCGGGTGGTGATCATGAGAACCTCGAAAATCGGTGTGTGCTGAATCGCTCGAGGGTCGGCGAATAGATCACGCCCTCGATTTCCTGGCGCTCGAGCAGCTCGATGCCTCGGGTCGGCCCCAGCACGAACGCGGCGGTGCCGATCGCGTCGGCGAGCATCGCGTTCGGCGCGACGACGGTGACGCTGGCGACGGCGCTGGCCGACCGGCCCGACGACGGCTCGAGGATGTGGTGTCCACCGTCGTCGGAGGCGACGACGCGCTCGTAGTCGCCGGAGGTGCAGACCGCCGCGTCGCTGACCCGGAGCGTCTCGATCAGCGCGGCCGGCCGGCGCGGGTGGCGAATTCCCACCCGCCACCGCTCGCCGTCGGCGTTATTTCCTCTAAAGAACAGATCACCCCCGGCGTCGATCGCGAGGCTCGGGTAGCTTGCCAGCTCCCGCGCCGCCAGGTCGATCGCGAAGCCCTTGGCAACCGCGCCAAGGTCGAGCACCAGCGGTCGGCGCAAGGAGATCGTCCGTCGCCGAGCGTCCAGCACGACGTCCCGATAATCGCCGCCCTCACCTGAATTGATCGGCGTGGTGATCGCGCGACCGGTGACGTAGTGGCGATTGAAGCCGCGCCGCTCCAGCGCGATCCCGACGGTCGGGTCGAACGCGCCGCCGCTCTCCCCGGCGACGGCCAGCGCGAAGCGCGTCACCTCGAACAGGAGCGGACTCACCACGACCGGTTCGCCGACGTGCCCGATCAGCCCCATGACTTCGCTGCGCGGGTCGAACCGACTGCAGCAGTCTTCGACCTTTCGGAACCAGCCAAAAGCGCGCTCGATCGCGTCCTCGGCACCGGACAAACCGTCGCCGACCACGGCAATCGAGACGAGGGTGTCCATCAGGACCGCCGATTGACGGACCATCGGGACCGTGCGATCGCTCACGAGGCCTGGGCCTGGGCAAGCGCGCTCGCGACCGCCTCCTGGTAGGCGCTGGAGCTATCCGACGCGCCGGAGATGAAGTCGACGTTCGCGCTCTGCTGCTGGACGACCTGGCCCGGGAGATCCTGGATCACCGAGCATGGATAGCGGGTCATGCAGCCGTCGATGCTCGCCGAGACGATTCGTCCGCCCTTGATGACGACCGTCGCCTGGACGTCGCCGTGCCGACTGGACCCGGTGGCGGTGTACTTTCCGTCCCGGTAGCGCGACCTGGGCGTCGCGGTCGGAGCGGGGCGGGTCGGAGTTGGCGGCACCGCGGTCGCGGTCGGCGCGGCGAGGGTGGGCGAGGAGGACGCCGCGGGGTCGGTTCCGGTAGCGGTCTGGGCGACCGGCGTATCGACCGCGGTCGGAATCGGGGCCTGGGTCGGGACGCTCGCCTGGGCGAGGGCCGGCGGAACGGTCGGGCTGGCGGCCGTCGTGACGGTCGACGCGACCGGCGCCTGCTGGTCCGCGACCTGCTGGGCCGCCGACTCGGTCTTGAAGTAACCGGCGGCGTAGACGCCGAGGATCGCGGCCGAGCTCATCAAAATCAATCGGCGGGTCACCCGCTTTCCGCCACGGCTCTTAGCGGTAGCTGGCTTTGGCGCGGCAGCTGGGTCGGGTCGGTTCGACGTCGGCTGGGACACGATGAAGCTCCTTCAGTGGCACCGTCGCAGCCGGCCCGGTCGTTTTCGACGGCGTCGGCCAGCGGAACGGTGTCCCCGTTCAGGTTGGTACCTTCAGCTTAGCCCCCGAGTGTCAAAATTCGATGAAATCTAAATGAGATTTCTCTCAGAGATTCCGCTCTGGATCACGGCGAGCACTGGTTGGTCGGCAGAAGCTTCCCCTGTTGAAGCGCGCGCAGGCGTCGGTCGACGCAGGACATCGGGCCGTTGGACGTGGCCACCGCCGTCGGGGTGGGCTTCGACGAATGGCTATCGGATGCCTTGAGCAGGATGTCGACGCCCGGCCCGGTCGGAGTCGGCGTCGCGACGATCGATACCGCCGACGGGTTGCGAGGCTGTCCAGCGGTCCGTGCGGCCGCCTGACCACGACCGACGCATCCGGCGAGCGCCAGGCAGAGCAGGAGCGACAACTCGATCAGGATCACGCGCAAGCGACTCACCTCCCGCTTGTAGGTATATCGCAAAAGGAGATGATGAGCAAGAATGCGGAAGCGAGAATCTAGAATCCAGAAGGCGCGGAGCGTTCGCGGTCCCTCTTCTCGCTCCTGGATTCTATCTTCTCGATTCTGGTTTCTTCCTTCGCGCTCTCCGCGTGTTCGCGGTGACGGTTCTCCGCGTGCTCGAAATTCGGAATGCCTGATCGGCGCGCCTGGCTTCTGGCCGAATCAACCACGCGTCCGCGTCAGTGCGATCGCGCTGCCGAGGTCGGCTCCAAACCGGTCGAATGCCCGAACAGGCCCAGTCCAATCAGGCCACCGGAGACGAGAATGACCAGATGCTGGAGGACGTGGATCGCCATCGTCGCATCGGCGAGCGCGTCAAGATCCGGAATCATGCTCGCCACGAACAGGAGCAGCCCGAGGACGGTAATGGCATTCGCCAACGCGGTGAGCTCCAGGCGCAGGATGACCTGAGACCTGATCAGGATCTGCGTCGCGTATCCGAACAGCAGGCCGGCCAGCAGGATCAGGAGATGTTCCCCGAAGTGAGCGTTCTCGTTCTGCTCGGCCGCCGCGACGACGGGCGGCAGAAAGGCGACGACGAGAAATACGATACCGGCAATGAGACCTAGAAGAAACTGTTTCATAGAACTCCTCTTGAGCCAGTGCTCGATCCGATTTTCGACGGGCAGCCACCCGGGGTGCCGGATGCGCATCCCCGGCGGTTCCGCGCCACGCTGCCCCGAAGAAACAATCGGTCTCTCGACCGGAATTTTCCCTGAACGCGCGTGCCCGGGTCCAAAAAACTTCCTGAACAAGCCACCGCGTCGAGGGTGAGACGGCTCGATCGCGCGGCGAGGTTGGCCTCCCGCTCGTTCCGCCAGCCAACCTGAGGAGACCCCGGCGTCACCTTCGGCTGGAGCCCGTGAACCCTCGCGCCCCGCGACCTGATATGCTTATGCGCGCCAGGCGGCGTCGAAGGTGGTGAAATGGACAGTCGCGGCGGATCGCCCGGACTCCGGCACGCCCTCGGGCGGGTTTGGGGCATCGTCCACCCCCCGGTGACGGTGACCCCGCCGCCCCGCGGCGTGCTCTTCGAGCGCGACGTGCCGGTCGCCCTGCGCGACGGCACGACCTTACGGGTGAACGTCTTCCGCCCCGACGACGTCGGAGGAGCGGACGCGACCGAGCGTTACCCGGTCGTGATGTGCGCCCACCCCTACGGCAAGGACCGGCTGCCCCGGCGCGTCCCCTGGGGCTACCTGCCCTCGCCGACGTTTCGGTTCATGCGCCAACCCGTCCCGGTCCGCTTCTCGGCGTGGACCTCGTGGGAGGCCCCGGACCCCGGTTTCTGGGTGCCGCGCGGCTACGTCGTCGTGAACGCCGACCTGCGCGGCTTCGGCCACTCCGAGGGCGTCGGCAGCGTGCTCTCGGACCAGGAGGCGCAGGACTACGCCGAGCTGATCGAATGGGCGGCGACTCAGCCGTGGTCGAGCGGGCGCGTCGGGCTCAACGGCGTATCCTACCTGGCGCTGAGCCAGTGGAAGGTCGCCGCGTTGCACCCACACCACCTGGCCGCGATCTGCCCCTGGGAGGGCTTCAGCGACGTCTACCGCGACCTCGCCTATCCGGGAGGAGTGCGCGAGGACGGCTTCGTGCCTTTCTGGAGCAGCTCGCTGGGGCGCGACGGCCGACCCGCCGAGGACCTGCGCCAGGAGCAGCTGCGGCGCCCCCTCTGGGACGAGTGGTGGGGCGCGCGGGTGCCGGACCTCGAGCGGATCGAGGTACCCGTGTTGATCTGCGCCAGCTTCTCCGACCACAACCTCCACAGTCGAGGAAGCTTCGAGGCTTTCCGCCGCGTCGGCTCGGGCGCGCGCTGGCTGTACACGCACCGCGGGGGGAAGTGGGCGAGCTATTACGGGCCGGAGGCGCTGGCCTTCCAGGCGCGGTTCTTCGATCACTTCCTGAAGGGCGAGCCCAACGGGATGCCGGAGGTGCCGCCGGTGCGGCTGGAGGTGCGCGAGATCGGCGACGCCATCCACGAAGTCCGGGGCGAAGCCGCCTGGCCCCTGCCGGGAACCCGCTGGACCGCGCTCCTCCTCGACGCCGCCGGTCGACTGCACGGGGTCCCGGACGGCGAAACCGACGAGCGCCCGGCGGATACGTCCGTCGCGGCCGGCGCCATCCCGCTTGACCTGCCGGACGGCCGGGCCAGCTTTGCCTGGACGGCGCCGCGCGACGTGGAGATCAGCGGGCCCATGCGGCTTCGGCTCTACCTGTCCACGGGCGAGGACGCCGGCGCGGCACCGGCTGGCGACGTGCGCCTCTTCGTGACGGTGCGCAAGCTGCGCGACGGGCGCCACGTGGGATTCGAAGGATCGTACGGGTACGGACACGACGGGGTCAGTCGCGGCTGGCTGAACGCGGCGCATCGGCGGCCGGACGAGCCGCGCTCTACCCCCTGGCTGCCGGTTCCACGCCACGACATCGCTGAGCCGCTTCCCCCGGGCGAGGTCGTCACCCTGGACGTGGCGCTGCTGCCCTCGTCAACGCTCTTCCGCGCTGGCGACGTCCTGCGCCTGGACGTCCAGGGCCGGTCACCCGCCCGGCGGAGCCTCCTGTTCGGACAGTTCCCGGCCGATTACCTGCCGAGCGACGCGGGACGCGTGCTTCTGCACCTGGGCGGGGACTACGACGCGCACCTGCTGGTGCCGATCGTCCCACCCCGCGCCCCGACCTGAGCCGCCCAGGGCGAGCATCCGGGTCCGCCGGCAGTCGTCCTGCCCGGTCGGCTATTCGCCCGCGCCGATCACCGCGTCCACTTCGATCTCGACGAGAATGTCCGGATCGATCAGGCGGCTGACTTCCACCATCGTCGCGGCGGGCCGCACGTCACGGAAGAGCTCGCCGTGGGCGCGTCCGATCTGCTCCCAGTCCGCGATGTTTACCACGTACATCCGAGTGCGCACGACGTCCCGAAGGGTCGCCCCGGCGCGGACCAGGGCGCGCTCGACGTTTCGTAGCGCCTGGACCGCCTGGGCGTAAGGGTCGCCGATTCCGACGATCTTGCCTTCTTCGTCGGTCGGGGTCGTGCCGGAGACGAACACGAAGATGCCTATCCGAACCGCGCGCGAGTAGCCGACAATCGGCTCCCAGGGCGCCGAGGAGCCGATGTTCTTCCGTTCCACCTGTGGTCACCTCATCCGTGTTGCGAGCCTCATTATAAAAGGGCGCGACGTGAGGATACGTCCTCCGAAGTGTGGTAGAATCCAGATCTCGCGGCG
>JAJPKB010000401.1 GCA_021323915.1 Chloroflexota bacterium | reverse complement strand
TTCCGAGCACCCAGTACGCCACGACCAGAAAGCCCACGTCGATCAGCGCCCCCGCCACCGCGCCGAGGGCGTTCACCCGGCGCTGGCCCGCCTCCTCGTCGAGCGCCGCGGACGTGCCCATGAGACGACGGTCCAGCGTCGCGCCCAGCACGCGCTGGCCGATATCCTGAATCTGGCTTCGGGTCGCGGCCAGCGCCAGCACCACGACCGTCCCGACCAGCCACGACGTCACCGTGGCCGGCCAGGCGCTGCCAATGACCTGCTGACGGAGCAGGGGAATCGCGACCAGGACCGGCGCGCCGAGCAGCGCGCCGAGCGCGAGGCCGGACGTTCCAGCAACCCTTCGTAACCGGCCGGTCAGAATAAGCCAGGGCACTAGCACCAGGATCGTCACGACGATCGCCGAGCCCAGCTTGCCGATCAGCTGGTCGAGGCCATAGCCGATCGGGTAGAGCAGGAGCGCGGCTCCCACCAGCAGATAGAGGAAGTCGACCACCCCGCCGACGAGGTCTTCGATTCGACGCCGCGCCGACTCTTCGGTTACCTGCCCGCTGAGCGCCGACGCCGACAGCCCGCGCAGCGTCCGGCCAACCAGGGCCCGCGACTCCGCCTGCAGCCGAGGTCGAGTGATCAGCAGCAGCGCCAATACCCCGAGTCCGACGACCGCCTTGACCGTGCCGGCGAGCGAAATTCCGTTCCCCAGCGCGGTATCCGCGGTCGGTAAGACGTCGGCCATCGCCCAGGCCGCCCCGAGGATGACCGCCGTCACGACCGGACCGGCGGCGGTGAAGATCCGCACCACCAGGACCAGCGCCGCGATCACGACGGCGATGCTCAGCACTGTCGCG
Source organism: Chloroflexota bacterium (assembly GCA_021323915.1). Classification (GTDB taxonomy): domain Bacteria; phylum Chloroflexota; class UBA6077; order FW602-bin22; family CADDYW01; genus JAJPKB01. The sequence continues at coordinate 7,801 of JAJPKB010000401.1, read as the reverse complement.
GTGACCAGACCGGCGCTCGCGCCGGCGATCGCCCCGACAATGGCGACGATCCACGAGGCCAACAGCCAGTAGGCGCCGAACAGATAAGCCATGCTGACGGTGCCTTCGACCGAGGCCGCGACGCCTTTCCGCCAGGCGCCGCCGGGGCTGCCCAGCCCACCGCCCACCGCCCGCGTCAGCAGGCCGATCAGCGGCCAGCGGACGCCGATGTACAGCAGGGCCAGCATCAGCGCCAGCAGGAATTGAAACGGCCAGCGCAGCGGCAGGTGCGCTCCGCCGATCGTGGTCGGCGGCAGCAGGCCGATCAGCAGCGGGCCGAATACGACGAGCAGGAAGATTCCGGCCAGGTTGGGGGCGATTCGCGCCGCCGCCGCCTTCGTCTCGAGCGAGACGCCCCGCGTGCGCTCGACCGCCTGAGTGAGCGCCGCGGCGAATTCGGCGACCCGCGGGTAGCGCTCGTCGGGGTCGCGGGCCATGCCTCGCAGCAGCACTGCCTCTACCGGCCCCGGAATGCCCGGGTTGACCTCGCGCGGGCGAATCGGCGCCGCCGCGAGGTGGGCGTGCTCCAGGGCGTCGGTCGTCTCGCCGGAGAACGGCCGGGCGCCGCCGGTCAACAGCTCGTAGGCGGTGATCGCCAGCGAGTACTCGTCGCTGCGCCCGTCGATCTCGTCGCCCCGCCACTGCTCCGGGGACATGTAGGCCGGAGTGCCGGCGTAGCGCTGCCGCCCGTGGGACGTCGTCTCCTGCCCGATTGCCCGGGTGATCCCGAAGTCCGACAGCAGCGCCCAGTCCGCCCGTCCCACCAGCACGTTCCCGGGCTTGATGTCGAGGTGGACCAGCCCGCGGTCGTGCGCGAGCTGCAGCGCGTCGGCGACCTGGCCGATCACCCGCGCCGTGCTCACCAGGTCGAGCGGGCCGCCGATCAACGCCAGCCGATCTTTCAGCGTCCCGCCGGGCACCATGCGCATCACGATATAGACGAGGTCACCTTCTTCGCCGTAATGGTGAACCTCGACCAGATTCGGATGGTGGAGCGCTGCCAGGCTTCGCGCCTCGTCGTGGAAGCGATCGCGAAATCCGCGATCGCTCGCCAGGCGCGGCGCCAGCACCTTCACCGCGACGTCCGTCTCCAGCGAGCGGGACCAGGCGCGATAAACCATCGCCATCCCGCCGCGTCCCAGCACCTCCCGCAGCTCGTACTCGCCACCCAGGAGCCGTCGACCAACCAGTCCTTCCGCCATCGCCCTCGCCTCCACCTCCGCGGCAGACTACCAGGCATTACCTTACACGTCAAGAATGAATCAGTATCGTCAGGTGATCGACGGTCTTTCCGTCCTGCTGTACCGCCAGGCGCCGACCGGTGACCGGGTCGTAAAGGCCGATCTCCAGGTGGGTGCCCGCGAGCGACACGCCGGGCGGCAGCGCGATCGTCAGCCGGTCCTCGATCACCTCGCCCTTGAGCCAGGCCGTCGTCGACTTCAGGCCGCCGTCCGGCGGCGAGTCGTGCTGGGCGACCAGCCGGCCCTCACCGTCGACGAGATGCGCGAAGACGGTGTAGGGAATCGAGGTCGGGCCGCTCGCTCCCCAGAACAGCCGTAGGGCCAGCGATCGACCGCTCTCGCTCAGGCTGTAGCCACGCAGGCTGATCCCCTGATCGAATCGAGCGTCCAGCGGGTGATCCGGCCCCGCCGCCGGCACCAGCGGCGAGGTCACCTCGCTCAAAATGTCGTGATCGTTGTGGAAGGTCACTACTTCGAGCAGCGCGCCCTGGCCCGGCGTGCGGAGCGGCGCCGGCGCCGCCAGCACCGTCGGACGCAGCCGACCGGCGGTGTCGAAAGGATCGGCCCCGGGCTGCGCGCCGAGCGCGACCCCGAAATCCTCGCCCCGCCGGCCGACCGGCAGGTTGTACGTCGTGACCTGAACGATCTCGCCCGGCTTCCAGCGGTTCGTCGGGTACCAGTAGTTGGCCGGTTCGCGGTGCAGCGCCGCGCCCTCGAGCACGCCGTGTCCGTCGGTTATGTAAAACGTCAGGAAGAGGTCCTGCTGGATTGGCGCCCGAGCCCGCCAGTACGCCCGCAGGTTGACCTTGCCGTCGCGGTCGGGTATGACGTCGAAGCCGAGCAACTCGAGCTTATCTCCGAACAGCACGTCCAGCGGATGAGTGATCCGCGGATTCGACGCGCGGGCAAACGAGAAAAACGAGTCGGGCAGCGGCACCCGGGGCGCGCCGCGCTCCAGGATCAAATAGCCATCCTCGGCCACGACCACCCCGAACTGTCCGGAATTCAAGACCTGGCGCACCTGGTCGTGGATCCCCTCGTCGATGCCGGTCGTGTTCGGCAGCGTCGACAGGTCGAGGAAGATCAGCCGGGCGGTATCGATCTCCGGGAACATCCAGATGTTCGGCCGGTGCGACACGTGCGGGTAGAGGTTCGTCTGCGCCGACAGCGGGGTGTCGATCGGGGCGAGGCCGGCGACGGTCTGGGCCAATCGATCGCCCAGGCGATCGTGGGCGGTGATCGGATAGCCGACGAACTCGCCGGAGAGCGGGGTGTAGCCCCGGTAGTGGTGGTAAACCAGCGTCGCCACCAGGACAGCGCCGCAGAGCGCCCAGGTGACAAGCCGGCCGGTGGTCCGGGAGAGGCCGGATCGATGAGGGATAGCGCCGAGTTGGCGAGCTCCTACCGGTTTCCCTCTATCAGAGGGAAAGGGGGAGTGGCCGCTCGAGAGTGGCCATGTTCTCTCGGAGTCCCGGAAATTTCCCTCATCCCCTGCCCCTTCCTCGTCTACCCTCCCGCCCCCTTCGCCAGGGGGAGCCTTCAGCCGCGGGGGAAGGGCCTTGAGGATAGCGTCTCCCTGAAGACCCCTCTCCCGCGCACTGGGAGAGGGGGTAGGGGGTGAGGGATTTCCGGTCGTCCGAAAAAAAGGTAATCGCGCCCCAGGGAGCTGGCTGCTCGCCACCTTTTCGACCAGCCAGCCTAGCCGACGCGCCAGCGTCCCGATTCCGTAAATCGCCCCGAGCAAGACGAAGGGCACCAGGTGGGCACTGTAGTGGTAGGTCTCGATCAGGTGCATCGGGTAGTAGGCGGTCAGCACGTTCACCGCGAGGGCCGGCAGCATGAGAAAGAGCGCGGTCGGGCTGAGCAGCGTCAGCCAGGCGACCGGCGCGAGCAGCAGCGCGACGTAGTGCCAGTTGGGATCCTGCGGCACCGGCGCGAGCAGGAGATTCGGGTTGCTCAAGAAGTGCTCGAGCGCGCCGAGCGGCGAGCCGCCCATGCCCCCGTATCGGTTCCAGAGCCACTGCTGGCCCTGGGAGTTGAAGCTGGGCACGACCAGGTAGGTGCCGACCGCGAACCAGCCAAGGCCGACCGCCGCGAGCGCGCTGCCCAGCTTCAGCTCGCGCCGGACCGCGAACAGGTACATGCCGAGCGGCACGGCGTCGAGCGGCGAGTTCTCCTTGGTCGACGCCGCCAGCGCCAGGAAGACGATCATCCAGCGGTAGCGGCGCGACTCGAGGAAGCAAAAGGCGGCGAGCAGAAACGGCGCGGTCAGGGTGTAGGCGTGCCAGTCGTACATCTGCGCCGCCTCGAGTCCCGGAAACAGCAGGTAGACGAGCGAAAACGTCAGACCGGCGAAGGCGCTTCCCAGGTGGCGGCGCGCCAGCCAGAACGCCGGGATCGCGCCCAGCGACACCACGACGTTCTTGAAGACGACCAGGCTGACCGGGCCGGCGTAGATCAGGTAGAGCACCGGACCGATCAGGGAGAACGGCTCGAAGTGGTAGCCGAAGTAACTCGTCGTGAGGCGGCGCTCGAGGGTGATCCCGAAGAGGTGGCCGTGGAGCGTCGACCACATCATCTGGTCTTCGATGCCCATGTCGAAGGCCTCGGCGTGGTAGCTCAGGTAGCGATCGGCGGCGAGGACGCAGAAGAAGACGCCGAAAGCGACCGCGGCGAGCAGCGCCAGCGCGCCGGCCACCCGGTCGGACCGCGAATCGCCGACGACGAAGCCGCGCCAGGCTCGGACGACGAGCCGCGAGATGCCCCCGGCCCGCGCCGTGGCAGCGTCGAGATCTCGGTCCGTTTCGGCGATCATCGAATCGAAGCCGCTATCCGTTCGACACGAGCGGGACGTACACGTGGTGCCAGAGCCCGCCGGGCGTTGGCGTGGCCGTCGGGGTGGGCGAAGCGGTTGGCGTCGGGGTCGCGGAATACTCGCTGGCGACCAGATTCACGCCCGTCGACATATAGCTCGGCGTCAACACTCCGCCGTCGACCCGCGTCTGAACAACCGACCCGAACGCCCCGCTTCTCGAGGCGCTGGTCAGCGCGGCAAAGCTCTCGCCATTCGCCGGCACGAAGCCGTCGATCAAGCTGAGATTCAGCGTTCCGGCGAGCGTCGCCGCGCCGCCGACCGCCAGTTGATCGTACTGGGTTCCGGCGTTCGATCCTCCCACCTTCAGGCTGAGCGAGGCAGCCGAGCCCTGGGCGTAGGTGCCGCTGATGCTGGCCTTGCCCGGCGTCGACCCCAGGCTGACCGCGCCGCTCGCGTTGTCGAGATTGCCGGTCAGCGTCCCGTCGATCACCAGTGACCCGCCGTTCAGGGTCAGGGTCTGACCGCTCCCGAGAGCGAGCGTAGCGCCGGACGCGACCGTCGACGCCCCGGTGGTTTGGGTGAGGCCGCTGGTGAAGCTCAGGGTCCCGGCGTCGACCGTGACCGCGGTGCTGCCGCCGATCGGCACGCCGAGGCTGCTCGTTCCGCCGGCGCAGCAGATCTTGACGAACGATCCCCCGGACCCGGCTGAGATGGCTTCAAACTGGTCGGAGCTGAGCCCGACACTCGAGTCGTCGGTAAAGGTGAACGCGGCGTTGTTGATGAGGGTGGAGCTTCCCGCCGCGGTGCTGGACATCGAGAGGTTCGATCCGGCGGCGTTGGAGTCGGTCGTCGGACCATTCAAAGTCAGCGTCGTGGCAACGAGCGACAGCGACTCGGGTCCGCCGACGCTGGCGAACGATGCGGTACCGCCGGGGCCGAGGACGAAAAAGCTTCTCACATAGGTTCCGTCGCTTGCCCCGAGCGTGCCGCCGTTCCAGGTGAAGCTCTTGTTGATCGTCAGCGTACCGGGCCCCTGGATCGCCGCGCTGTCGTCGAGCTCGAGGTTGTCGATCGAGACCTGGTCGGTGGAAGCCTGGCCGATCCCGATCGAGCCGCCGCTCCCATTGTCGACCTTGACCAGTCCGCCGGTGATCGTCGTGCCGCCCGCCAGGATCAGACCGGGCCCGCTCGTGCTAAAGTCCCAGATCTCCATCGTCGCGCCGGAAGCCAGGTTGTACGTCCCACCGATCGTTCCGGTAATGAAGCTGAAGATCAGATTGCCCGCGGGTACGGCCACTGTTCCGGAATTTAGCATGCTTCCGCAATCGAGGTTGAACTCGTAGATATTCAACGTCGTGGAGACCGGAACGTCGAAACAGACATCGCCGCCGGACGAATCGGCGGCGATAAAGGTGGATCCGTTCGTGCCGGACACCGTCCACGCCGTCGACGAGGCGCCTCCAGCGAAGCCGCCTTCGATGGTGAGGGACTTCCCCTGCGGTATGGAGTAACCTCCAAACGGCGCCTGGTATACCTCACCCGGCGCGTCCACCTCAATGTTGGCGGTAGAGGCACCTCCGGTGAATGCCTGAGTGATCGCACTTTGAATGTCGGTGATCTGGGCCGAATTGCTGCAAGGTCCGCTCTGGGTGTAGGTTCCGGTCGCTTGCACGCACCAGGTTTTGGGCGCCGGACCGGCGAGCCGGGCCGCGATGGCCGGCGCGGTGGCCCAGACCGCCAGCGCGAATCCGGCGATCGGGACAACCCGAAGCAGCGTCGGGTAGGCGCGCCGGACGTGCGAGGTCAAATCAGCCAACTCCGCCCTCGATTCGTTATCGGGTTTGCCCGTCGTGCCCAGCCGGGGCCCGCCCTCATCCCCTACCTCTTCCGGTCTACTCCCTAACCCCCTTCTCCAGGGGGAACCTTCAGGCGCGGGGGAAGGGTCTTGAGGATAGCATCTCCCTGAAGACCCCTCTCCCGCGCATTGGGAGAGGGGGTAGGGGTGAGGGAAACCCGGTCGCCCCAATAATATCAATATCCAGCCACGAGCCAGGCAGGATACTACCATTCGAGCTACCCCCGGTCAAGGTTCCGCGTTCACCGTCCGGCGAGATCGATCGTGACGGTGTCCCCGGCCGGCTTGCCGTCCGCACCAACCAGCGGCAGCCGCTTCCCGCTCGACGGGAGATAGAGCCCGACCTGCACCCGGTGGAGGCCGGCCGGCGCGCCCGGCGGCACAGCGATCGAATGGTCGTCGTAGACGACCTGACTCGGCGCCCAGCCGCTCGTCGGAGCGTAACCGCTCGCCGGCGGATCGTCGTGCTGGGCGACCAGGTTCCCATCGTCGGTCACCAGGTGGACGAAGACGGTATAGTCGGCGCGCTTGATCGCCTCCGGACTCGCCTGCCAGGCCAGGGTGAGGTCGAACGTCTGGCCCGGTCGCGGCGGCCCAGCGTTGACGAGGAAGCCGGTCAGCTCGATCCCCTCGGCGAAGCGGGCGTCGAGCGGCGCGAAGCCAGCCTCGCTCGGGCGGGTGAGGTAGCGGAGCAGCCGGAATCGACCGACCGGCTCGTCCCCGACCTGCACCAGCGAGCGGTCGAGCATCGCTTCCACGCCGTTGCTCGGCGCCTTCGCCGGCCGCTCGGTCAGCAGCCAGATGCGCGGGTACTCCTGTTCGAAGCTGGCGATGCGGTTGACGATGATCGGACTCGGCCGCGGCTCCTCGATCCAGCCAAGCTCGGGAAGCGAGCGCTTCTGCCAGTTGTCGTAGGGCACCACGTCGCTTGGAATGAGCTGAACGATTCCGGTGTCCGCTGGCGCCCGGGCAAACGCCCGCGCGACCGCCGCAGTGGTCGGGTCCGGGGACGCGGCGTAGATCCGCAGCGTCTGATAGACGCCGCCGGCCACCACCGCCGCGGCGAGCGCCAGGGTGGGCAGCCAGCGCGTCCAGCCGCGCCCCCGCCAGACGACAGCGAATCCGAGCACCGCCGCCCCGGCGCCGATCAGCGTCGCGTCGAGGGCGGGCCAATCGATCGCACTCGGGCCGGTTCGCTCGATCCAGGCGAAGTCGAGCCACTGGCGGGTCAGCAGGGGAATCTGGTGAAGGATCGGCTGGTAACGGAGGCCGTAGAGAGTCAGAGTGTCCGGCTTCGAGTTGAGCGGGAGCAGCGAGACGAGATAAACGGTGTGATCGACCGAGATGCCGAGCAGCTGGATGACGAAGCTGAGCGCGCCGAGGACGGCCATGACGATCCGCGAGAGCGTCGAGGTCAGCCCGGCGAAGGCCTCGGCCAGGACCAGCGCCACCAGCGGCAGGGCCGGCACGATGAACCGCGGTCCCCAGGCCCAGGCGCCCCACCACACCCACCAGCTTCCGTAGAGGACCAGGTGGATCGCGAAGATGGCGCCGAGCAGCGCCGCGAACCCCGGGAAGCGACGAAAGAACCTCGGCGCGACGAACGGAACGACCAGCAGCAGGGGCGTGTAGACGAAGATGCTCTTGCCCGGCGAGAACAGGAAGCCGGCGACCCCGACCCAGACCGGCGTCGAAAAGCCCTCCCAGTGGGCGTAGCCGCTGGCGATCGGATTACCGAACCGCACCAGATCGTACAGCATCAGCAGCGCCGCGACCGGCGCGGCACCGGTCCCGAACCAGATCAGGGCGGAAAGCACGTCGAGGAAGCGGCGGCGCCGCACGGGACCGGGA
>JAJPKB010000521.1 GCA_021323915.1 Chloroflexota bacterium | reverse complement strand
GGTCGACCCGTGCGTACTGGCCGGCCGGAGCGCGCTGGCCGGCGCGATAGATGGTGCTTTCTCCAAAGAGCGAGCGCAATGAATCCACGGCGATCCATCCCTTATGTCATGTACGACGAATACAGAAGATAGGATGCAGAAGCGCGGGTGTACAGCAGCGACCGCTGACGCGCGGGTATCGGGTGCGTTTGATCCGGGGCGTCGTTGGCTCTCACGTTGCTTTACGTCCCAAGTGTAAATAGCCACGCTTGGATTGTCTATCGGCAATGTATACGAACTTTCGCGACTAAGCCTTGTGCATATCGTTGATCGGGTTCGGTTTGGTGGGTTGACGGTTCACGAGCCAGATGCCGACAATGATCAGCACGCCGCCGACGAAGGCCCCGAATCCGAATCGATCGCCCAGGAAGAGCGCGTCGCCGACGACCGCCACCAGCGGCACCAGAAAGACGAACGCGGCCACGGTGCTTGCCGCGTGTCGGCGGAGCAGACTGAACCAGATCGCGTAGGCCAGCGCCGACGCGCCGAGCGCCGAGTAGGCCACCGTCCAGACCAGGGTGGGGGTGAGATCTACCCGCGGGTGTTCGACCGAAAGCGCCAGCGCGGCCAGCGGAACCGACCCGTAGAGCGCCTGAAGCGCCGCGATCCAGAGCAGGCTTTGACGGTGGGGACGACTCTTGAAGAACAGCGTGCCGGTGGCCCAGCAGACGGCGCCGCCCAGGGCGAAGGCGTAGCCCAGCCAGGACTGGCCGGGCTGAAGCAGCGCCTGTCCGCCGATGACCAGGACGACGCCAGCGAAGCCGGAGACCATGCCGATCATCGCGAGGAGCGAAAGCGACTCGTCGAGAAACGTCCAGGCGCCCAGCGCGACGAGCAGCGGCTGTACATAGATCAGAATCGCCGTCTCACCCGGGGTGATCCGTAAGATCGCCAGGCTCTGCAGGCCCCAGAACCCGGCCACGTTCGTCGCGCCCATCGCCAGGGCGGTGATCTGGGTATCGCGGTCGCGGGGGAACGGCTGATCGCTGAGCAACAGCGAGAGCGCGATCGCGAGTCCGCCCAGGAACGCCCGGATCGCGGTGAACGTCAGCGGCGACGCCTCGCGAAGCCCGACCCGAAGGACCACGAACGTCAGCCCCCAGATCAGGCACAGCGCGCCGAAGCTAACGCCGACCGACGCGCGACCCCAGCGAATGGACCCGGACAGCGCGGCCATGGGAGCGCTTGAAGGCGACATACTGCTTTCTCTTCTTGCCGAACGGCCGCCCCGCCGGCGTGATTCGAACTGCCCCTGAATTATACGGCCCGAGCGCCAGACCGCTGATGCGCCCAACCGGCTTGGAAGCAGAAATGCGTTCGCGAGCCTCAGGATTTTGTTCACTGCTGATGATGGCCGACGCGGCCGTCTGCCCGGGGCTCGAGTGGTGTAAGATAGGGCATCGCGGCTTGGTGGAACGCCGCGAGCGGCGATGAGATCGCCATGGGGCGCCTGGTACCTGCCACCGTGGATATCTACCGGGGAGAGCAGACATGGAGCTGCGCATCGGCGCGGTCTCGCGGTACTGCTTCGACGCTTTCGTGGCGCTCGGCGTTCCGGCCGAGCACGCGCGGACCCTCGCAAACGTCTTACTGGAGGCGGATCTGCGCGGACACGTCGATCACGGCTCATCGCTGGTCGCGCTGTACCTGCCCGACGTTCGCACCGGCGCGATCAACCCGCGACCGTCGGTTCGGGTGCTTGAAGAGACGCCGATCAGCGTCGTCGTCGACGGCGACGGCGGCTTCGGCGCGATTGGCGCGTCGCGAGCGATGGAAGAGTGCATCGGCCGGGCCCGCTCGATCGGGGTTGGTTTGGCGGCGGTTCGCAACTCGTCGCACGCCTTCTACCCCGGTTTCTATGCGTTGCAGGCCGCCGAGGCAGGATTGGTCGGCTTTTTCACGACGACGTCGCGGCCGGCGATCGCGCCCACCGGCGCCGCCGAGCGCGTGCTCGGACAGAACCCCATCTGTTTCGGAATTCCCGCCGGCACGCACCCGCCGATTCTCGTCGATGTCGGCATGGCCGCGTCGATCGCCAAGATCCGGATCGCCGCGGACGAAGGTCGCGAGATCCCACCCGGCTGGGCCCTCGACGCCCAGGGGCGTCCGACGAACGACGCCCGGGCGGCGATGGCCGGTCTTCTCGTGCCAATCGGCGATCACAAGGGGTACGGGTTGGCGCTGGCGATGGACGCGCTGGCAGGGCTGGCGGGCGCGCCGAGTGGCCTCGCGGCCGGCGGGCACGGCGCGGTTGGCCACTTTCTCTGGGCGCTGGATCCGCGCTTGTTTGGGGAGCCCGAGGCGTTCCGCGCGCGGGTGGATCGACTGCTCGACCAGGTGGCGAGCGCGGCGCCGCTGCCTGGCCGTCCGCCGGTGACCTATCCGGGGGAGAGCGGCGCCCGGCGAAAGGAAGCCGCCCTGGCGCGCGGGTGGATCGACCTTCCGGAGACGGTCGTCCGCGCGATGGACGCGGCGGCCCGGGCGCTGGATATCTCGACCCCGCTCGAGGAATCGGCGAAGGCTCGGACTGCTTGACTCGAGCGGCCAGCCGTACTACTCTCCTAGCAAGACTTACCAATGGAGGTGAGCCCAATGCGCCGTGTGGCCACTGTTCTCGCCTTTCTCTCGCTCGTCGCGGCGACGTTTGCGCCGGCGACCCCGGCGTCCGCCGAGGGCTGTCAGTTCACCCTTGGCTTCGCGACGATCCAGTCGATGATTCCGAACACTGTGGGCGCCTGCCTATCCGACGAGCGGTACGCGGCGAACGGCGACGGTCTTCAGCAGACCACCGGCCCGTCCGGCGCCGGCGGTCTGCTCGTCTGGCGCAAGCTCGACAACTGGACCGCCTTCACCGACGGCTTCCGTACCTGGATCAACGGTCCGGAAGGCCTCCGGGAGCGGTTGAACAGCGAGCGGTTCTGCTGGGAAGGCGATGCGAACCCGACCAATTGTCTCGACTCCTCGGCACCTTCGGCGTCCACCACCTCGTCGGTCACGACGTCGTCCTCGTCAGTCACCTCGACGACATCGACTTCCGGGTTCTCCTCGAACGTCGTCGTCTCGTCGGCCCAGGGCGGGTCCGCCAACGGCACGACGACGGTCACGATTCACGCCGCGCCGAACACCCCCTGCAGTTTCTCCTACAAGTCGCCGGACGGGACGGTCAGCGCCATGCAAGGTATTTCCCCGACGGCGACCGATGCAAACGGGAACGCCAGCTGGTCGTGGGGAAACGGGGCAGCCAGCCCGCCCGGGCCCGGCAGCGTCACCATAACCTGTGGCGGTTCTACCGCGAGCGCCAGTTTGCCGGGTTGATCGCCGACTCGGCTAACTTTGGCGCTTCACGGGCCGGTGTAATAGCTCACGTCGTGGCGGCGGTAGGCGGCGGACGCATACGTCGCGATGTCCAGCACCAGGCCAAGCGCCACCCAGAACCAGGTGAGTCCGTAGACCGGGTAGGCCAGGACGTAAATGAGCGTCGTCCAGGGCAAGAACAGGAAGCCGAGCAGTGGCCAGATCACGGTATTGAAGGCCATCGCCGCCTTTGCCTGGCCATACGGAAAGAGCAGCATAACGAGAAAGGCAAAACGTGGACCCAACAGGGCCAGGCTCGCCAAAAAGCAGCACATCCCGCTGTCCTCCAATCGTCCTTCCGGTAATGGACCGAGCCGAGCCGGCTGTCCGCTGGGCCACGATGCCCGGTGGTGTCACCTCAGTAGCCGACATGCCGGCGTGCCTGGTAGACCGAGGCATCTTCCGTGCCCGCGCACGCCGATCTGCCGGTAAGTGACTTCTACGAGTGACGACGCGCGTGCCTCATCAATACACCCGGCCAGAATGGGCGAGGTGAGCTGACTGACGCACCCGGCTAGAAGGACGGATCTCGCTCGGTCCCCCACTGTACGCACGCGATCATGGCGGGAGATCTGGCCAGTCCGACCGCGAGCGCCCAGATGCTCAACTTGTCGGATAATCAGAACGTCAACGACCGCATCCCGGCGCTGCTTCCCGATGGCGTCTCGGTCGCCCACAAGACCGGTGAGCTGCCGGGAGTTCGCGACGACGGCGGCATCGTGACCTATCGATCGCCGTTTTGAGCACGTCGGACGCGGTTGTTCTCGTCGAGCGAGCGAGGCCTGCCCCCGCAGGCACGGCATTTGCCAGCGGAACAGTGCGCAAGCTTGGTCCCATCAAGAGGCATGAAACGAATGAATCGGCACGCATTCCTCGTCAGCCTGGCCGCGACGCTCGCGGGAGCATCCCTCGCTGCCTGTGGGAAAGTGGTCTTATCCAGCCCGTCCGCGCCGGCTCGCCTGCCGAAGTCCGCGAGTCAGCCGCTGTCGATTGATTCCGTCTTCCCGGCTCGTTCGGCCGCGCGGATTCCCCCCACCGCGACGCCGGTCGCGTCGACTCCGACCCCAGCTCCCCCTCAAAAGACCGGATCGGTGCCGGCACCGAGTGTGAGTGGCGTTTCCGTGTCGGTGGTCGACGGCGATTCCGGCGCGCTGCTCTACGGCCTGGATCTGCATCGGCAACTGGCCCCGGCCAGCCTGACCAAGATCTTCACTGCGCTCGTCGCCCTTAGATTTGGCGACCCCCGGTGGCAGGTCGACGTCCAGTTCGATCCCGCGCAATTGTCCGACAGCACGCTGATGGGCATCCATCCGGGCGAAACCTATACTCTGGAGGACCTGCTCTACGGGCTCCTGCTTCCCTCGGGAAACGACGCGGCGCTCGCCATCGGCAACGCTATCGGGGGATCGGACGATCACTTTGTCGCCATGATGAACGAGGAGGTCACCGCCCTTGGCCTCCACGACTCCCACTTCGTCAATCCGCACGGCCTGGACGCGCCCGACCACTACTCCAGCGCATACGACATGGCGATGGCGGCGCGCTACGGCATGCGGAATTATCCCGAGTTCCGCAAAGTGGTCGGCACCGAGAGTTGGGTCGTCCACGGGACCCGTAGCTTCACCGTTTATAACCTCAACCGATTCCTGGGGAGCTACCCGGGCGCCGATGGGGTCAAGATCGGCTTCACCGACAACGCCGGACGAACCATCGTCGCCTCGGCCACCCGTGAAGGCCACCAGCTGTTCGTCTCGGTGATGAAGGTGGGCGACTGGGTGAGCAACACCGCGCCCCTATTTGACTGGGCTTACAAAAACTTTACCTGGTGAGTGGCGTCGGCCGGTAGAACCGGCGGGGAAGTGATCAGTCGGTCGAGGCGGACTAAGATCGCTTGCCAGCGGGCGCGCATTTCGTCTCGGAAGATGAAGGGGTAAATCCAGGGAGCCCACGACCAGGATCGAACTGGTGACCTCATTCTTACCAAGAATGTGCTCTACCAACTGAGCTACGTGGGCAGGATTATCCGCGACGGAACACTGCTATTTTACCGCATCGGCGCGCGGCATGCAAGGATGCCCACCACGCGTGAATCGACCTCGTCACCTCCTTCCGGTGAGCACATTCTTAGCCGTAGCACACATTCTTAGTGCATCGTTCCTCAAATACGGTAGGCATAGACGCGCTTGAAGTGTCGCTTGGTTTTGGACGGGCGTTCCCAGAGAAAGGGGGGCGGATGCTGGTTCCAATCGGTGACTCCGGCCTGCAAGGCCGACGTCAGCGTGTCCGTGTTGTGGAAGTCGCGGCCGGCCAAGGAGCGTTGGCCAAGGATCTTCCAGAACCCTTCGATCAAGTTGGGCCAGGCCGCGGCCTTGGGCACGGCGACAAATTGGAAGCGGGGATGG
>JAJPKB010000024.1 GCA_021323915.1 Chloroflexota bacterium | reverse complement strand
CGGGGTGCTGACGCCGGAACAATCGCCAACGTCAGTAACCTCCAGCACAACGCCACTGGCCGTGTTATCAAATCCTTCGCCTCAGCCAAGCATCGGTTCCAGTCCGACGCCGACCCCACCCCCGGCAACCTCGATCCCGTCGCCGATCGACACGCCGTCACCGATCCCCACGCCTTTCTTCGAATCGACGGTCCACGTCGCGAACACCGGCGGTGAGGGACTCGACCTGCGCGCCGGTCCGGGGGTTGATCAGCCAGTTCTGGCTGGCCTGCCGGATGGCGCCCCGCTTGTGCAGCTGGGTAGTCCCGTCTCGGCCGACGGTCGCCTCTGGGTGAAAGTGCGGGACGGCGCCGGCCAGGTCGGCTGGGTTGCCCAGGGGTATACCGCACCCTGATCGTGACGCTGCTGAAGGGGAAAAGTCCTACCCTTTGATTCCGGTCGTCGCGATGCCCTGAACGAAGAGCTTCTGGGCGAAGAAGAAGATGACCAGGCAGGGCAGCATCGTGACCACCGAAGCGGCCATCAACCAGTTCCAGGACGTCGCGTCGAGGTCGCGGAAAAGGCGTAAGCCGATCGAGACGACGTATTTCTGCTGGCTGTTGAGGTAGATGACCGGGTAAAGAAACTCGTTCCAGCGACCGACGACCGAGAAGACCGTCACCGCGGCGAGCACCGGCTTCGAGAGCGGCAGGATGATCTGCCAGAAGATGCGTAGAGCGCCGCAGCCGTCGATCTTCGCGGCATCGTCGAGCTCGAGCGGAATTGTCATAAAGAACTGGCGACAGAGGAAGATGAAGAACGCGCCTCCGCCAAGCCAGGCCGGGACGATCAGCGGGTTCCAGGTGTCGATCCAGTTCAGCGCGCGGAAGATCAGGAAGACCGGCACCATCGTGACCTGCTCCGGCAGAAGCATCGTGCTGATCACCATGATGAAGAGGAAGTCCCGACCCGGCGCCCGCAGTCGCGCGAAGGCGTATCCGACCAGCGAGGCCGAGAGGACCTGGCCGAGCGAGGCGACCACGGTGATGTAGGTTGTGTTGAAGAACCACTGGCCGAACGGGAGCGCGGTGAGAGCCTCGCTGTAGTTTTGCCAGCGCCAGATGCTGGGGATCCAGCGCGGCGGATAGAGAAAGATATCGCCCGGATCCTTCACCGACGTGTCGAACATCCAGACGAACGGCACCAGCATGGTGACTGCGCCCGCGCACAGCACGAGGATAGAAATCAGCCGGGTGATCTGCGCGACGCGACGCATCCCGAGCTGAGCCCGGCGCCGGGTCCTGGCGGTCGTGATAGCGCTGGACGTCGACCTCACCGTCCCTTCACGCTCCCCTCGTAGTGGACCCACCGCCCGGACGAGCGGAAGACGAGGGCCGTCAACACCAGAATAATGATGAAAAGGATCCAGGCCATCGCCGAGGCGTAGCCCATCTGGTTGTATTGGAAGGCGACTCGATAAAGCAAGAGGACGTAGAACAGCGTCGCGTTCACCGGGCCGCCGTTGGTCATGATGAAGGCTTGAGTAAAAACTTGAAACGAGTTGATGATCTGGATGACGAGGTTGAACAGAATCACCGGGGTGATCATCGGGATGGTGATCGCGAAGAACTCGCGGATTCGACCCGCACCGTCCATCGACGCGGCTTCGTAGAGGTCGAGCGGAATTCCTTGCAGGCCGGCGAGGAAGATAATCATCGTCGCGCCGGTGCTCCAGAGGCTCATCACGATGAATCCGGGAAGCGCCCAGGTCGGGCTGGAGAGCCACCGGGGCCCGGGAATGCCGACCAATCCCAGGAAGTAATTCAGGAGGCCGAATTGCGGCTGGAGGACCCAGATCCAGAGCAAGGCAACCGCGACGCCCGAGACGACCGAGGGCAGGTAGAATACCGTCCGGAAGAAGCCAATGCCCATGAGCTTCTGATTGAGCAGGACCGCGAAGATCAGCGCGACGATCAGGCGTAAGGGGACCCCGGCGAAGACCCAGATCGCGGTCACTTGCAGCGACTTGAGGAAAAGTGGATCGCCGCCAAAAAGCTGCTGGTAGTTGGCAAGACCGACGAAAGTTGGCGGATTGACGATGTCGTATTTCGTCAAGCTGAGATACAGGGCGCTGATCACCGGCCCCAGGGAGAGCCCCAGGAAATTGATCAGCCATGGTGAGATCAGCAGATAGAACAGGAGGGCCTCACTCCGCTCGAGCCGGGTCATTCCCAGCCAGCGACGTGACCACCTCGACTTCGGGGCACGCGAAGCGAGCGCGGGTTCCACGATCCTCCATCCTGGCCGGTCGCCCCGGCGCCTGCCGAGCGTATCTCACATTGGGAAGGCATTCCTGGCAACGGGCGCCCGGCTTTACTTGGGCACGACGTACGGCTGGAACTTGGCGTTGATCTGCTGGGCCATCGCCTTCGCGGCGTCGGCGCCGGTCTTCGTGTTGGCCATCAGGGCTTCCATCTCATTCGTCATAATCGTCCAGAACTCCGGCTTGATGTTCGGATGCGGGGTGTCCGGCCAGCCGCCTTTGAGCGCATCCAGCAGGAGCTGGTTCTGCCAGGGCTGAAGCGGGGAGACCTTGTTGAAGTCGATCTTCCGATTCGCCGGCATAGACGTCGCCCTGGTCATCAGCTCGTTCCCCTGATCGGCCGTGTCGAATTCAACCAGCTTCCAGGCCAGGTCGGGAACCTTCGTCTTCGAGACGATCTGGAATCCGTTCGGGCTGAGGTTCGAGACGCGCTTTTTGCCCATCGGGATCGTCGAGATGTCCCACTCGAAGTCCTTGATCGGCTTGTCGACGACCGCGGCGCTCTTGAAGCCACCCCAGACCATCCCGACCTTGCCGGTCTGGAACATCGCGTCCGAGCCGCCCATGTTCGCGGCAACCGAAGGGGCGATCTTGTACTTATACACCATGTCCTGAATGAACTGGAAGCCCTGCTGCCCTTCCGGACTGTCCATGACCGCCTTGGTCGGATAGTCGAAGCTGTCCCAGTAGTAGGAGCCGAAGAGCCACGAGAAGTGCGCCGCGTGCAAGTTATCCTCGAAGACGTAACCCCAGGTCTGCTGGGAAGGGTCGGTCAGCTTCTTGGCGTACTGGAGGAAGGTGTCCAGGCTGAAATCGGCATCCCACTTCTGGGGCAAATCCGGCATGCCGGCCTTTTTGAATAACGTCTTGTTGTAGATCGTGTAACGGGTGTCGTTCCAGGCGCAGATACCCCAGACTTTCCCACTCCATTGATAACCTTCCTGGGAGGCCGGATTGATGTCCGACAGGTTGAAGTTGTTGTCCTTGATTAGCTGGCTGAGGTCGAGAACGACGCCCTGGGTGGCGAGCCGCTCGGCGTCCGGCGGCGACGTGTAAATCACGTCGGGCGCGGTGTTCCCGGCGTACTCGACGGTGAGCTTGTCGAAGTATTCCGAGCTCGGGCTGTACTCGAGGTTGACGGTGATCGACGGATACGTCTTCTCGAAGGCCGCGACCGCGTCTTTCCAGGAAGGGAGGTTCGCCGCGGCGGTCCAGGTGTAGAGGCGAACCGTTCCGGTGGCGCCCGAGGTGCCGCTACTGGACTGAGCGGCAGGCGCGGCGGTCGCGGCGCCGGAGGGCGCGCCCGAGGTCGGCTTCGCGGCCGGCGCCGCGGTGCTGGCCGGAGCCGTGGCGGACCCAGCGCCGGTGGACGGTGCCGGCGACTGGCTGCCCGAGCTGCAGGCGGCGAGCAGCGGCGGGGCCAGACCCAGCCCCGCCGCGATGGCGCCATACCGCAGGAAAGATCGCCGCGACGTCGTTTTGCTACTCACTATCTTCTCCACTGGATTCTCCTCTCCTCCGCCAACTGGCTATGATATCAAGAATCAACTTTCGGCGGATGTTTCCGTCGCCGAGACTCCGTGGCGCTGGGCCAGCTCGACGAGCTTTTGCCAGGTGCTCTCGGGGAGCTCGATTCCGTCGCGCTCGTTTCGCGCGGCGTTGAGGCGCCCGCGCTCGCCGGGAACGATCACCCGCTCGAAGCCGGGTGCCGGCGGCGTCGCCTTGATCTTCGCGATCGAGCGATCTTCGAGTCGCGCGTACTCGCCGGGCGGCAGAAAAATGTCGGTTGCGATGCCCCACATGAAAACACAGTTGCGGGTCTTTTCCCCCTCCTCGAAGCCAGTGGCGCCGGTCAGCGCTCCGCCGAGCGCCTCGGCGACCATCGAGAGTCCGAAGCCCTTGTGCTCGGCCATCGTGCGCAGCATGCCGCCGTTGCCGAAATCGTTGGGGTCGCGGGTGGGCCGTCCGTCGCGGTCGAGCAGCCAGCCTTCCGGCAATGATTCTCCCTTTTCTCGGGCCAGGGCGATCTTGCCGCCGGCGACCACCGTCGTCGCGAAGTCGACGATCACCGGGGGAAACTCGTTCGCCGGAATGCCGAACGCGAACGGATTGGTTCCCAGCGTCTTGCCGGCGCCGCCGTAAGGAGTCGTCGACGTCCCGCGTCCGCCGCCACAGAGGGTGATCATCGCGATGACCCCGTCGTTGGCGGCTTGCTCGGCGAACTCGCCCAGTCGGCCGATGTGGTTGCAGCGCTGGATCCCAACCGCCGCGACGCCGCTCGCTCGCACTTTTTGGATCAGCACGTCGGCCGCGTACCGGGCGGCAACCTGACCGAACCCCCAGGCGCCGTCGATCAGCGCCGCGGTGGGGCGCTCGTTCAGGATGCTCGGCTCGGCCTTTGGATCGAGATTGCCCTTCTGAATCTGACCCACGTAGCTCAGAAGCTGGGCGATTCCGTGCGAGTCGTGTCCGTGCAGGTTGCTGAGCACCAGCGAGCTGGCGACCGTGGCGGCGTTGGAATCAGATGCGCCCGCCGCCCGGAGGATCGCCGTCGCCAGCTCACGCAGAGCAGTCGCGGAAAGCCTCGCCATGGTCTATCCTCCTCGGATGACTGCTGATTCGGGGGAAGCTCCGAACCACTGCCTCGGTGCGTCGCTACCGGTTTCCAGCGCAAACCGGAGCATCCCGGCGAATCTCGATGCCCGCTTCCTCGAGTCCGGTCTTGATTGCCCGCAGGCAATTGAGCCAGGAGCCGTCGTAGTGCCCGATGGTGAGCGCGTCGGCGCCGCACTGGGCCGAGACGAGGATGCCCTGCTTGACCAGCTCCGGCGTGGCTTTCGGCCTAGGCGAGATCGCTGAGAGGAAGTATTTGTCCAGGCCGATCGTCCGTCGAATGTTATGGAGGTAGCGCCGCTTCCATTCCATGCGCCTGGGGTCGCCGGTCTGCTCGCTGTAGTCCGAGCTGCGCACCGAATCCATGAACTGGGCGATGCCCTTGAGGTCCAGCCCCATCAGCTCGGGATAGGCAGCGTAATGGTTCAGACGAACGTCGACGCTGGGCCTTGCCTTCTTGACGGCCTGGTAGATCTGGCCGAAGAACTCGGTGAGCGAGTCGGTGCGGAACTTCAAAAAGGCGTAGAGCTCGGGAATCTCGGCCAGGAGCGAGGTCGGCGTGGCGCTGCTGTTCCAGAGCAGATTCAGCTCGAAGGCCTGGCGCGCGTTGTATCGGTCGTAGCCGTCGGCGAGCCAGCGTAAGCGATCGATCATCGCGCTCCAGTTGATGCCCCGCTTCTCGGCGGCCTGATGGCAGTGCTCGCAGAAACAGCCGCCCAGGGTGATGCCGATCAAGCGCTGGACGTCGTCGGCGGGCGAGCTCAGTCCGGGTGGAGTGCGTCCGGGATTGAATCCACGCACGCAGGTCATGACGAAATCGATGTCGTAGTGCGCGGCCAGGTCGGCGTAAAGGGCGATGCCGTAGGCGCGCACGTCGGGATTGTTGAAGCAGATCTGCTGATCGAACGGCGCGCCGTTGATGTCGCGCTGTACGCAATCCGAAAGCTCGTGGCGAGTGCGTTCCTTGTCGACCCAGGTGTGGGACAGCTCGGCCCCCACGGTCATGCCACGCCGGCGCGAGCCGTCGATCAGCTCCTGGAGCCAATCGCGGCCTCGCAGCTCGGCGTTGTCGCTCAGCCGCGGCTTGATCCGACTCTGCTCGTACGATTCGGGACGAGGGGTCCAGTAAGCGCGCGAGTCCTCGGTCCAGTAGACCTTGCGTCGGGGATTGTGGGGATAATAGAAATCGGTGAGGGGACGCTTCTCGTCGTGCATCAGGGCGACGAGATAGGTCGAGTTGGTCAGGGTCTCGGCTTCGAGAGAGTCGAGGATCGGGTCGAGCCCCTCGTCGAGTAAATCCCAGGCGTAGAGGCTGGCGACAACTTCCCTCCAGTACATGCGGGCGTCCTCGTTTGATTTTCGTTCCGGGGCAAGGCTCAAAGGCGATGCTGTTATAACAACCTGGCCTACCAGCGTCAAGAACGTCTGCCGCGCGAATCTGAACCGGGCCGCGCCGAGCGGGGGCGGCTTGTTGCCGTGATTTGGCGTGCTGTACCATTGTGAAGGCGCGGTTGAAGGGTATGCCGCGGAACCGTGGGAAGGCACTCCACCGGGGAGCGCGGGCGTCTCCCGCCTGGGCCCGGGAACCGGGCCCGCTCCGGGCTGACGTCGGCGAGGGTATCCGCCAGGATGGACCGGACGAGCCGGCCGCGCCATGAGTGTGTCAATCGACTGTCTGACGCCTGGATGCACGCTCGTTGGATGCGGCGCCGAGCATCGATGGGCGACACCCCGATAGCACCGGGAGGGGCACATGGTAAGGATGGTGAACCACCCCTGGTCTCAGGACGACGATATCGGCACGGAGCTCGAGGAGCTGCGGGCCGGCGCGCTGCGCTACGTGCTTGCCGCGACGGCGGCGCTGGCAGTGTACGTTCATTTCGCGCTGAGCGCCTTTGCGAACCGGGTGGACGTGACCCAGTTCGCTTTCATGTGGGTCGTCATCGCCGCGGTCGCTCTCGCGTACTGGGCGCTGCGTTACGGAGCCGTGCCCGCGTCGGCCGTCTTCGTCGTCGCGCTCGCGGCGATACTCACCGTCGCGATGCTCTGGTTCCGACAGCCGATGCTCGCCTACTGGTTTTCGCCACTCGTCATCGTGGCCGGCGTGCTGCTCGACTGGCGCGGCAGCGTCACGCTCGCGGCGGGGGCGACGGTTGGTATCCTTGCCGAGCACGGGGGAGCTAGCGCGCTGGCGGGAGACGGTGTCACCGGACCGCTGCTCCTTACCTGGGTGAGTCTGTTGAGCGCCTGGCTTCTTTCGCACCCAACTCGCACCGCGCTCGGATGGGCCTGGCACTCCTACGCCCGGGCAGCCCTGATCATGGAAGAATTGCGCGATCATCAAGGCCAGCTGGAGCGTACGGTCAAGAGTCTGAACGTCGCTTACCAGCGCCTGGAGCAGCTCAACGTCGAGCTTGCCCGGGCGCGACAATCCGCCGAACACGCCCGACGTCTCAAGGCCGAGTTCGCCGCGGCGATCAGTCACGAGCTCCGTACCCCCTTGAACTTGATCATCGGGTTCAGCGAGATCATGGTCATGGAGCCTCGGGCGTACGACGGGCAGCGGCTGCCCGACCTGTATCGCAGCGACGTCGAGGCGATCTATCGAAACGCCTGCCACCTCTCGAATCTTGTCGACGACGTTCTGGATTTGAGCCAGATCGAAGCGGATCACATGGCGCTCCAAAAGGAGCGGATGCACCTGGCACCGGTCATCGATGAGGCGCTTTCGATGGTCGCGCGCCTCTTCGCCGCGAAGGGATTAGCGCTGCACCTCGAGGTGCCTCTTGACCTGCCACCGGTGAACGCCGATCGGACGCGCATTCGCCAGGTGTTGATCAACCTCCTGAACAACGCCGTGCGCTTCACGAGCAGCGGGGGCGTGACCATTCGTGCCCGGGCCGAAGGGACCGACGTCATCGTCGGGGTCGCCGACACCGGGGTTGGGATCGCAGCCGAACATCTTTCCGTGGTGTTCGAGGAGTTTCGCCAGGTACAGGTCCTGGGCGAACGCCGGGTGGTGGGAAGCGGGCTCGGTCTTGCGGTAAGCAAACGCTTCATCGAGCTTCACGGTGGATCGATGTGGGTGGAGAGCCAGCTGGGCCAGGGCAGCACTTTCTTCTTCAGCGTCCCCTCCTGTGAGAACGTCATCGCCGCCTCGGTCCCCTTGACCGGCGCGCACGTGATGGAGCCGCCGGCCAGTCGCGACGCCGCCGAGCATACCATTCTCGTGATCGACCGATTCGGCGAATCCGCCCGGCTGTTCCGTCGTTATCTCGACGGCTTTCGGGTAGTCGTCGCGGCGAGCGCCGAGGCCGGTCGGCGGATCGCCCACGAATGCGGGGTTCGGGCCGCGATCGTGGTCGGCTCGAATGGTCCCCCCGAATGGGCGACGGTGCGTCGGACCGGCGAGATGCTGGCCGGGATTCCGGTCGCCGCCTGCGCGCTCACCACGCGGAAGATCTCGGCGCGCGAACTGGGCGCGACCGATTGTTTACTCAAGCCGATCAGCCGTGCTCAAGTGCGTCAGGTGCTGCGGCGTCTCGGGCGGGGAGTACGTACCGTCCTGGTTGCTGACGACGATCCCGAGATGGTGCGCCTCCTCGGGCGCCTGATCTCGCTCG
>JAJPKB010000311.1 GCA_021323915.1 Chloroflexota bacterium | reverse complement strand
GCATGCTGGTGCATGAGTTGTCCGTGCTGCTGGTCGCGGCGAACGCGGCCCGCCTGTTACGTGCTTGACCAATCTGCCGGTGGTAATCGGGGCGCCCTCGACAGATCTTGCCGGTTTGTCGTGGAGCAAAGAGATCTCGCCCTCTCGGCACGTACACTCAAGCTAGTACCGGCCGGCCTCGGAAGGCCGACCGGAGCGGACCAAAGAGGAGGTTCATCTCGATGAGTCAGGTTGGCGACGCGATCCGGTCCCATCACCGGCAGCTCATGAACACGCTCGCGGCGCAGGCCGAAGCGCTGGCTAACGGCCGACCGGAGGCCGATCCCGATGCCTTGCTTTCCTTCCTCCAGCGCGATCTGTTGCCGCACGCGGCGGGCGAGGAGCACCACATGTACGCGCTGCTCGATCCACTGATCAAAGAGCACGGGCGCCCTACCGAAACGATGCGTATCGACCACCGCGCGATCGAGGATTACGCCGAGCAGATCGAGAAGATCATCCGGGCATTACCCAACGCGACCAACGCCCAGCTGACCGACCTGGAAGCGCGGCTGACACGAGTCGCTACCCAGCTCGAGGCCGTGGTCACGCTGCACCTGCACAAAGAAGAGGAGGTATTTCTCCCGCTCTTCGAGCGATACTTGACGCCGGAAGAGCAGGACCGGGTGCTGGAAGGGATGCACGAAGCTTACTCCGAGCTTGACGTGCGTCGTATCCCGCCCCCACAGCGCCACGGCCTGATCTTCCAGACCTTCGCCGATCTGAAGCCCGGGACATCGTTCACGCTGATCAACGATCACGATCCCAAGCCGTTGTACTACCAGTTCAAAGCGGAGCGCGGGAACAGCTTCAGCTGGGAATACGAGGAGCAGGGGCCAGACGTCTGGCGGGTGCGGATTGGCAAAGTAGCCTGATTGGAGGGGATGGTGCGCGCCCCGGCCAACATCTATTCCCTTTACCGATCAACCACTTTCGGAAGGAGCGGCCGCCTCCTGCCATGAAACCGTTAGCAAGAAGGCGCTTTCGCCCCGTGCCTCGACGTCGTGCCGGAGATTGGCTTCCAGGGCCACGAGATGGCCACGGGGCAGATCGACCGTGCGATCCGGCAGGTGAACGATCAGGTGCCCAGCCAGGGCCTGGATCGAAATGTTCCCCGATGCCTGGTGGGCCGGTAGACGCGCGCCATCCTTCATCGCGACCAGGACGATCCGGAAGACGGGCTCCTTGGTGAGGGTCATGGCGTTGTGGTCACCTTGACGCCACGCCGCCTCTTGATGAAGTTGCTCGATCTCGGCGTTCAGATCGAACGACAGCACCGACCCGATCAGGTGCTGGGCCGGGCGCTCCGGCGTCCCGGTCGTCTCGCCGACCGGATGAGTTCTCCCGTGGAGTGGATCATTCGTCATCGATCTCTCCTAGCGCGTCACCGAATTGAATACACTTGAAGCCGAAATCCTGGATGGCTTCAGCGGTGGGTTTCGAGGGCGACTTCGTGCCACCAGGTCTCGCGTTCCGCGATCTGAACGCCTTCCATCTCCGATCGTGTCCGCTTGAACACGTCGGTGGTGTGCCAGGCTTCCCAGGCCGCACGCGTTTCCCAGGTTCCGATCACCGTTCGCTTGTTCGCCGCCTGGGCAGAGACGCAAAGCTGAACCGCGACCCAGCCCGGCTGTTTTCGGACCACTTCGACACGCTCCCGGAATGCCGCGTCCCAGGCAGCTTCCTTTCCCGGCTCGATCGTGACGTGCGTGATGACAGTCATCATATGGCACCTCCTGTTTACGCTGCTGGCAGTCGCCCCTTGAGGTCGGCGGGCCGGAACGGGCCCGGCGCGGCAATCAGTGTGCGCGCCGCTTCCACCTGCCCCCAGAGGTTCCAGAGCAGTACTCCGCGTATCCGACCCTCGCGCAGGTAGTAAACGGCTCCCTCACGGTATGGCTCGCGCCAGTCTTCGACGGTCTCGGACCGCGCGTCCAGCTCACCAACCGCCTCGTATCCAAGCTCAAACAGGTCGGAGTAGAAAAACGGCAGATGATGATAGGGTTCCGCGCGGCCGGCCATGATATGCCCGGCCCACTGCCCCATGGTGTTCGCGTTGTCCTCGTGCTCGACGCGCACTCGGTGGCCCAGAGCCGGGCTAAAGAAGCGCGCCACGTCGCCCGCCGCGTAGACGTGCGGATCGCCCGTTCGCACGTACTCGTCGACGATGATTCCGTTATCCACCGCCAGCCCCGCGGCCCGCGCCAGATCGACGTTTGGCTGAACCCCGATGCCCGCGACGACGCCATCGACGAGAATCTCCGATTCGTCAGGGGAGTCTGACGTCCGGACCTTGAGCGCCGATTGCTCGCCGCGCGTTTCCAGACCGACGATCGAGGAGCGGATCATCAGCTTGACGCCCTTCTGGCGGTAATAGGTGCTCACGAAATGAGCCAGGCTTCGCGGGTAGACGCGCTCGCCGATCCCCGACTCGGGGATGATCAATGTCACCTGCTTCTGATTCATCGCCAGGGCCGCGGCGATCTCGGAGCCAATGAATCCGCCGCCGATCACCGCGAAGCTCTCACCCCGCTCGGTAAGCGCACGTAGCCGTCGGTAGTCTCCCAGGGTGCGGAAGTAGAGGATCCGGTCGCCCCCGAAAGGAAGGCGCCGAGGTGCGCAACCGGTCGCCAGCAGACAGGAGTCGAAAGTGTAGACAACCCCCTGATCGTCGGCCGCCTGCCTGTGCGCCAGGTCAAGCGATTGGATCCGTCGCCCCAGGCTCATCTCGACGCCGTCGGGAAGTGGTGTTCGCCAGATACTGTCGGGCGAGTCGCCTTTCCAGAGGGCCTTCGAGAGAGGTGGGCGATTGTACGGGGGATCCGGCTCATCTCCCACCAGGCCAATCGCCCGATCGGCATCCACGTCGCGGATTCCCCGGATCGCCGCGTCGGCGGTCATCCCGCCGCCGATGACGAGATACGGATAATAAGGCATCGCTCCTCCTCAACCCGCTGCCGGCGCGGCGTTACGCACGAACAGGACGGGCAGGTCGCCACGGTGGAGCACCTCGAGGGATACGGTTCCGAGCAGGGTGCTGGCCAAGCCGGTTCTCCCGTGGGTGGCCATCACGATCAGCCCGGCTTCCCGTTCATGCGCACTCGCCAGGATCCCGCCCGCCGGGTCCGCGAACCGGACGTCGGTCTCCACCTCGATCCCCGTCGCGCGCACCCGCGCGGAAACGGCGCCCAGATACTCACGCGCGTCCCGCTCGAGCTCTCCTCGGAACTCCGGGCTATACTCGTCAACCACTTCCGGTTCCAGACTCGGGGCGACCCGGGGTAAGGGCACCATCCGGGTGAGACACACTGCGGCCTGGAGCAACCGCGCCAGCTCCAGGGCTAAGGGGATTGCGGTCTCGGCAAAAGGAGAGCCATCGAGCGGCATCACGATCGACGGCTTCCCGGCGGGCGGCACCAGCGGGTGGGGCGAGGACCAGGCGCGCACGATCAGCACCGGAACCGGGCTGCGCGCGAGCACGGTCTCGGCGACGCTCCCGAAGGCCCAGCGCCCAAGGCCGGAGCGGCCGTGCGTCGTCACGAGGATCAGATCGGCGTCACGGCCGGTCGCCTCACTTAACAACACATCGCCCGGCCGCCCATTGACGACGACCGTCTCGGTCACCACGCCATGTCGACCGAGGCGCTCGGCGACACCGTCGAGGTAGGCCGCCGGTTCGTGACGCGCGGCACGCTGGGCGATGTTCTCCGCCTGGGGAGCGTTCGGCGGGTAGGCGACCATATACGGAAGGAGCGACGGGTTCGCGTCCTGCTCCCGTGTGCCCTCGTGGTCCCCGGCGGCCCGAACCAGGATCACCACGGCCCCGCTTGCCCGCGCGAGCGTCTCGGCGTAGGGTAATGACGATTCGGCCAGCGCTGAGCCATCAAGGCCGACGAGCAATCGCTTTAGCATGTTTCCCTCCCGGTGGCGCGGCAAGCGCGACGCCCGATCCGCTCGGGGTAGACGTCAAGAACCTTCGCGAGCTCCACGACCGAGCTCCACGAGCCGAACGCGTGCCGATGGGCCAATCCAACGCGCGTCATACGAGTTGAGCTCGGAGTCGGCCGCGCTCAGACGGCCGTCTGAGCCTCGGTCGTCCGCAGCTCGGCGGTGATGCCGAGATCGGTCAGACCGTTAGGGTGCGCGGCCGAGAAGCAGCACGGGCAGTTCTCCTGCCAGTCCCGGAGGCCTTTCATGTGCCCCCACTCCTCGGTGCAGGTGACGCAGACGATCGCGTCGTCGGCGCCCAGGCCGCGCGGCGCGGTGGTCAGATGATGGCCGGCGCGACGACACAACTCCGAGGCCACCAGAAGCGTCGGCCCCTTGTGATGGTGTTCCATCGAGCTCGTTGCCATAATGTCTCACCTCCATTCGCTCCAAGGGTACATCTGACCGGGCCATCGAACCATGCGCCAGCGCAAAGAAAAACGTCAGCAGCCGCGCCACACTCGGAATGATGGTACCCAGGAGGCAAATCGTGGTGTACAGCAAGTTAATGGGGGATGAAACATGCAACCACGTATCGAATACGGAAAGGCCGCACCCGGCGCGCTCGAGGCGATGAGCGGGCTGGAGCGCTACGTGCGCCAGAGCGGACTCGAGCCCTCCCTGCTCGAGCTGGTCAAGACCCGCGCCTCCCAGATCAACGGCTGCGCCTTCTGCGTTGATATGCACACCAAGGATGCCCGAGCGCGAGGAGAGACCGAGCAGCGCCTCTACGGGCTCGTCGCCTGGCGAGAGACGCCCTACTACACCGAACGGGAGCGAGCGGCGCTGGCCTGGACCGAGGCAGTGACCCGGGTGAGCGAGGGGCACGTCCCGGACGATGTCTACGAAGCAGCGCGGGCGCAGTTCGACGAGAAGGAGCTGGTCGACCTGACGATGGCGATCGTCGCCATCAACGGCTGGAACCGACTGGCGATCAGCTTCCGAACGGTCCCAGGCTCCTACCAGCCACGCACCTCTCGTTGACGGACCGATCGAGAGCCAACCGTGGATGAGGGCAGGGTCCGCCCGGGCGATTGCGTGCGGATCCCGGACGGGCGCATTGCGCGGGTTCGCGACGAGGTCGACGGGAAGGTGCGCGTTCGGGTAAGGCGTCGGACGAGCAAGACGAAGCAGTTCTTGTGGCTTGCGACGGACGAGGTTCAGCGGGTCGACTGCCCAGGTGGCTGGATGAGTCCCGAGGGCTACAACCGTTACCTCGCGGAAACCCTGGCAAAAATGCGGGCGCGACCAGAAAGCACGACATCCAATTAGCCCACCGCATCGTGACCCGTCCGTGCAGGTGCCGGGGATCTGCAAGGCGGCTGACACGTCGGGCAGTGATAGCTGCCCCGACCTCCGAGCACGACGCGGGCGATCGGCGTGCCACAACGCGGGCACGAACGACCGACGCGGCCGTACACCCGGAGCGGACGCTCATCCACGGGAAGGCTGGCTTCGGCCGCGAGATGCTCTCGAGCGGAGGTCGTGCCACCGCGCTGGAGCGAAGCCTGGAGGATAGCTGGGATCGCAGTCGCGAGCGCCGCGTACTGAGAATCGGTGACCTGATCTCCCGGCGTCGCCGGGTGCACCTGGGCGGCCCAGAGCGCCTCGTCCGCGTACAGACTCCCGATACCCGCCAACAGGTGCTGATCGAGCAGCAGGAGCTTGATGGCCTGGCGGCGCCGACCGAACAACGCCCGCAGCTCCGTCGCGCTCATCGGGGCCAGCGCGTCTCGCCCGAGGCGCTCCGCGAGGTACCGGTCCCGGTCCGCGGCTCGATCGAAGAAGGCGACACGTCCGAAGAGCCGCGGATCGCTAAAGTCGAGGGCGCGCCCATCGGCGAACGACAGGGTCAGGCGGACGTAGCGGTCCGGTGGTGCCGCGCCGTCGCGTACCCGTAGACCTCCGGTCATTCCCCGGTGGAGCAACAGCGTTGTCCCGTCGTCGAGGCCAAAGAGCAGATATTTCCCCCGACGGGCGATCGTCCGAATGGATCGTCCGACCAGGTCGTGAGCGAGCGTGCCCGGCGAGCAATCGTGAAACACGCGGCAGGGCCATTGGCCGTCGACGGCGACGATCGCCGCGCAAAGCGCCGCGCGCCGCAGCTCCTCGGCGGTCACCTCGACCTCGGGTAATTCCGGCATGGCTGCTCGCTCCTCTTCGCCCGAGCGATAAGACTCTCCAGATCATGGTGATCCTCGCGTCGTTGCCCTGGCTGAGGGCGTGATGGCCTCGCCGGGTCGAGCCGCGACTACCATAGGTCGATCAAGGCGTGCGATCCATGCGCTAGCGCAAGGACAGGACTCGACGGCCGGCGTATCTTTGCCGCCGTTGGCGAACCTGGAATCTAGTGCCGCTTCAAGGGGCCGCTCCCTCGTGTTTCGAGGCGCGTCAGATGCTTTGCCCAACCCTGGCTGGCGCCGGATGATTCCATCGGTGAGAGCGCCTCGCACGGCGTTCTCGGCCCGAACCTGACGGGTAAACGTCGGTCTTCTTCCTGAGCATCCGACTCGATTATCTCACGGCGAGAGGCGGGTTTTCGATGGCTCAAGTCTTTCCTCGTCGCGCGAACGTGCTCGCCCGGGCTGGCCTCAGTGGGGGAATCGGAGTCGTGCTGATTCTCTCGGCGCTTTACTGGGTTTACCTTCGAACACCCGCGTTCACCGGAGTCGGCAAGCCAGTCTCCCAGCCGGTGCCCTTCAGTCACGAGATCCACGCCAAAGAGCTCGGCATCGACTGCCGCTATTGCCATACGACGGTAGAGACGTCCGCGTTCGCGGGCATGCCCGATACCAAAACCTGCATGAACTGTCACTCGGTCGTTCTTGCCCAGGATCCACGCCTCGCCCCGGTTCGCGAGAGCTTCAAAACCGGCAAGGCGAT
>JAJPKB010000004.1 GCA_021323915.1 Chloroflexota bacterium | reverse complement strand
CCTGCTGGGTGCTGTCCCCCGGCTGTGTTTCCGAGAAGACCCGGCTCAAGTGAGACGACGCTATGGCCTCTCCTCGGCTGCCTGATTCTTATGGTGCAATTTCAGTTTGACATCCGTGCATAACTCAATAGGGCTACCAGCCGGAACCCAGAAAAGCGGCGATTCGCGGCGGGAGAGCGCCATGACGTTTGATCGCGTCGGCGAGGATCGCGCTGGTGGCCCCGTGCTCGAGTAGCCGTTGTAAGCCGCGGGCAAGGAGTGTCTTGCCCGGTGGACGATCCGGGCGCAACTCGCCCCCAGCCAGGCGCGCGAGCCAGCTAATTTCGGGCCATTCCCGGGTGACCCCGAGTTCGTAGAGGAAGCCCGCCGCGCCCCAGCCCAAGGCGACGCGGGTTCGGATGCCGTCGCAGTCGAGCAAATGGACGTCCTCCCCTCCTAGCACGTCCTTCGTAAACTTGAAACAATCCTCCACGGCCCACCGCTCGCGATACATCCGAAACACCTGCACGGCTGCCGCTTCCTCCTCGACTGTCCCGTCGGTCAGCAGGAGCCAGGGATCCGCCGCGACGTTCTCCAAGCACCCCTCGACCCGCCAGACGCGCTTGGTCTGGACCGGTCCCGGCTCCGACGTGCGCACCCCGGCGTGGTAGCACACCGGCAGCGGGCAGGTGCGGATGATCGCGGTCGTCGGCTGGCGCTTGGCGTAACGCTGACCGACCTTTCGGACCAGCATCTCTGTCCGCACCCGCGCCACGTTGCGCAGATTCTCCCGCGCTTGGGCGATCACGACCGGTGCGTACCCTTCCCCCGGCCGCATGTCGGCCATCTCCCCCCGGCGCTCGGTATGCTTCAGCCGGCAGACGAGATGGGTGGCCTGGCCCCAGATCGTGCCCCATACCGCCACGTCAGCGAACTGGCTGTCCAGTAGGTAGGTCACCGATCCCCGCTTGGCTTCCAGTGCCGCCCCGACCGTGGCGAGTGCATCCTGAATCTCGCACGATTCGCTCAGGACGGCGTCGGATGCGCTGCTGAACAAGCGATGATACAAGAGACCCCGGACACCGCCCGCGCCGATCCCCAGCACGTTCAGCGTCCGATAGCCTGGGACGGTCCCCTCCCCATCCAGCGCCCGCACCTTCATCAGGTCGGGCATCTCCTTCGCGTCGGGCTTGCGCAGCTCGGACGGATCCACAATCGCCCCAATCTCCGCCTGGTCCGCCAGTCGCTCCTCCGCCCGGGCCCGCAGTTGCTCCCTCAACTGGTCGGCGTCCCAATCGGAGCGCCGGGGCGTCTCGCCATCCGCCGCACCCGTTGGGCGCCATTGCGGCTTGTCCGTGACCAACTGAGGGAGTAAAAGCGGCGATCCGCGAGCAGCTCAGGCTCTCGGCGCCGATGAGGCCTTGCACGCTTCCCCGGAGCGTGCACCCGGTCTGCTGGTCCCCAATCAACAGATCGAACGTCTCCAAGTAGGCATCAAGCAACGGTTGCTGGACGGGGGCCAACTCCCTCGGTCCTCCTGCAATGATCGTTTCTCCTGGACTCGACCGGATCCGCTTCTCCCCATGCCTGCTCATCTACCGCCCGCTCGTCACCCTCGCCGCTGTTATGCACGGATCTCAGAGAGATCTCCGTTGACAATCCACCACACGGCCGATATGCTGAGAATCAGTGCTAAACGTTTCACGACGATGGCATTACACCCATGCGTTGGGTGCAACACGTTCGGGAGACACACCGGATGGCACGTGCGGGAGGAATCGTGGCGCGGAACAAGTCAGGCAGCGAGGAGTCGAGCAATGTGATAATCCCGTCGATTCGTGACGTCGCCAAGAGAGCTGGTGTGTCCGTAGCAAGCGTCTCGTACGTTCTGAATGGGACACAGAAAGTTGGTCAGGACGTCCGAGCGCGTGTCCTGGCGGCAGTCGAGGAGCTCGGCTACACTCACAACGCGTACGCCCGAGCACTGCGCACCGGAAAAACCCTCGTCGTCGGCCACCTCCTCTCACACCTCGGAAGAAACCCGTTCTATGCGCGCATGGCTCATGCCGTCGAGCGGCGAGCTGCAGAGGTTGGCTATGTAGTCTTGCTTGCCTCCGGCGAGGGCCCCACCCTGTCCCGCGGGCGCATGGCCGCACTCATCTCACGGGGAGTCGACGGCGTGATCGTCACGACCGCTCCCGATGTTGAAACATTGGAGATTGCGCGGCGCGGACGGGTTCCAATCGTTGTGATCGAGCGAGGCCCACGTCTCGACAATATTGGATTCATCGCTCTTGATCAGAGAGCATCGGTCCATGCGATTACTGACGCGCTTTTAGAGTTGGGGCACCGCTCGATTGCCTACTTGGGTTTGATACCGACCGAGGGAGCCCATGGAGATGCCGACCGCGATCGGCAAGCGGGATTCCAAGATGCACTCTCGGCCTACCGATTGGAGCCCCATGCGACGACGCTCGTTCCGCATGAGAGCGGGGACCAGCGAACTTATTTGAATTGGCACAGCGCAGCCAGACAACTCCTCGATCGTCCCGACCGACCAACGGCCGTGGTGGCGGGGTCAGATGCCCTCGCGTTAGCTGTCCTTCAGGTTGCTTACGATCTCCGCCTGCGAGTCCCCGACGAATTATCGGTCGTTGGCTGGGACGACACGCTCGCCGCCGGGGCAGCCCCTCCCCTAACAACAGTTTCGGTCCCTTTCGAGGAGGTCGGACGCGCTGCGGTTGATCTCTTAACGGGCATGATCATCGGCCAGCGCCAACCAGAGGTTATTCACATCTCCACGTCCATCACTTGGCGCAAATCAGTTACCGCTCCGCCGTCGCGGAGTGTGGCGGGGCTGGTTAGTGTCTCCGATCGAAGAGCTTAGTCTGGATTTCGCAGTTTGACGGTGGGAGATGGTAGGATTGGGTAACACCAGCCTTGTGCCTGTCAGTCAGGCGCCTAGAGATGGAGACTCACTCCCACCAATGCCTCGTCAGCCACGT
>JAJPKB010000328.1 GCA_021323915.1 Chloroflexota bacterium | reverse complement strand
TGTTAGCGCGACTGCCAACCCAACTGCCAAGCTGCCTCCACCGGAGCCTTTGGCCGGATTCTATCGGCGTTGAATCTGACTTGCAATCACCCGAACATCCCTGGTAAAATAAGGGTGGATTGGCCTTTCGTCTCGAACGAGCGAAAGGCCGTTTTCATGCGTTGGAAGCGCGCGAGGTGAGGCAAGTGGCCGACAAGTACGACGCTCCGGCGATCGAGAGAAAGTGGGAGTCGCAGTGGGAAGCAGATGAGTTGTATCACGCTGACGAGACGAGCAGTCGTCCCAAGTGGTACGCCCTCGACATGTTTCCGTATACCTCGGGCGACCTCCACATTGGCCACTGGTATAACTATGCCCCGTCGGACGCGCACGCCCGCTACAAGCGCATGCGCGGCTTCAACGTGATGAAGCCGATTGGCTTCGACGCGTTTGGCTTACCCGCCGAGAATGCCGCGATCAAAAGCGGGGTACACCCGGCGATTTGGACCATCCGGAACATTCACCGTATGCGCGCGCAATTTCGTCTGACCGGCGTCGGATTCGACTGGTCGCGCGAATTCGCCACCTGTCTGCCGACGTATTACAAGTGGACGCAGTGGCTATTCCTCCAACTCTACAAGTCGGGGCTGGCCTACAAGACGCTGGCGCCCGCGAACTGGTGCCCATCGTGCCAGACCGTGCTGGCGAACGAACAGGTCATCGAGGGACGCTGTGAGCGCTGCGAATCCCTGGTGACGAAAAAGAATCTGGCCCAGTGGTTCTTCAGGATCACCCAGTACGCCGACGAGCTTCTGAGGTTCGACGGAATCGAATGGCCTGAAAAGGTCAAAGTGATGCAGACCAACTGGATCGGAAAGAGCACCGGCGTAGAGATCGCTTTCCACACCGAGCAGGGAGACCCTCTGGCGGTGTTCACCACCCGTCCTGACACCATCTTTGGCGTCACGTTCATGGCGCTCGCGCCGGAGCATCCCCTGGTCGCCAAGCTGACCACGCCCGAGCAGTCCGCTGAGGTCGAGAAGTACGTCGAGGACTCAAAGCGCGAAACCGAGATCGAACGACTCGCGGTTGGTCGTGAAAAGACGGGGGTGTTCACCGGCTCATTCGCGGTCAACCCGCTGAATCACGAGCGCGTTCCGATTTGGATCGCCGACTACGTCCTGCTGACGTACGGAACCGGCGCGGTCATGGGCGTTCCCGCTCACGACCAGCGCGACTTCGAATTTGCCGAGAAGTTTGGGCTGCCCATCCAGGTGGTGATCGCTCCGCCCGAATGGCACGGGGAAGCTCTGACCAGGGCCTTCACCGAAGACGGCACCATGGTCAACTCGGGCCAATTCGACGGATTGTCGTCAAGCAAGGGCAAGGAGGCGATCGCCGAGTACGTCGAGCATCACGGACTGGGGCAGCGGCGCGTCCAGTATCGCCTGCGCGATTGGCTGGTGTCGCGCCAGCGCTACTGGGGCGCCCCCATCCCGATCGTCTACTGTGAGACATGCGGCGAGCAGCCGGTTCCCGAGGATCAGTTGCCGGTGCGTCTGCCGGTCGATGTCGAGTTTCGGCCGACCGGGGAATCGCCACTCCGCCTGTCCAGAACTTTCTTGCACACAACTTGCCCGCGCTGCGGCGGGCCGGCCGAGCGCGAGACCGATACCATGGACACGTTCGTCGACTCGTCGTGGTACTTCCTCCGATACTGCAGTCCGCACGACTGGACCGCGGCGTGGAATCCCGAAAAGCTCGCCTACTGGATGCCGGTGGATCAGTATATCGGCGGGATCGAGCACGCGACGATGCATCTGCTGTACGCACGATTCTTCGTGAAGGCGCTGCGAGATCTCGGCCTGGTGAGCTTCGGAGAGCCGTTCATCCGACTTTTCAACCAGGGGCTCGTCATCTCCGGGGGCTTCAAGATGTCCAAATCGCGGGGCAACGTGGTCAATCCGGACGACTTCGTCGGCACTCTGGGCGCCGACACGGTGCGCGCGTACTTGATGTTCCTGGGGCCGTGGGACCAGGGTGGCGACTGGAGCGATCGCGGTATTCATGGCGTTTACCGCTTCATCAATCGCGTGTGGTCGCTGACCCTTGACACGTGCGAGCGCTCGGCTCCCGAGGGCACCGATCCAACGGCGGAACGAGAGCTCCGCCGATTGACCCATCGAACTATCCGACGCGTCACCGACGACGTGGAGAGGTTCCGGTTCAACACGATGATCGCGGCGCTTATGGAAATGACGAATGCGCTGTCGCGATACGGCGACGAAAAGGCCGCCGGAACGCCTGCCTGGAAGGAAGCGATTCAATCGCTGCTCTTGATGCTAGCGCCGGTCGCGCCGCACGTCACCGAAGAACTGTGGTTCCGTCTCGGACTGCCGTACAGCATTCATCAACAAGCGTGGCCGGTCTGGGAAGAGAGCCTGGTGTCCGAGGAGATGGTCACCATCGTCGTCCAGGTCAACGGAAAGGTTCGAGACAAGCTGATCGTGCCGGTGGAAACGACCAAGAAGACCGTGGAAGATCTCGCTCTGAACAGCGACCGTGTTCGGCGTTATCTCGACGGGGCGAAGGTGGCGAACGTGGTATACGTTCCCGGGAAGCTTTTGAACATCGTGACGACGTGACCGCGGCGGCTTCGCACTGCTCTCGAATCGTCGCCGGAGGAGGGGACCTTGAACGGGCCTGACCTAGCGCAGTACATTCGGGACGTCCCTGACTTTCCCAAGTCGGGTATCCTGTTCAAAGATATCACAACGCTCCTCAAAGAGCCGACCGCGTTTCGCGAGGCGGTCGACCGCCTCGCTGCACCATTCGAGGCCGCGGGGGTCGATGTCGTCGTCGGAATGGAGTCCCGAGGGTTCATCTTCGCCGCGCCGCTGGCGTATAAGCTGGACGCCGGCTTCGTGCCGGTTCGCAAGCTGGGACGCCTGCCGGCCGAGGCCGTTCAGGTTTCGTACGATCTCGAATACGGACACAACACCTTGGAGCTACATCGCGACGCCATCCAACCGGGGCAGCGCGTGCTGATTGTCGACGACCTGCTGGCGACCGGTGGCACGGTTCTCGCCACCATGAAACTAGTCGAGCAACTGAAAGGGAAAGTAGTCGGCCTGGCCTTCCTGATCGAGCTGTTGTATCTGAACGGACGACGCAATCTCGTCGATCCGCCGCCGATCGTGAGCTTGATCCAGTACGGCGACTAACTAACCGACCAAACGTTGGCGCGCATCCGGAGACCGTGATATAATCGCGACAAATTGAATAGGGTGCTGCTCTTATCCAGAGAGGTGGAGGGACTGGCCCGAAGAAGCCCAGCATCCGACCGAGTGCGGATCGTCCCGGACTCGGTGCGGTGCTAATTCCGCCGGGGCACCAAGCTCCGGGAGATGAGAGATGCAAGTTCGCAAGACAACTTCTCTCATGCGAGGGAAGTTTTTTTGTGTCAGTCTGTAGAAATGAAAGCTATCGAATGGCTGGACGATCGACTCCGGCTGATCGACCAGACGACGCTTCCCAGCGGGCTGGCCTCCATCGAGTGCCGCGCTCCGGAGGACGTGGCCGAGGCGATCGTCAACATGCGGGTCCGTGGAGCGCCGGCGATCGGAATCGCGGCTGGGTACGGTATGGCGCTCGCCGCCGCGCGGAGCGGGGCCAAGGACGTTCCTGACTTGATGCGAGACTTGAACGCGGCAGCCCAGATGCTCCGTCGTACTCGCCCAACCGCGGTTCAGCTCTTCTGGGCGACCGACGAGGCGCTCAAAGCGGCCCGCGAAGCCGCGGACGTAATCGATGCGACGCGACGCGTGCTGGACGCAGCGCATCGTCTCCGGGAACGAGAGCGCCGGGCCAATCTGGCCCTGGCACGTCACGGCGCGGAGCTGATTCCGATCGTAGCCAATATCCTGACCCACTGCAACACCGGCGAGCTGGCGACGGCTGGGTACGGAACGGCGCTCGGAATCGTGCGGACGGCGCACGCCCAGGGAAAGCGAATCCACGTCTGGGTGGACGAGACGCGACCCGCCCTTCAGGGCGCCCGACTCGCCGCCTGGGAGCTGCTCAAGGAAGGCATTCCCCATACCGTGATCGTCGACAGCGCGGCGGCCAGCCTGATGCGACGAGGTAAGGTCGACGTGGTCGTCGTCGGCGCGGACCGCATCGCCGCCAACGGCGACACCGCCAATAAAGTCGGTACCTATGGCCTTGCCGTGATCGCCCGAGCGCACGGGGTACCCTTCTACGTGGCAGCGCCCACGTCTACGATCGATCCTCGGTTGCCGAACGGCGACGCCATTCCGATCGAAGAGCGAAGTCCGGATGAGATCCGGCGGATTGGGAACATGAGGATCGCGCCAGATGGGTCTCCGGCCCTCAATCTGGCCTTCGACGTGACGCCCCACGACTTGATCTCGGCAATCGTGACCGAGCTGGGCGTGATTCGATCGCCGTACGACCATCGCCTTACCAGCATGGTTCGGGACGCGCTCCAAGCTGTCTGACAGGAGATTTGAAGTACGATGAGTGTTCTGGTGGTTGGCTCGGTGGCGCTTGACACGGTGGAGACACCGTCAGGGCAGGTATCCGACGCATTGGGTGGTTCTGCCACCTACTTCTCGCTTGCCGCGTCGCTCTACACCGAGCCGATCCGTCTGGTCGCGGTCGTGGGCGAAGACTTTCCGAGCGAATGCCTGCGCATCCTTCGCGATCGAAACGTCGATCTTCTCGGGCTTGAGAAGAAGCCAGGACAAACGTTTCGCTGGGTCGGGCGCTACGGCGACGATCTGAACACGGCCGAGACCCTTGCGACAGAGCTAAACGTCTTCGCTCACTTCGATCCCAAGGTGCCAACCGAATATCGGCGCACGCCGGTCGTCTTCCTCGCGAACATCGACCCCGGGCTCCAACTGAAAGTGCTCGAATCGGTCGACCGCCCCAGACTCACCGCGATGGACACGATGAACTTCTGGATCTCGTCGAAGCGCGATCAGGTCACCGAAGTCATGCGGTCGGTGGATATCGTGCTGGTCAACGAGGCCGAGCTTCGCCAGTACGCTGGCGTACGCAATCTGAGCGTGGCAGCGCGTCGCGTCCTCGATCTCGGTCCGCGGGCCGTGGTGGTCAAGAAGGGCGAATATGGCTGTTCGCTGTTCGCGGAGGATCGCTATTTCGCCGTCCCGGCGTTTCCACTCGACGACGTGTGCGATCCAACCGGAGCCGGCGACAGCTTCGCGGGAGCGTTTATGGGAAGTCTTGCGAGCTCCTCCTCCCTCGGCTGGGAGGCGATGCGGCAGGCGGTGCTCCACGGGTGTGTCGTCGCGTCTTACACGTGCGAATCTTTCAGCGTCCACCGCGTTTCCCAGCTTCGTCGCGACGACGTCGAGCGTCGCTTGCACCGGCTCTTGTCGTTCACCCAATTGGACTCAACGAGGGAGGTAGAGCTCAATCATGCCATCCAAAACGCTGCCCAAGCATGACGTCAAAGACCTGAGCCTGGCAAATCGAGGACGGCTTCGGATCGAGTGGGCCGCGACCCAGATGCCGGTCCTCCGACAGATTCGCGAGCGCTTCGCGGCCGAGCGGCCGCTGGCCGGCGCGCGCATCGGCGCCTGCCTTCACGTCACGACGGAGACAGCGAACCTCATGCTGGCGCTTCAGGCAGGCGGAGCGGAGATCAATCTGTGCGCGAGCAATCCGTTATCGACCCAGGATGACGTCGCCGCGGCGCTGGTCAGCGAATACGATATGTCTACCTTCGCGATCAAGGGCGAAGACAACGGAACGTATTATCAGCACATCAGCGAGATCCTCGCCGGTCACCCGGAAATCACGATGGACGACGGTGCGGATCTGGTTAGCACTCTTCACCGCGACAAGTCCGGGCTTATCGACGCGGTGATTGGCGGCACCGAGGAGACGACGACCGGGGTAATTCGGCTCCGCAGCATGCAGGAGCACGGGGTGCTTCGTTACCCGATCGTCGCGGTCAACGAGGCGTCGACGAAGCACTTCTTCGACAACCGGTACGGCACCGGACAGAGCACTCTCGACGGTATCATTCGCGCGACGAACATTCTCATTTCCGGCAGCACGTTCGTCGTCGCCGGTTACGGCTGGTGTGGGCGCGGGATCGCCATGCGAGCCCGTGGGATGGGAGCGAACGTCATCGTCTGTGAAGTCGATCCGATTCGCGCGCTCGAAGCGCTCATGGATGGCTACCGGGTGATGCCCAGCGTGCAGGCCGCCGCGGTTGCCGACATCTTCGTGACCGCGACCGGCGACCTGAACGTGATCGACGCCCCCCAGATCGCGGCCATGAAGAACGGCGCGATCCTGGCAAACTCCGGGCACTTCAACGATGAGATCAACATCCCCGCGCTGGGACAAACGGCCCGCGAACGGCGGACGGTCCGGGATTTTGTCGAGGAGTTCCGCCTGGAAGATGGCCGGAAGCTCTATCTTCTGGCCGATGGTCGATTGGTGAACCTGTCGGCGGCCGAGGGGCATCCGGCCGGGGTAATGGATATGAGCTTCGCCAATCAGGCTCTCAGCGCCGCGCATATTCGCAAACACGCGTCTGAGCTGGAGCCAAAAGTGTACGTCGTGCCACGGGAGATCGACGAGGAAGTGGCGCGTCTGAAGCTGCGCGCGATGGGAACGGAAATCGACGAGCTCAGCGACGAGCAGAAGAAGTATCTCGCGTCCTGGGAATCTGGAACCTGATCGGAGAATTTGAATGAGTAACCTGACCTTCACCCAGTCCCCGCGCTTGCTGTTTACCTCGGAGTCGGTTACCGAGGGGCACCCGGACAAGGTCTGCGATCAGATCTCCGATGCGGTCCTGGATGCGATTCTTGAAAAGGATCCCGCGGCACGGGTCGCCTGTGAGGTCGCGACGACAACCGGCCTGGTCCTGGTGATGGGCGAAATCAGTACCAACTGTTACGTGGATATCCCCAAGGTCGTCCGCGGGACGATTCGTGAGGTGGGGTACACCAACGCTGCCTTTGGCCTCGACTACGAGTCGGCCGGTGTGATGGTGTCGATCAAGGAACAGTCCCAGGACATCAGCCAGGGAGTAAACCAGGCGCTCGAAGCGCGCTCGGGATCTCTCAGCGACGCGCAGCTCGACCTAACCGGCGCCGGGGACCAGGGAATGATGGTCGGGTTCGCGTGCAACGAGACGCCGGAGCTGATGCCGAGCACGATTTCCTACGCGCACCGAATTTGCCGTCGTCTTGCTCAAGTGCGCAAGAACGGCATTCTGCCTTATTTGCGGCCCGATGGAAAATCGCAGGTCACCGTCGAATACCAGTACGGTAAGCCGGTACGCATCGATACGATCGTCGTCTCGGCGCAGCACGACGACCACGTTCCAAACAGCCGGCTGGAGGGTGAGATCGTCGACACGGTGATCGGTGAGGTCATCCCGCCAAACCTCCTGGATACCAAGACGCGGTTTCTGGTCAACCCAACCGGAAGGTTCGTGATCGGTGGTCCGATGGGCGACGCCGGATTGACCGGTCGGAAGATTATCGTCGACACTTACGGGGGGATGGCGCGCCACGGCGGTGGCGCGTTCTCGGGCAAGGATCCCACCAAAGTAGATCGGTCGGGAGCTTACGCCGCGCGTTACGTCGCGAAAAACGTCGTCGCCGCCGGACTCGCCGACCGATTCGAGATCCAGCTGGCGTATGCGATCGGCGTCGCTCGGCCGGTCTCGATCATGATCGAAACGTTCGGTACGGCGAAGGTGTCCGAGGAAAAGATCGCCGAGCTCATCGACAGCCATTTCGATCTGAGACCGGCGGCGATCATCCAAAACTTGAGGCTTCGACGGCCAATTTATCGCCCGACCGCCGCATACGGGCACTTCGGCCGCGACGACATCGACGCGCCGTGGGAGCGCACCGACAAAGCCGAGGCGCTGCGGCAGGCCGCCGGGCTGTGAGGCCTTCTTCCTCCGCGAGACAAGTGCTGATCACCGGGGCGGCTGGCTTCGTCGGACGTCATCTTATCGAGCGGCTAGCCGCCGACGCTGATTCGGTGATCTTCGCAACCGCACGACGTCCACCCGCTGATCTGTCGGCCGGTTTATCGAAAGCTCCGGCCGTGCGGTGGCACGTCGGCGACTTGCTGGATCCGGAGTTCGTCGACCGAATCGTCGCCGAGGCCAGGCCCGACTGGGTCGTTCACCTGGCCGCCCAGGCATCGGTGCAGTCATCCTGGCAGCAACCCACCGAAACGTGGAAAAACAACACGCTACCCCAAATCAATCTGCTGGAAAGCGTGTCCCATCGCGCACCGGGCGCTCGCGTCCTGATACCGGGATCATCCGAGGAGTACGGGCGGGTGCGCGCCGAGGACTTGCCATTGTCGGAAGCGGCGCCACTCCGTCCGGATAGCCCGTACGGGGCCAGCAAGGTCGCCCAGGATTTCCTGGGGCTTCAATATCATCTCGGGAGAGCGCTCGACGTGGTACGGGTCCGTCCGTTCAACCTGATCGGCCCAGGCCAATCGGAGCGATTCGCGATCCCCAGCTTCGCGCGTCAAATCGCCGAAGTCGAGGCAGGCCTCCGCGAGCCAGTTATCATGGTCGGCAACCTGGACGTTCGCCGCGACTTCACCGATGTCCGCGATGCCGTTCGGGCGTACGAGCAAATTCTGGCAAAAGGGGAGGCTGGCGAGGTCTACAACGTGGGAGGGGGGTGTTTTCGGACCGTCCGCGAGATTCTCGACGGGTTGTGTGCGCTCTCGAGTCGCACTCTCCAGATACAGGTGGATCCCACGCGCTTTCGTCCTTCCGATGCGCCGGTCGTTCAGAGCGACTGCCGAAAGATCCGCGATTCGATCGGTTGGTCGCCCACGACGCCGGTTGATCGAACCCTAGTTGACATACTCGACGAGTGGCGTCACCGCGTGGCCGCCTGATCGCGAGGGCAACCCGATGGTGGTCGTCAGGGAGAAACAACGATGAAAGCCGTTATCCTCGTCGGCGGCGAAGGAACGCGCTTACGCCCGCTGACCGTCAACTTGCCCAAGCCGATGCTTCCGGTGGTCAACCGCCCGTTCCTCGAGCACGTGATCGAATATCTGAAGGGTCAGGGAATCGGCGATGTGATCCTCAGCATGGGATACCGTTCCGATGTCATCGAGGAATATTTTGGCGACGGCAAGCGGCTGGGAGTCGACCTGCGCCTCGTGGTCGAGTCGACTCCGCTCGGAACGGCCGGCGGCGTCAAGAACGTCGAGCAATTCCTCGACGGAACCTTCCTCGTATTGAACGGCGATATTATGACCGACCTGGATCTTCGGGCGATGATCGCCTTTCACCGGGAGCGCGGGTCGAAGGCAACCATTTCGCTCACACCGGTCGACGATCCGACGGCCTACGGCCTCGTCGAGACCGATGCCCAAGGAAGGGTTCAGCGGTTCATCGAGAAGCCCCGCCCCGAGGATATCACCACCAACCTGATCAACGCCGGCACCTACGTCCTCGAGCG
Organism: Chloroflexota bacterium; assembly: GCA_021323915.1. GTDB lineage: Bacteria > Chloroflexota > UBA6077 > FW602-bin22 > CADDYW01 > JAJPKB01. Next base: position 20,038 of record JAJPKB010000328.1, on the reverse strand, counting down.
TGAGGTGCTGGATCTGATTCCGTCCGCGAAGTACCACATGTTCGAGCGAGGAGTCTTTCCCGACCTTTTGAGTCGGAATCATCCGATCTACGGCTATCGATCGAACAGTTATTGGATCGATATCGGCACGCCGGCAAAATATCTGTCGGTCAATCGCGACATCCTCCACGGCCGGGTTGCTCGCCTTCAAAGCGAGCTGAAGTCGTACGAGGGGATTCGCGTGGGTGAGGGCGCCGACATCGATCCGTCGGCGGTCCTGGTCGGGCCGGTCATTCTGGGCCAGCGTGTAAAGGTTGGCGCACGGGCCCGGGTGACCGGGCCGACCGTGATCGGAGACGATTCGGTTATCGGACCCGATTCGGTGGTGGAGGAGTCGATTCTCTGGAGCAAGGTCCGGATCGCGGGGCGAGTCCAGTTGAAAGGCGCGATTCTCGGTCGTGACACGGTTGTCGAACAAGACTCGAGCATCCTGGGCGGCGCGATCGTGTCCGACAGCTGCTCGGTTGGAAAAGACAATAAGCTCGATCGTGGCATTCGCGTCTGGCCGGGTCACAGCATCGGGCCCCGTATGATTAGTTTTTGAAAGATCGTCGGAAGGAGATTTTGGGTTGCGCGTTCTAATTACCGGCGTCACCGGGATGGCCGGAAGTCATCTCGCGGAGTACGCATTGACCTTGCCTGGCGTCCAGGTTTTCGGCACGTACCGGTGGCGTAGCCGCATGGATAACCTGAGCGACCTCGTCGCGTCCGGCAAGATCAATCGCGTCGCAAGCGGCGGCAACGTGCGATCCGCGGGCGAGCTTGCCGATCGAATCGAGTCCGAAGCCGTCGAGGGAAACCTGAATCTGATCCTCGGGGACCTCTCCGATCCGTCGTCGATGGCGCGCTTGATCGCCGGTTTGCGCCCTGATCGAATTTTCCACCTGGCAGCTCAGAGCTTCGTTCCCTCGTCGTGGGACGCGCCAGCCCAGACCCTCACACTGAACGTTATCGGCCAGGTGAACCTTTTCGAGGCGATCCGCGAGGCCGGGATCGATCCTCTCGTTCACGTGGCCGGCTCGAGCGAAGAGTACGGGTTGGTGTACCCCGACGAAGTGCCGATGAAAGAATCGAACCCCCTCCGGCCGCTGAGTCCGTACGCCGTCAGTAAGGTCGCCCAGGAGCACCTGGCCTGGCAGTACCATCAAAGCTACAACCTGCGGGCGGTGATAACGCGGGGGTTCAACCACACCGGACCAAGGCGAGGCGATATGTTCTCGGAATCTACTTTCGCCAAACAGATCGCCCAGATCGAGAAAGGCCTGAAAGCACCGGTCATCGACGTCGGCGACCTCGAGAGCAAGCGCGACTGGACCGATGTGAGAGACACTGTCCGTGGTTACTGGCTTGCCCTGGAACGTGGCACGCCCGGCGAGGTCTACAACGTTGGCTCGGGCGTCTGCCGGTCCTGTGATGAGATGCTCCATACTCTGTTGCGACACACGAACCGGCACATCGACGTCCGCGTCGATCCATCGCGTCTTCGTCCTTCCGACGTTAAAATCCTCTGGGCAGATTCGACCAAGTTTCGGAGTCAGACCGGATGGTGCCCGGAGATCCCGTTCGATCGAACGATGCTCGATCTACTCGATTACTGGCGCGGTCAGGTATAGTTCCGGGGTAAAATGTACCCGCGTTCGCTCGGCACGCGCACGGCAGTGGCGTGGTCGGCGATCGACGGATGATTCCCTGAGCAACGACGATCGGGAAGGAAGAGCAGAGACGATGGCAAATCCGATTGTATTCGGCACCGACGGATGGCGCGCGGTTATCGCCGACGAATATACCTTCGACAACGTCCGACGGTGCGCCAGGGGCGTAGCCAACCTATTTATCGAGCAGGGACTAGCGGATCGTGGCGTGGTCGTGGGATACGACACGCGCTTCGAGTCCGAGGCGTTCGCCACGGCCGCGGCGGAAGCGCTGGCGGGCGCTGGGGTGGGCGCCTATCTTTGCGCGCGCACTGAGCCAACACCGGTCATATCGTACACAATCCTCGAAAAGAAGGCGGCGGGCGGCATCACGATCACCGCCAGCCACAACCCGCCGCCCTACAACGGGTTCAAGGTGCGCTCGGATTACGGTGGAGCGGCGAATCCAGAGACCGTCGCCAGGCTGGAAAAGCTGATCAACGCTATTCCTCCCGCTGGCGTCCCCACTCTTCCCATCGAGGACGCAACGCCGAAAGGTCTGATCGTCGAGATCGAGCCGTCCGATGCCTACCTGGCGCACCTGGCTTCGCTGGTCGACTTCGACAGCATTCGGCAGTCCCGCCTCAAGATCGCCGTGGATCCGATGTACGGTGCGGGAATGGGCTGGTTCCCTCGTATGCTGGGCGGTTCGCGCGTCGAGCTGTTTGAGATCAACGGGGAGCGCAACCCGTGGTTCGGTGGCATCAACCCGGAGCCAATCGCACGGAATCTCCAAAAGCTCTTCGCGACCGTCCGAAGTGTCTCGGCCAACGTTGGGCTGGCGACCGACGGCGATGCCGATCGCCTGGGCGTCTGTGACGAGGAAGGCCGATTCATCGATCAGCTTCGCGTCTTCAGCCTGCTCGCGCTCTACCTCCTCGAAGTGCGCGGCTGGCGGGGGCCGATCGTCAAAACGTTATCGACCAGTTCGATGCTCGATCGTCTGGGTGAGATTTACGGTGTCCCGGTGTACGAAACCGGGGTTGGGTTCAAATACGTCGCGCCAAAGATGCTCGAAACCAACGCGTTAGTCGGGGGCGAGGAAAGCGGCGGATACGCGTTCCGCGGGCACATTCCAGAACGTGACGGAATCCTCGCCGGTCTGTTCGTGCTGGATATGATGGTCAGACTCGACAAGACCCCTTCGCAGCTCGTGGATTTTCTTTTCAACAAGGTCGGGCCGCACTACTACGATCGTCTTGACGTGCACTTTCCGGTCGACGAACGAAACGCGATTCTGGGGCGTCTGAAGAGCGCCGAGCCATCTTCGGTCGCGGGCACGAAAGTCGCGCGAATTCTGCGCGACGACGGCTTTAAGTTCGTGCTCGGGGATGGAAGCTGGCTACTGATTCGCTTTAGTGGAACCGAACCAATCATGCGTATCTATGCCGAGTCGGAGTCGCCCGACCGAGTTGTTCGGATTCTCGAAGTTGGTAAGACGTTGGCCGGAGTCTGAGCGCATGCTACGATGCCCGTTTGACAGGGGGTCACTCCGGCGGATATACTTGAGGGGAGATCGGGTCAGGTAGGGTAACGATTGAATGCTGCCAGGGATCGGGCGGCGTCGTCGGATCGAATACGTGACGCGGGCATCGGAACGGTTCGTGTTCCGATGCCCGTTCGCTTTTTCATGGCCAGAGAAAAAAGGGGGTCGCGATGCATTCGAGCCTGATCGGAAAGATTGAAAAGGCCAAGCGGTACGCGGAGGAGCCAGAACGCATCCGTTTCTCGCGATTCGAAGCCACGTTTCACGGGGAGCACGACGAGTACGTCGTGTCGTTCGCGGATAATCACTGGCACTGCACCTGCGCGTTCTTCGCGGGGTGGAACGTGTGCAGTCACACGCTTGCGATGCACCGTTTGCTAACCCCGATGATGGCGAAGGACGCCACGCCAAGCGGTGCGTGGACAGCGGTCACGTCCGTTTGATCAGGCACGATTTCCGGGGATGACGCGGGTTGGACGTCATCCCCGGGGATCAGACCGTTCTACTTCTTCTTAGCGCCGTCAGCCTTCTTGGCGTCTTTCTGCTTCTTCTTCTTTTCCGACGCCTTTGGGCTCTTGTCTCCCACGCTAACACCTCCCAAGAGTATGGGTCTAGTATACACGACCCGTGATCATTCAGCGATGCTATCGTCGTCTAGCTCGTCCGCGATACTGATCGGCTCTTCGACCTCCTCTTCGTGATCGGTGGCGAACTCGCCTTCCTCCCCCTCGGCCTCCTCTTCCTCTTCAAGCTCGTATTTCAAAAGCGTCTCCCGAATATACGGCCGGATGCCGGGCCCTTCACCCCGGACCGGGAAGGAGATTTTGCCGAAGTTCGAGGGATCTTGATAGGTCTCTCGGATGAAGATCCGAAGGTTGCCTTCTTCGTTCGCCATGACGGCCGCGGCGTATTGATTTCCGGCCCGCATCAGCTCGACGAGGCGCTGGCCGACTTTCGGATCGATGTCGCCCAGGAGCTCGCCGGTCAACGTTTCAACCTTGAGCGTACGCCCATCAATCGACAAGCTCACCTGGTCGCCCGCCGCGACCTTCGCGAGAACGTCCCGCGCTGCCGGGTGAATCAACGTGACGACGCCGGTCTTCCCGGTCTCCGCGATGAACATGCGGGGGTCGACCTTCTCACGAGAAGGTGGGGCCTCTTCAACTTTCAACGTGGCAAGGCGTGCCAGGTTCTTCCGGGCGATCGTGTTAGTCGGGTCTAACTCGACCGTTCTCTGGTACGCCTCGCGGGCTTCGCGGTATCGGCCAAGCTCGGTCAGAGCGCGCCCGCGCCGATTCAACGCATCGGTATCTTCAGGAAAGAGATCGAGGATCGATTGGTTAACCTTGACGGCCTCTTCCCAGCGGTTTTGCATCGCCAGGGCAATTGCCTGATCGACCCACTTTCGCCGGAGCTTACTCCGTTCCTCGGTTTGAAAACTAGCCATAAACGTTGCTCCTCATGGCCGTTCAGGGTAAAGGTGCGAGGAATTGTACGACGTCACCGGCTCGTTTGCAAGGTATTCGCGCGTCGCGGCGCCGCGAATCTCCTCAAGGGAGCGGCTCGGAAGGGCGGCTGGATGTTCTCTAGTTTGCCGTGGCTCCGCAACTTCCGTGCCACGATCAGCGAAGCCACAATCCGCCCGCGACCACCGCTACGATCCCCACGCCGACGACGGCCAGGTGCTCGGTCAGCACGCTCGGAGCCAGGCTTCCATCGAAATACGCTCGAACGATACCGGTGACCGTGTAGAAGACGATGAGAAGGATTGCCCCTCCGGTGAGCGCTCCGAGCACCCAGTAGTTGAGTGCCCAGGTGACCTGGCCAAGCGTCAAGGCAACCACCGCGACGTACACTCGATGAGAAGACGAGCGACCGCTTCCACGGAACAGCTCCGCGGCGATCAACGCGCTCGCGACCAGGATGGCGGTCGCCGAGAGGATGCTCCGAACCTTTGGCGCGAAGATGGCGCTGAAGAGCGCGAAAGCGATGATCCAGGCGATCAGATTGAGCGCGAGCCGCGCTCGCCGATAGCGTGGATTTGCCGGATGGTTCGTCTGGTCCTCCGCGTAAAGCGCGAGGGCAAGGAGCCCGGCGGTGACAACGAGCCCGAGCGCGACCGCGGCGCCGTGTGCAAAAGCGGGCAGGCGAAGAAAGAGGAATCCCCCGAGCACTATCAGGGAAGGCAAGACAAATACCGAGATTCCGATGTCGCCCTTTCCGGTTATCGGGGAGCCACGTAGCACCTGGGCCGTGCCCACACAGGTCGTGACGACGAGGAGCGCGATGAATCCCCACACGAGCGGAGGGTTGATGACCAGCGACAGGCCGAGACCAACCGTCACCAGGGCAACTACACTCGCCAGTCGTTCATAAGACGACACCGCGAACTCCCAATCTGAGCGGCAAAATCGCACAATTATACCACGGCGAGCGGGCATGCGAGCGCGTTGCGAACGGAGTGACACATAGGTTATACTGTGGGCAATACAGTCTCCGGAGCTAGACAGCTGGGCGGGGAATCGTCGGTCCAAGGTCAGGCAGCAATGATAGTATCGAATTCGCGCCTGATGCCGGCTTCCGCGAACGGGGATTCGAGCCTCGACGATGCCGTTCCGGTGGTGACGTGCCCCTCGCCGAAGACCGCGTCCCTGTTCGCCCGCCTGATTCGCACCACCCGCGGATACCTGCCGATTGCCGGCGTCGACCTCATCGATCGCGCGTACGTCCGTGCTTGTGCCGCCCATCAGGGACAAGAGCGCGACAGCGGTGAGCCATACGTCAACCACTGCATCGAAACGGCACAGATTCTCGCCGATTTCCGCCTCGAGAGCGTTCCGATCGCCGCCGCCCTCCTCCACGACGTCCTGGAGGACACGCCAACCACGCCAGACTCGATCCGTGAGGAGTTTGGCGACGAGGTCGCTCGGCTCGTCGAAGGCGTGACCAAGCTCAGCACGATCGGCTTCGCCGATCTGGCGCCGATGGATCCGAGTGACGGCCGGCGGCGGGACCGCGCGAAGGCGCAGGCGATGCAGGCCGAGAACCTCCGGAAGCTCTTCCTGGCCATGGCCGACGACATTCGGGTCGTTTTGATCAAGCTGGCCGATCGCGTCCACAACATGCGAACGCTTCAAGCGCTGGACCTCGACCGCCGAACCCGAATCGCCCGGGAGACGATGGAGATCTACGCTCCCCTGGCTGCCCGTCTCGGAATCTGGCAGCTCAAGTGGCAGCTCGAGGATTTGTCGTTCCGGCATCTTGAACCGGTTGCGTATCGGCGCATCTCCCGAAACCTCGCGGCCACGCGGGCCGATCGCGAGCGCTATATCGCGCAGGCGGTCGCCAAGCTTTCCGCCGAGCTCGGCAAGGCCGGTCTTCGCGCCCAGGTGGTGGGACGCCCGAAACACATCTACAGCATCTACCGGAAAACGGTGCGAACGGGGCTCGACGTCTCGCAGCTTCACGATCTTCTCGGCGTTCGAGTGATCCTCGAGGGCACCGACGCGGACTGCTACACCGGCTTGGGAATCGTACATCAAACCTGGATGCCGATTCCCACGCCGACCGGCGAGACCGGCTTCCGTGACTATATCGCGGTACCGAAAGAGAATGGATATCGGTCATTGCACACGACCGTGCTGGGTCCGGAGGCAACCCTCCTCGAAGTCCAGATCCGCACCGAGGAGATGCACCGCGACGCCGAATTTGGCGTGGCGGCTCATTGGCGCTACAAGGAAGGTAAGTCTCGCGATCTCAAGTTCGAAGAGCGAATCGCCTGGATTCGACAGCTTCTGGACTGGCAAACGGAGATGTCTGGCAGCGCGCAGGAGTTCGTCGAGTCGTTGAAGTCGGACGTGTTTCGAGATCAGGTCTACGTCTTCACGCCGCGAGGGGAGCTGCGCGAGCTTCCAACCGGTTCGACGCCGCTGGACTTCGCGTACCGAATTCACACCGACATCGGGCACCGGTGCATCGGCGCCAAGGTCAACGGCCGCCTGGTCTCGCTCGATCACCAGATCAACAACGGCGACGTCGTCGAGATCGTCACATCGAAAGCTCCCCGCGGACCAAGCCGTGACTGGCTCAATCCGAGCCTCGGCTTCGTCAAGACCACGCACGCGCGCGAGAAGATTCGCCAGTGGTTCAAACGTCAGGAGCGCGCCGATAACATCGAGCGTGGCAAGGATCTAATCGAAAGAGAGCTTTCACGCCTCGGCATCTCGCAGGCCAAGATCGAGGACGTGCTGCCTCACTTCAAGCTGGAAAAGATCGACGACCTCTATGCCGCGGTGGGCTGTGGAGAGATCAGCGCGCAGACCATCGCCTTACGCCTCGCCGGCGACGAAGCTTCACCGGAAGAGGACTTGCCGGTTTCGGCGCCGGTGGCCCCGGACTCCAACGTCATCGAGGGCCTCCACGTGATGGGCGTCGGGGATCTTTTGACCCGGCTCGCTCGTTGCTGCAGCCCGGTGCCGGGCGATCCAATCCTGGGCTTCATCACGCGTGGCAACGGTGTAACGGTCCATCGTCGAGACTGCCCGAATGTGCGTAACTTGCGCGACCAGGAGCGCGTGGTCAGCGTCGAATGGGGACGGGTCCAGCAGACAGTGGTTCCCACCGCTATCCGCCTCGAGGCGTGGGACCGTGATGGCCTATTGCGCGACGTCGCCGCGCTCGTCGCGGAAGATCGAGTCAATATGACCTCGGTCAGCGCCGTCACACACCCGGATCACACCGCGACAATCAAGGCGACACTGGAAATCGCCGACCTTCGGACCCTCAGCCGGATCCTGACCCGATTGGAGCGAATCAAGGGAGTTCGCTCGGTCGGTCGCGACGTTTCCTAATCGGCCAACAGCTCGATCCGGGAAACGTCACTCCGGTACCCGTGACCGGACGCGGCGAACTCGATCCAGAGTATCTCGGCCGGACGCGGCGAGACCACGCTCGGATCGAACAAGTCAAAACTTTCGTCGGTCCATTGATTGGGAATCACCGAGTCCCCGGCGGGCGTCGGGTGGTTGTCGTCGTTTTGAATGTAAAAGCCGTGCATCCACTCCTGCTCGTTGCCGGCGCTATCGCGGTAATGGACTCGAACGATGAGCGGATACTCCGATCCGAGGATTCCCCCGCCCGAAAGAGTCTGCTCGATGATTCGCAGCTGAAAATTGAGCTTCAAAATGCTGTTGTCGGTGACGTCTTCGTTCAGCGTCTGATGGATGAAGTCTTCGGCGTGTTTCGTCGAGCCGGTGCGCTCGAATTCCACGAACGGCTGACTCGACTCCTCCTGAACCGAGACGCGACCGGGAATATTGTCCTCGACCCCCCGACTGCCCGGCTGCCAGGCCTCGAAGCCATGACTGAAGTCGCCGTCGCTGACCAGATTGTGGATGCTGGAAGACGGTTTCGACGGCTGTCCGCCATCCGAAACCGTTACCCATTCACCCTGGAGAACCTCGACCGCGTGATCGTTCGCGCTCACCGTGGCCGAACCCACGCTCACCGTGACGATGGTCGCGGCTTCGGACACGTCCACCTTGTAGCTGCCTTCGCGCAGCAGAATGTTCGCCTGCGGCGTCTGCACCTCGAAGTGGCGCGCCGACGTGGTTGGAATCGCCACCGCGTACCGAGCGTGCCCTTGATCCTGGGCGAGGACCAGGCGCGTATCATTCTGGCTGTAGGTCGTGGTCTCGGAGTTGACTACGCGCAGCGTGGTATCCGGCCAAAGGGTAACGTTGCTCCCGTCGAACAGCGACAGGAATGCTTTCGAATCCGTCGCCGTTCGGACCCGGCCGCCATCGGTAAGCAATGCCCCGTCGGCCGCGTTAACTTCCTGGCGACCGCCAGCCGGCAACCAGAGGGTCGTTCCCTTGAGCAACTGCAATGTGACCGGTCGCTCGCTCATCGCGTGAGCGAGGTACCAGTTAATCGCTTGTGGAATCCCCAGCACCAGAAGACAGAGGGCGACGAAGGCGACGCCGAGGACGGTCCAGGCCAACCGCTCGGCATCGCGCTCGACTAGTCCTCGTCCGGGAGCCGCTCCTTGCGTTTTCGCTTCACTACCTCCACCACCATCGGTGGCGCCTCGTCATGGGTCGTGATGCTCTTGAGCTTCGCATCCTTCTTAGGCTTCTTTTCCATCCGTGCCGGCCGGTTCTTGTTGGCCATCTTCGTCCTCCACGCCATCCAGATGTTGAGCGATCAAGCAAATGAGCGATCCGCCGAATTCAACCCGGTGGCCAGCCCATGCTTCGTCCCCCCATCAAATGAAGATGGAGATGGGGAACGGTCTGGCCGCCGTTCAGCCCACAGTTCGTGACGATTCGGTAGCCCGTATCGGCGATTCCTTCACGCCGGGCAAGCTCGTTCGCCACGGAGACGAGGTTCGCCAGTAGAGGCGCATCCTCCGGTCTGAGATCCGCGATCGAGACAAGGTGCCGGTTCGGAATAATCAGCAGGTGCGTCGGAGCCTGGGCGTTGATATCCCGAAACGCCGTGACCTCCGGGCTGCTGTAGACGATGTCCGCCGGTACCCGTCCGGCCCCAATTTCACAAAAGATGCACGGCATCAGTCAACTCCCTCATTTCGGCACGGCCCCGTTCTCGATTCCACGACCTATCGACTGGCCGACGTCAGCTCAACCCGGCCTCCGATTCGCGCCCAGGGCAACGGGGGCGAGCCAACCAGCTCACCGACCAGCGCCTCGTTAGACGTGCCGGTCAGGCGGACGGTCACGATCTGATTCATTAGATCGGCGCTGGATCTGATGTGAACCCTCAGATAGTTGTCCGTCAACCCTTCCCAGGTTGCCGGACGGTCGCCGTCCGGGAGTTGGTGCTCGACGAGAACGGACGCCGTCCGGCCGACGAAGCGCTCACGATACCGCGCACTGCTCTCGTCCGCGATGGCGAGCATCCTTTCAGTTCGTTCTCGCTTCGCCACGGGATCGATCTGCCCTGGCAACTTCGAGGCGGTGGTTCGCCGACGTGGCGAGTAAGGAAACACGTGAATCAAAGCGAACGCTTGCTCGGACACGAATCGGCAGCTCTCTTCAAACTCCTCGACGGTCTCCCCGGGGAAGCCAACCATCACGTCGGTGGTGATCGCCACGTCGGGAATCTCGGCGCGGATGCATCGTACAAGTTCTCGATATTGATCTGACGTGTAGCGTCGCCGCATACGCCGCAACGTCGCGTCGCAGCCGCTGTCGAGCGCGAGGTGAAAATGTCGACAGAGGCGAGGGTCGGTCCAGCGCGCGAGCAGCTCGCGGTCGAAATCCTCGGGCTCGATCGACGAGATCCGAAGGCGCTCCACGTTAGTCTTGGTCAGGATTCGGTCGACGAGCATTCGGATGGAAGTAGGCGGATTCAGGTCCTCTCCGTAGTTTCCGATGTGCACTGCCGTCAAGACCACTTCGCGATACCCATCGACGACCAGCGCGTCGATCTTCGCGAGCACATCGTCCGGGTCCACGCTCCGGGTGCGGCCTCGCGCGTAGGGCACGATGCAGAAAGCGCAGAACTTATCGCAGCCGTCCGATACCTTCACAAACGCGCGGTGCCGCGGGCCGAATACCCGGAGCGGTCCGGCCAGGACTTCGAGCGGCTGTTCATCGGATCCTTCGAGCGCGTCGTGGACCATCTCGACGAGGCGAGGCTTGTCCCGGTCGCCGACGACCATGTCAACCTCGACCATCCGGGCGACCTCATCCGGCGCGACCGAGGCATAGCAGCCGGTCGCGACGACCAGGGCGGCGGGATTTTGGCGACGGGCGTGCCGAAGCAGTTGGCGCGACTTGCGATCCGCGACGTGGGTCACCGAGCACGTGTTGACGACGTAGGCGTCGGCGACGGCGTCGAAGTCGACGATCTCGTAGCCAAGAGCGACGAACTGCCGCAGCCATTCGTCCGAATCCGACTGGTTGACTTTGCATCCCAGGGTCGTAATTGCGACGGTGCGATTCGAGCGGTGGCTCATCGATGGTTACTCCAGGTCTCCCGCGTAGGCCATCACCAAGGTCGTAGCAACGATCGCCGCGGTTTCCGCGCGGAGAATACGCGGCCCGAGGCTAATCGGAACGATGCCGTGGGAGGAGGCCAGGGCTATTTCCGCGTCGGTGAAGCCACCTTCTGGCCCCAAAAACAAGTTGATCGCGAACGGCCGCGCACCAGCTTCCCGTTCGAGGTGCAGCGAGATCTCATCCTTAAGGCTAGGTCGATCGCCCCGCTCCCACGCGACGAATGACCAGCCGCGTCCTTGCACCTGCTCGCAGGCCCGGGAAAACATCGCCGCCGGATGAAGCGTAGGAACCCGTCCACGCTCGCTCTGCTCCGATGCCTCCAAGATGATCCTTTCCCAGCGAAGGCGCCGAGTCTCCGAAACGATCGATCCCACGTTGCAGCGGTCGCTGATCACCGGGGTGAAGCCACTGGCGCCGAGCTCGGTACACTTCTGTAACACGAGCTCTAGCTTATCCGATTTTAGCAGGGCAGGATAGAGCGTCAGCTTCGTCCGGGGCTCGTTCGGTGCGAGGCGTCGCGCCAGAATGTTGCCCCGGGCTGCCTTCCCAGCGACCTCGGTAAGCTCGACGTCGTATATCCAGCCCAGGTTATCGAGCACGGCGACTTGTTCACCGGGGCGGAGACGGAGGACGTTCGCCAATTGGTGGGCCTGGGCCTGGGGAAACTCCGCTCGCCCCTGTTTGAGCGTTTCAGGGGGTAGGAAAAAGCGATGCACGTCAGCACGCCGGGCCACGCCAGGCGACGAAGACCGACCAGTCGCCGTCTACGTGGCGCTCGAGCTCGAGGCCGAGTCGTTCGAGCTCACCTGCGATTTCGTCAGCGCGGTCGGCGATGATGCCACCGACGATGAGCACCCCGTCTGGCCTCTTGCGCCGAACGAGATCGGGCGCGATTTCGAGAATCACGCGGGCGATAATGTTCGCGACCACGATCCGGAAGCCAGGCTCGACTGGCACCGAATCGACGCTTCCTTCCACGACCTCAATCCGGTCCTGAAGTCCGGAACGACGGATGTTCGAAAGCGCGGCGCTGACCGCGAGGGGATCCACGTCCGTCGCGACAACGCGCCGTGCGCCCAGCCCGACCGAGGCGAGCGCGAGGATTCCGGAGCCGGTGCCCACGTCAAGAATGTCATCGCCTGGACGAACCCGGTCCTCCAGGACTTCGAGGCAGCGACGGGTCGTCGGATGAAGACCGGTTCCAAACGCGACGCCGGGATCGAGCGAAACGACAACGTCGTCGGGAGCGGCGGCGTAGTCGAGCCAGGACGGGCGTATGACGAGACGACGTCCGATACGGAACACCGCGTAGTGTTTCTTCCACGCGTTAGCCCAGTCTTCCTCGTCTACTTCCCGCGTAGCAAGCTCGCCGACCGGCGAGATCGTCCCGAGGTGCCAGAGCGCCTCCTCGACGATGCGTCGTTTGTCGGTTGCTCGTTCGTCAAGGGGCACGTATGCACGCACGGTCGACCGTGCGCCGATGGCACACCCATCGTCGGCGTTCGGGATCACGTCCGGCTCCACGGCCACGCCCCCGGGGGCCACGCGTGAGAACACCTCGCTCACCGCTTCGACAGCTTCTCCGTCGACGCGTGACGTCAGCTCGAGCCAGCGCATCCTGCTATTCCCCGCCAAAGACTTCTTTGACCTTGTCGAAGAAGCCCTTGTCCTCGTGAGGCTCCGGCCCGAGAGTCTTTGCGAGTTTCTGGAAAAGGTCACGCTGTTCGTCGGTGAGATGCGAGGGGATGGTCACCCTGACCCGGACCAGGAGGTCGCCGCGCCCACCGGCGCGCAAGTGCGGGACGCCGCGATCCTTCAATCGGATCACTCGCCCGGTTTGGGTTCCGCCCGGAACCTTCACTCGGGTGGGAGGCCCCTCGGGCGTGGGCACTTCGAGGTCATCGCCAAGTGCGGCTTGCGCGACGTTGATCGCGAGATCGTAGATGAGGTCGACTCCCTGGCGCTTGAGCGATTGGTGGGGAGTGACCGATACCGCGACGTACAGATCTCCGGCGGGAGCGCCGTGCATCCCCTGCTCGCCCTCGCCAGGCAGGCGGATTTGCTGGCCATCATCGATGCCCGCGGGAATCGTCACCAGCACGCGGTGGGAAGAACGGGTACGTCCGGTCCCTCGGCACTCGGTGCAGGGAGTTAGAATCACGCGACCCTCGCCACGGCACCGATCGCAAACCGTCACGCTGACGAACTGACCGATGACGGACTGCTGCACTCGGCGAATCTCACCGGATCCGTTGCAGGTCGGGCATCGGCTCGGCTCGGTCCCGGGCTCGGCCCCGTTGCCGTTACAGCGCCCGCAGCGCTCCCAGCGCGGCACCTCGACGGTCTTCTCGGAGCCAAATACCGACTCTTCGAACGTGAGCGTGAGATCGACGCGAAGGTCGGCACCACGCTGAGCCCGGCGCGGCCCAGATGCACGAGCGGCGCCGCCGAAGAACGTTTCGAAGATCTCGTCGAAGCCAAATCCGGGGAATCCCCCGAAGCCCGCCGCGCTAGCGGCCGCGCCCTGATGACCGAATTGGTCGTACTCGCGCCGCCTTTGCGCGTCGCTCAGTACTTCGTACGCCTCGTTAATCTCTTTGAACTTGGAATCGGCATCCGCGCTCGGGTTGCGGTCGGGGTGGTATTGAAAGGCGAGCTTGCGGTACGCCTTCCGAATCTCATCCTCGGTCGCGCCGCGTGGGACACCGAGAACCTCGTAGTAGTCTCGTTTGGTTGGCATGTCTGCTCGATTATCACGCGAACTGGGTCGCCGCGGGCACTCGGCTGTCGGTACATTCTACCAGAACACCGCAGGCGGTGCCAAGGCATCCAAGTACGTCGCCGCTAAAAACGACGGGCCCGTCGCCCCGAGGAGCGCGGGCCCGTCGTTTTTTACGAAGCCATCCGAGATCGGTCGTTTGCTCGGTCAGTCACCACTTCCGAGGGCCGAGCGAGCGGCGTCCGCCGTCCTGGCCGTCGCCGGACGGCGGACGCCGCTCACCGCCCGCTCTAGGACCGGGCCCCATTCCCGAGTGGGGACGCCCACCCTGGGGCCGTCGCTCGCCGTGGAACCCGCTCGGGCCACGCGACGGGGGTGGACCAGATGGACCCGCCGCGACGACGGCGGCCGGCGTTCCTTCCAGCACCGCGCGTCGTGAGAGGTTCACTCGTCCCTGGGCGTCGATCTCGATGACCCGAACCATGATCTCGTCACCAACGCTGACGACATCTTCGGGCCGCGAAACGCGGTAGTCCGCGAGCTCCGAGATTCGGACGAGGCCCTCTTTACCCGGGAAGATCTCGACGAAGGCGCCAAAGTTGGTGATGCGCGTCACCTTCCCAAGGTAGTCTGCACCGATCGCAACGTCGCGGGTGAATCGGTCGATCTGCGACAGCGCTTTACGAGCGCCCTCGGCATCGACCGACGACACAAAGACGGTTCCGTCATCCTGAATATCGATCTTGACGTTGAACTCGTCCTGCAACGACCGAACGTTCTTTCCGCCTGGCCCGATCAACGCTCCGATCTTCTCGATCGGGATCTTGGTCCGGTAGCTGCGCGGCGCGTACGGCGACAATTCCGGTCGAGCCTCGGCGATCGTCTCGAGCATCCGCTCGAGGATGAAGAGGCGCGCTTCGCGAGCTTGAGCCAGCGCCTTTTCGAGAACTTCGTAGCTCAAGCCCTGGACCTTGATGTCCATCTGGAGCGCGGTCACGCCGGTCGCCGAGCCCGCCACCTTGAAGTCCATGTCCCCGAGGTGATCCTCGATGCCCTGGATATCGGTCAGCACCGCGAACCGCCCCTGCTCGTCGCTGATCAGCCCCATCGCGATCCCGGCGACCGGCGCCTTGATCGGCACGCCAGCGTCCATCAGCGCCAGAACGCTGCCGCAAACGCTGCCCATCGAGGTCGAGCCGTTCGAGCTCATCACTTCGGAAACAACGCGAATCGTGTACGGGAATTCGTCAGTCGGAGGGATGATCGGCAGCAGCGCTCGCTCGGCGAGGGCGCCATGACCGATCTCGCGCCGGCCCGGCGAGCCCATTCGTCGGACCTCGCCGACGCTGAACGGCGGCATGTTGTAGTGGTGCATGAACCGTTTGGACTCTTCGGTGCCGAGCCCGTCGATAATTTGCTCGTCGGCCGTGCTTCCGAGAGTCGCGATCGACAGAACCTGGGTCTGGCCGCGGGTGAAGAGTCCGGAGCCGTGGGTTCGCGGCAAGATTCCAACTTCGCAGGCGAGCGGGCGAATTGTCGTCAGATCGCGCCCATCAGGACGTTTGGCATCGTTCAGAATCGCCGAGCGCACTTCCTTCGTCTCGAGATCTTCGATGACCTGAGCGACGTCCTTCTCGCGCGTCCCTTCGCCAAGCTGAGCCGTCACGTCGGCAATCAGTTGCCGTCGCGCCGCTTCACGATCCTGCTTGTCGGCCTGGTAGATGACCGGACCAATCCGGTCGCCGACCAATCGGGCCACTGATTGCTCGAATTCCTCGGACAGCTCGTTTACCGCGAAGCTGAACTTTGGCTTGCCCATTTCTTCGCGCAGGCGATCTTGCAGCTTGACGATGTCTTGAATCGCCTCGTGCCCGAACTTTAGCGCCTGGAGAAGCACGTCTTCCGGAATCTGGTTCGCACCCGCTTCGACCATCACGATCGCGTCACGGGTGCCGGCGATCGCGAGCTCGAGCTGACTTTCGGGCATGCGCGACGCCACCGGATTCAACACGAGCTCTCCGTCGATGTATCCGACCTTTACCGCGCCGACCGGTCCTTCGAATGGAATATCCGAGACCGTCAGCGCGGCCGAGGCGCCGATGATCGAAAGAATATCCGGCTCGTTCTCCTGATCCGCCGAAAGGACCGCCACGATGACCTGCACGTCGTTCCGGAAGCCCTTCGGGAAGAGCGGACGAATTGGTCGGTCGGTGAGTCGGCAGGTGAGAATCGCCTGCTCGGTCGGACGACCTTCGCGTTTGAAGAAGCCGCCCGGAATCTTACCGGCGGCGTACAGCCGCTCCTCGTAGTCGACGGTGAGCGGGAAGAAATCCACGTCGGGTCGGGGCTCTCGATTGGCGGTCGCGGTAGCGAGGACGATCGTGTCGCCGTAGCGCACCGTCACCGCGCCGTTGGCCTGACCGGCCAGCTTTCCAGTTTCAATAGTGAGCACCCGGCCGCCGACCGTGGCTTGGAAAGAATGTACCATCGGGTCTTTAGCCTCCCAAAATAGGAAAGAACCCAGGGCGTTCGTCCCTGGGTTTGTTATGTCTCAAGCCTTGATTTTTACTTACGCAGGCCCAAACGGTTGATGATCTCTTCGTATCGACCGGCCTTCTGGCGGGTCAGATAGCGCAGGTGGCGGCGACGCTGCCCAACCAGCATCAACAGTCCCCGTCGCGAGTGGTGATCCTTCTTGTGGACCTTCAGGTGCTCGATGAGCTGATTGATCCGCTCCGTCAACAAAGCAACCTGAACCTCAGGGGATCCCGTGTCGTTGGAGTGAACACGATATTCTTCGATAATTGCGGCCTTCTGGTTTTTCTCCAGTGGCATGCCGCGGTCTCCTTTCGTCTTTCCGTGACCCACCACCGGCATGGAGGCAGCGTGCACGAACTCACGCGATAGTCGGGTGGTTGGATCGCCCTCAGCATTAACCTTCTGTCTCGCATCCATTATAGCATAGTCTCATTCCGCGCCACAACCGAGCGGCGCCAAGCCTGGCGAGCGCCTGCTTGACATCGGGCCCGGCTGACCGGTACCATGGGATGGCTTGGAGAGGTGGCCGAGCGGCTTATGGCGGCTGTCTTGAAAACAGTTGGGTGATGAGCCCCGGGGGTTCGAATCCCTCCCTCTCCGCCAGGTTAGAGTTTCGTTCAGACACGACGAAGGCCCGCCGAACATTCGGCGGGCCTTCGTCGTGCGCGCGCCCTTCCTGCAGGCCACTCACGTGCAATTCTGACGGATTAACGCTGGCGACGGCGATCAGCGGACCGACAGCGCGTTGGATGGCGCCGAATCGGCCGAGCCGATTGCCGTCGGACTGCCGTGGACGACCCGTTCGCGACGCTGCATTGGCGGAGCGCTCACGAAGAGGAACGCCAGCAAACGCGCCCGGTCGGTTGATTTCGCCAGGTTGAAGGTTGCTCCGATCTGGGTCTGGTCGTTGCCGAGCACCCGCGCGTTTACCACGGTGCCATCTACCGCCAGCGGGCCGTCCGGCAGGCTCACCACCAGCTGGAAGGCGTCGTTCACCGCGACCGGTGCAGTGCTGGTCACCCGCGCTCCCAGCAGCGAGAGGTCATGAACCGTGGCGCCCACCGGCCGCCCGTCGCCGCGGTCGAGCGCCGCGCTGAGCGCGAGAGGAAAGCGGTAGGCTCGCCGGCGATAGCGGTGGCGCGCCACGACGGCCACCCCGTTCCCCAGTAGCGCGACGTTGACAAGCAGCCAGGCAATGGCCATCATCGCCAGGCGCGGCTCGGAATAATGCCTGGCGACGACCCCAAGCAGGCTGAGCGTTCCCAGGAGGCCCGCGCCCACTTCGGCGACGATCAATGCCAGGATCGGCAGCAACAGGCGACGGTCGAGGAGCCGGTCCTGCCCACTCAGGCTCTTCGGCGTCACCCGAAAGCGGAGCCGTGCAGATCGCAGGAGCTGAGGAGAGGCCCGAAGAAAAGTGAAGAGCTTCAGGTAGTTGTGCGTCTCGACCGCCAAATAGTTGAACCAGCCGCGCCCCAGCGCGACGTTGGTCAGCGTCGTGAGCACAATGAACGGAATCCAGTGCAGTAGGTAGGTCAGTCCGCCCACCCGCAAGGGCATGGCGCCGGTAACCAGAATGAGCGCCGGGGTTCCCAGAAACACAAGCTTCTGAAACGGATCGAAATACGGCAGCATCGACGCCAGGTAGTTGAGCCGTTGGGCGACCGACAAACCCGGCATGATCAATGGATTCTCGCGGGTGCGCAGCAGCTGCATCGAGCCCTGAGCCCAGCGCAGCCTCTGCACGGTGTACGCTGCGAGAGACTGCGGCGCGATGCCATAGGCCAGGACCTCGTGATGGTAGACCGTTCGCCAACCGGCCGCGTGCAGGCGCAGTGAGGTATGGATATCCTCGGTCACCGTTTCGGTCGCCACCCCGCCAATGGACTCCAGCGCTGCGCGGCGCACGACCGAAGGACTGCCGCACCAGAACGCGGCGTTCCAGCGGTTCTTGCCGGGCTGGATCACCCGGTAGAACAACCCCTGCTCGTGCCAGGGAACGGCGCTGAGCGTGTCGCGCTCGTGCTGGAACGAGTCGACGTTATAGAACTCCTGGGGCAACTGCACCAGCGCTACCTTTGGATCGACGAAGTAGCCGAGTGTACGATCGAGGAGTTCCGGTTGCGGCACGGTATCGGCGTCGAGGACGACGACGAATTCGCCCCGAGTCCGCGCCAGAGCGGCATTCAGATTTCCTGCCTTGGCGTGGGCGTTGGTCGGGCGGGTCAGATAGCAGCAGCCGAGGCGCCTTGCCAGCGCCGCTACCTCCGGCCGTCGGCCATCGTCGAGAACGTACGTCGTGTGCGGGTAGCAGATCAAGCTACAGCCAACGAGCGTCGCTTCCAGCAGCTCCAGACCCTCATCGAAGGTAGGGACGAAGACATCGACGGAGCAGTCGGATTGGAGCGAGAACGGCGCGCGTCGGTCGATGTCCCAGGTCATCCCCACGAAGAGGATCAAGTTGAACGCGCCGTAGACCTCGGCTGCCAGAAAGACGGCCGAGAAGAGCGGCGCCGCCGGGTTAAGCGTGCCGGTGATCCGCCAGTAGAGGTAGCAGGCGAGATACGCCAGGGACACGAGCGCGACGGCGCGGGCGATGCGCGCACGAAACAGCAACGACACCTCTGGTCCCATCGAGCGCCACTGTTGGACGCCAGGTAGTCTAACGCCCGGATCGCACGCTCCGAGGCGTCTGGACGACTTCTACTCCAGCATAGGGCCCGACCGATCGCCGCACATGAGATAATCGGGCTATGAGCGCGTCCACATGTGGGCTAGGGGCATCGTTCGCCTCCCACGGCACGCCAACCCCAATCCGGGAATTGGCGGCATCGTGGGGTTGTCGAGGTGGCACCCTTGCTGCCGCGGACGCAGCCAAACTTGGGAAGCTAGCTCTGGTACTTTCCCACGCCGCGAGAGCTTGATAGAATCCCCAAACGCGCGGGCCCGCGCTGCCAGAGCGTGTCGCTCAGGGTATTCGACCGAGACTTTCGGGAGGCCGCCGCGTGGATTCAGCGACGGAATAGCCTTGTTCTGCCGACGATCTATCCGCTCGCTTGGCGAAGATATCATGCCACGCGCCGCTACGCCGTTATCAACATCTTGCCGTCGAAGCCTTCGATCAGGCACGTGCGCGTGGATCGCGGACCGTCTATCTCGTCCTACCGCCCGGCGCTGGAAAGACCGTGCTGGGGCTTGAGGTCGCGCGACAGCTCGGACGCAGAACCCTCGCCCTTTGCCCGAATACCGCGGTGCAGTCGCGGTGGCTGCGCCGGTGGCAGGTTTTCGAGCCTTCCCTCGTCGCGGCCGGCAGCGACGCGCCCTTCCTAGTCCTGACTTACCAGGCAATCTGCAATCTTGAAGATAATCCTGCCCTGGATGAGCGAGCCCTCGCACTTTGGCATGCCGCGCTGGAGGCGGACGAGCATTTGACGCGCGAAGAAGCCGATGCCGCTATCCAGAGCCGACCCTCGGCCAACGGTCTCCGTGATGCCCATGAGCTGGCCCACTTTCGCCCTCAAACGAGTGGCGGCATTGCCCG
>JAJPKB010000557.1 GCA_021323915.1 Chloroflexota bacterium | reverse complement strand
CGTCGGGTGACGATCCGCTCACCAATTCGCACGGTTGCCCGGTTGCCAATCAGCACGACGCTCAGCATATCGATCAGTTGATCGAGCAGGTGCCCTAGGTCGGTCAGGGTCACCGTCTGGCCCGGCCGACTGGCGTTCCGAACGATTCCCACCGGCGTCTCGGCGGGGCGATAGCGCAGAAGAATCTCCCGGGCCCGAGCCAGCTGCTGCCGGCGACGACTGCTCGTCGGGTTGTACAGAGCGACGACGAAATCGCCATGGCCGGCCGCTTCCAGTCGTCGCTCGATTGTCCCCCAGGGAATGAGCAGATCGCTCAGGCTGAGCGCGACGAAATCGCTCATCAGCGGCGCGCCAAGGAGCGCCGCCGCTGCCTGCGCTGCCGACACGCCGGGAACCACCGTGACCCGCTCGGCCTCGCCGACCGCGCCCTCGGCGCCGAGCAGCTCGAAGACAAGACCCGCCATCCCGTAGATGCCGGCGTCTCCGCTCGATACCAGCGCGACCCGTTTACCTGCCTGAGCGAGGGAGATAGCCAGGCGGCACCGCTCGACCTCCGCGCCGATTGGGCTGCCGTGATAGGCCTTGGCGCCAAGCCACGGCCGGATCTGATCCAAATAGCCGTGATAGCCGACAATTGTCTCGGCGTCCTCCAGCGCGCGTCGCCCGCGTTCGGTCAGGTCCTCCGGCGACCCTGGCCCCAGCCCAACGATCGTCAAGGCACCCCATCCCCCCGCGCCAATCCGCGCGACCGCGACGGTCGCCCGGGCAGATTTCGTCTTCGGAACGAGCAGCGTCGTCGCAGCGGCGGCACGCAGCGCCGCCGGTTCGCAGACCCCCGGCGCCCCCACCGCGCGTCGCACTTCCTCGGAGATACCCGAGGGAGCGCCCAATTCGGTCAGCTCTCCAGATGAGAAGTAGCGGACCGGCCAGCGATGTCTTTCGGCCAACTCGCTGATGCCCGCTTCATCCGCCTTCCGATCGATTGTCGCGACCTCGCGGACGCTTTCGAGCACCAGACCGTGCTGATCGAACGTCGCGCGGACCAACTCCTCCAGCTCGTCGGCCGTCACACCACGAACGCAGCCAAGCCCGACGACCAGCGTCTTCGGCCGGTAGATCACGGTCGGGACCGAGCCAAGGCTTCCCGATTTCCCACCGGCGTCGGAAGATGTCGTCACTCGATCGGTTATAACCAGCCTCGCTGCGACATCCGCCTCGCTCAACTCGGCGAGTGAACGGTAGCGAATCAGGTTCGTCGGTGCGCCCGACCACCAATCCTCTTCGCCGGCCTCCTGAACCACGCCGATTGGCTCGCCGTTGACGAGCGCCGCGCTCGCTCGGGTCAGGCCGGACGCGTCCTCGATCGTCCAACCCCACCGCTGGCTGAGCAGATCCAGCGCGGGCAGGCCAAGCAGATCGGAGGCAGTGGTAATGATCGGTCGGGCGCCAATCGCCGCGGCAATCTGACGAGTCAGATCGTTCGCGCCGCCGAGATGGCCGGAGAGCGCGCTGATCGCCTGGACGCCAACCTCATCGAGCACGATAACCGCCGGGTCGCTCTGCTTGTCGCGAAGCAATGGCGCGAACAGACGGATTGCCGCGCCGAGTGGCATGATCAGCACGAGAGCCCGGTAGCGGTCGAATGCCGTCGCAAGCGCGTCACGGAGTAAACCATTCTCCAGCGCGACTGTCGGCTCGCCCGCGAATCCGGCAAAGCGCGAGGATGCGTAGACGTCGCCCCCCAGTTGGCGGCGCAATCGCTGGGCTAATCCAGCGCCGCGTCGGCTGATCGCGAAGATGGCGAGATCAGTCATGGCGTCAGGTTCTCCTCGCTCGCGCGCGCTCGCCGGAAGAGATGCGTGTACTCGGCAGAGTAAAGACGGGAGCGACGCCCACCTCCCCGTATCTCGTCGCTAAGCGCCGCTCCGACCAGAATCAACGCCTGCTTGTTCCATTGGGCTTCGCGGACCCTCCCGGCGATATCGCTCAGCGTTCCCCGCAGCACCGCCTCATCCGGCCAGCTCACCCGGTGAACAACCGCGACCGGCGTCTCCGGGCCGTATCCGCCGGCCAGTAGCTCGTCCACGACCCGCTTGATCTGGACGATGCTGAGAAAGAGCACGAGCGAGGCACGATGCGCCGCGAGGCCGCGCAGATTCTCCTGTTCCGGCACCGGGCTGGCTCGCCCGGAGATTCGGCTGAAGATGATCGTCTGGGAAACCTCCGGTACGGTCAACTCGACGCCGAGCGCGGCTGCCGCGGCGAAGGCCGAGCTAACCCCCGGCACGATCGACCAGTTGACACCGGCTTCGTCGAGCAGCGCGATCTGCTCGTGGATCGCGCCGTAAACCGACGGGTCTCCACTTTGCAGGCGAGCAACCAGCTTCCCCTCCCGTGCCGCCCCGATCATCCGCTCACAGATGTCTTCGAGGGTGAGCGAGGAGCTACCAAGAATCTCGGCATCCGGCCGCGTGTAATCGCAGAGCCGGGGATCCACCAGCGAATCGGCGTAGATCACGACGTCAGCGCGATCGAGAATCGTCCGGCCGCGCACGGTGATCAAGTCCGGAGCCCCCGGTCCGGCCCCGATAAAGTAGACGTGGCCGCTCATCGCACTCTCCCGATCATCTTCGAATAATCATGAGCGAAAAGTAGTCGAGCTTCCGCCCGCGGACGCTCCGGACGTCGTGGACGATCTCCTCGTCCGGACGGCCACAGCGCGTGACGAGCACCGCCCGGTCGATCCGGCCGAGCTCGTGCTCGACGCGGAGGCGGGCGGTCGGCGTGGCGGCCGGGTCGAGGACGAGGAGGGTGGCCGTGGTTCCCCAGACGTCCCAGCGGGCCGATCCGACCGGCACGTCAGGAGCCTCCGGAGGAGGTCT
>JAJPKB010000151.1 GCA_021323915.1 Chloroflexota bacterium | reverse complement strand
CCGTCGTGCCCTTCAGGTTTCCACTCCCATCGTAGAACGTCACCGTGACCGAGGTCGAGCTCGCGGTCGCGTTGGCCACGTGGATGATCGTATCGTAGGTCGAGTCGGTGCGCACCAGGGCTGGGCTGAACGAGGTACCCTGGTCGTTTTCTCCCAGGTACAGCCCGATCCCGCTCGGACCGCCATTGAATACGAGTGGGCTCACGCCGCCAGTTCCTGGCGTCGGGGTCGGGGTCGGCCCGGACGCCCCGAGGGCACCCTGAGCGGGCACGATCACGAGGAGCGCGAGGACGGCGAGCAGGGCGCGGATTCGTCTCCAATGGACCACGGAATTCCAGCCTCCAGGTCAGATCTGCGGATCGCGGGCTCGCGGCTGAGAGCTGCCACGGACCGCGGCGAGATTTCGGGCTCAATTTCGTGCGCTCCGGTCGCGCGTCGGGGCGACGGCGTCAAAGATTGCCAGGAGCTTTAGCGCGGCCGTGCTCCAGCTCAGCTCGGCCGCCCGCCCGGCCCCCCGCGCCCCGAGATCGGCCGCGAGCGAGGGATTGTCGAGGATTCGGCGTAGAGCCTCGGCAAACGTTTCGGTATCGTCCGGATCGACGAGCAGACCGGCGTCCCCGAGCACCTCCGGCAGGGCGCCGGCTCGGCTCGCCACGACCGGCCGTCCACAGGCCATCGCTTCCACGACCGGCAGCCCGAACCCCTCGTCACGAGAAGGCAGAACCAGGCACGCCGCGGTGCGGTAGAGGTGGACCAGGTCGGCGTCGGGAACGTAGCCGGCGAAGGTGACGCGGTCGTCCAGGTCGAGCGACCTGACCTGCTCGCGCAGCTCCAGGTAGCAGGAGTGGAACACCTCGCGGACGGTCTCTCCGACGAGAACCAGGTGGGCCGGCACCCGATCGCCGCCGGCTCGCGGCCCGGCGATTCGGGCAAATGCCACGATCAGCGCGCCGAGGTTCTTGTGGGGGCTGAGCCCTCCGACGTAGAGGAGCAACGGGAGGTCGGCCGGGAGTTTGTAGCACGCCCGTACCTCGCGCTCGCGCTCGACGCTAGGCTCGGCCGTCCCAAACACCGGATCCGCCGCCTCGTGGACGACGCGCAAGCGCCCCGCCGAGATCCCAAGATATCTCTGGATTCCCTGAGCCGCGGCCCCCGAGACCGTGACGATCCGATCGGCCTGCCAGCACGCCAATCGGGACTTGATCGTCCAGGCGATCCGACCGGCCCGGGTTGGAAAGATCAGTTTGGGCCAGCGCTCGGCGATGGCATCGTGAATGACGACGACGCAGCGTGTCCAGGGCGGCACCGGAAAGTAAGAATACGAGCTTGGAAAGAACATCACGTCCGGACGCGCCCGAGCGACGGCGCGCGTCATGCGCCACATGTCCGTCACCCGGCGCCGGCCGTTGGCAGCCGCGGCCTGAGTCGGCGGGACCGACTGTGGCACGGCGACCACCTCCAGGCCATTCGGAAGGTCGGTCCGCGCCGTGACACCCTGGTCGCCAAACCCGACGAACCGATGGCCCCCGTCGCACTCGAGGAGCGCACGAACGACGTTGCGGGTATAGCGGCCGTAGCCGCGCTGGTTGGTCCAGCAGCTCAGATCGATTCCAACCGTGGCCGGACGCGCGGGCGCGCTCACGTTACGTCACCTTCACCAGGCTGTCGCCCGGTCCGGACAGGTAACCGACGCCCTCTCCAGTGGCCCAGCTCAAGGTGAACACGGCGATCAGCGGCAGGGCGCGGAGGAAGAGGGCCCGGTGGCGACCACGCCGAAACAGCTGGCTCGCCATCCGGCCAAGCAGTAACGCCGGAAGGGCCGGCGAGCTGACGGCGTGGAAAAGGCGATACCCGAGCGATGCATCCGCGGCGCGCATACCGGCGAACGCACGGGCGTAGTGGTACCGCTCGACCAGGAAACCGCCCAGCGTGAACGACTTTCGGTGGTAAACGAGGATCTTAGGGTCCAAATAGAGGGTGTAGCCACGCTCGCGAAGGCGGGCATGAAGAAAGCTCTCCCATCGCTCCGCTTCCAGCAGGTCTTGAAGCTGCGCAAGCGCTTCACGCTTGTAGGCGACGTTCATACCGGGAATGTCATCGGTCACCCCTTCCCTCGCCGGGCTGGTGTGCCGGTGATACTCGCAGAGATACACCGCCCAATCGATCAGGCGGATGGTGCTCGCGTTTTCGACCGCGCCGCCGATGGCAGCGTGCGGGCTCTGGTGCGCGGCGAGGATCCGCTCGAGCCAATCCTCGGCCGGAACACAGTGGTCCTCGGTAATCGCGACGATCCGTCCGCTGCTGTGCGCGATCCCGACCGAACGCAGTCTCGGGATCGTCGCGGACGTGGGAAGGGATAGCAACCTCACCTCTGGATACCTTCGGTCGATCAGATCGCGGATCTCATCCCCAACGCGGTCCGCCACGACGATCTCGCTCCGGATCGACCCGCGCTGATGGGTCAGGGAAGCGAGGCAGGCGTCGAGGTAAGCCGGGCCGTTGACCGACGCGATGACGACCGACAGGTCCGATCGGTCGGTCGACCCGCCGAGCGCCGACATCTGACCGTCGCTCTCTGGCATTACCGTTCGAGCGTCTACGACACCATTGCCACAAACGCTGTCCATCACGACCCGGCTATCCGCGTTGCCGATCGTTCCTCGATGCCTTGCGATCCGGCCAGGTATCCGAGAAGCTCGCCAACGCTCCACGCGCCGAGACAGCACCACAGAGCCGGCAACGCACGAATGAAGCTCGCCACGGCACCGCTTTCCCGCGCCTGACCAAAGAGACGGTACAGGAAGACGAGCGGTGTCCCCGGCCAGCTGACGATCCGGAGGGCGCGCATCGCTCGCGTCGCGCCCATCAGACGCCTTGCGCCAAAGCGCCGTCCGTGGATCAACCTCTGTCTGGCAAAAGGCCAGAACGTCGTGCCACCCGCGAAGTCGCACGCCGCCTCGCGCGAAGCGAAAAACGCCCGACCACCCCTCCGGAGCTCGTGGTTGATCTCGTTCTCCCAGAACCCTTCGGCACGGATCCGATCGCGGTACGGCGCGATCACCTCGACGCGATAACTCGCGTTGTCTCCAGCCACGTCCGGTACGATCTCCCGAAAAGACGGCAAGTTCCAGCGCGCGAATCGGAGCCAGTAGACCGCCAGGTCCAGCGATCCGAGCCCCGAGGCCAGCGCGATCGGACCGCCGACGGCCGCCCAATCATTCGATTGGTGGGCCTGAAGATGCGCTCGCGCCCACCCCGGGGACGGGACGGCTTGCCCGGTGAGCAGGGCGACGATCGGCTGAGTCGCCCGAAGCATTCCTTCACCCCAGAGCTCCGGAATCAGACGTCGGCCGGTCGCTTCCACGACGGTCACCCAGGGAAAGTCCCGCCGAACGAGATCGGCGGTTCCGTCGCGCGAGTTATCGACGAGTATGACCTCGGCGATGCCGTCGAATTTCTGACGCTCCAGCGCCTCGAGGCAGCATGAAACGGTCAGACGGGCGTCCTGCGCCGCGACGACGACGGAAAGGGAAAGAGGGTGCGCGGCATCCTCGGCGAAAGAATCGAGAAAACGATGGCCTTCCGACAAATTCCCGTCCTATCCGTTGGGAGCCTCACCCACCTTGAGGAAAGCGAAGGGTGGATTTCTCCGGAGCCGAGCTCGACGAAGCGGTGATCTGCCTCGGTCGATGCGCCAGCAGAGTTCCCCAGGCAAACGCGAGGGAAGAATACGCGTAATACAGCCAGTGCATCGGCAAAACGCGCAGCAGGAACCAGAGCCCGCGTTGCTCGAGGAAGAAGCGATAGAGTGACCGATTCAGGTACAGCAAGCTGACCAGCGCGGCGCAGCAGACGAGCCACAGAAACGGAGCGGCGAACCCGGCGACCAGAAAGACCGGCGACGCGACAACGCACACCGCGCTGACGCGGTCGGAGCGGCTTAGGTTCAGATCGTTCGGGAGGTAACCCGAGCGATGGATGAGCTCGGTCCATGGGAGGGCTCGATCGAAAATATCGGTGCGGAGGATCGACCAGAATCTCCAGTGCTTCAGGTGCGTGACCTGGATGTGTTTTGCCAGGCGAATCTCGTGTCCACCGGCACGCAGCCGATACCCGAGCTCGATATCCTCGATGCTCGGGCGTCCATAGGAGGGATCGAAGCCGCCGCTCGCCAGAAACACCGGGCGGCGAATTGCTCCGCAGCCACTCCAGAAGGTCGACGCGGATGCTTGACCGCTCTGATGGACGAAATGGTGGAGGAGGTTCCGATACTGCGACAACAGGTTGCGCTCGGCGGGCTGGGTATCGTAGGAGCCAAACGCCGCGGCGATCGACGGATTCTCTTCGAACAGCGCGACAAACTCGGCCAGGGTGTCCGGTCGCACGAGGACGTCGGCGTCGACGAAGAACAGCAGCGGCGCTCGGGCCTCCGCCGCTCCCAGGTTACGCGCTCGGCCGGGGCCCGATCCCGGCGCCTCGGCCCTCAGGATCCTCGCCCCCAGGCGTCGAGCGACGCCGACGGAGTCGTCGGTCGAGCCATCGTCGACGACGATACACTCCCAATCAACGCCACGACTCTGCCGTAACGCTTCCAGGCAGCGGCTGAGCATCGACGCGCCGTTACGCACCGGGATCACCACGCTAATCGCGGGGTGATCCGAGGCCGGAGTAGTTTGAGGATCAAGCGTCGGTTCATTCACGTGGATGGGCCCAACCCTAATCTTGCGTTAGTTGCCCGACCAGGGCGGGGGTTCGGGGGTGTCCCCCGAATCTTCCACACCCGGGGCGGGGAAGGTTCCCCCTGGCGAAGGGGGTCAGAGGGTAGACAATGGGGCACCAATGCCTAATAGGTGCCCGAGATTTTGCGTTAGGTGTTTGACTTCGCCCGATGACTTTCTCGCAGATCCACGAGCCAGTTGTAGACTCGCGCGACAAAGTAGCCGACGAGAAACGCGCAGGCGAAGCCGTAACCGAATCCGATCAAGCTCCCGCCGAAGCTGACGGTGTAGCCGACGAAGTATTGACCGAGCAATGAGAGATGAGGACCGACGACCACGCCGCCCTTCAGGACGAGCCAGTTCGTCGCGATAAACACCGCGAGTCCAGCGGTCACTCCGGAGACAATACCGGTGATGAACGCGTTGAGACGCAGCAGCTCGGCAGATGCAAGGTCTAGCTGCGGCTCTCCGTTGGAGATCATCAGCCTACTCCTCCTCAGTGCCCCGTCAGGACGGGGGTTTGGGGGCGTCCCCCAAGATCCCTTCCCCGGGGCGGGGTGGTAGGGCACCATGCCGAATAGGTGTCCTACTCCTGCATTATTAGATGTACTCGAGAACCCGTCGGAGCGCGTCGAATTCGGCACCACGGCGAATGAGCGCGAGTGTCAGAAACGTGGCGGTGTTTCGCAGGAAGGCCACGCCCCAGCCGCCGATGAAGCCCACGAGGAACCCGTAGGCGAGACCAATCAGACTGCCTTCCACGGTCACGGTGTAGCCAGGGAAGTATTGGCCGAGCAGCTGTAAGTTCGGCCCGACGACCGGTCCGCCCTTGAGCACGAGTATCAAAGTCATCAGGAAGAGGAGCAGCCCACCGGTCATTCCGAGCGAGAGCCCGAACGCGAGGCGATCCAGTTTTCGGTAGGCGCGGTTGATGACGACCTGAAGAGTCTGGATCTCCTCGTGGTACTCCCGATCCTCGTTCACGCTCCACAGATCGTTGCGCTCGCCCCGCACCAGGTTTCGCACCGCCAGCATGCCGGTCAGCATCGCGTGATCCTGATTGTTGTAGCGATGTAAGCCGTTGCGGCCGATGGTCTGGAAGTTCTCCAGGCCATCAACAAAGCTCCGCACCGTCGCGAGATGCTGGCGGTAGGTTGCATCGTAGACCGGATAGGACTTTTCGACTCGGAAGACGCAGCCGTCCTCGACGTCGGCGTAGCGAGCCAACCCGATCTGGTCGACCTCTCGCTTGCCCAGCTCGACGAGATCACAGTCGGACATGGTCCAGAGGTTATCGCCTTCGGTGCAAAAGTATTCGAGGCCCAGGCTGGTCTTGTTCTGATCGGGAACCATGTCGGGGCTCCAGTTCTTGAAGTTCTGGATGCGCCCGACGTTCACGGTCGGATCGTGGACGTAGATCCAATTATCCGGGAACAGGTTGGGCTTGTTGACGACCAGACAAACCGTCAGGAAGTCGCGGTAGCTCAACTTGCTGGCTGCCTGGCAAACCGGCTCCGGCGCGGGAGGATCGAGCTTCGCGATGAATTCGGTGATCGGCATGCTGGAGATGAAGGCGGACCCCGCGAGTTCGTCCTCCTGCCCGTCACGCGCGACGACAACACTGAGAATCCGTTTGCCGTCTCGGCGAACCCGGACCACGTCGGTGTTCAGCCGTACCGTACCGCCCCGGGCCTCCACCCGCTGCTTGACCGCCTCCCACATCATGCCCGGTCCCAGGCGCGGGTAGTTGAATTCGTTGATCAACGTCTTGATCGTTCGCTTCGGCTTGCGGAACATGCTCAGCACGGCCGTTTTCAGCGAGAGATCCTTGATCCGCTGCGCGGCCCACTCGGCCCGGAGCTCGGAGCAGGGGATACCCCAGACCTTCTCGGTGTAAGTCTTGAAGAAGATTCGGAAAAGCCGCTTGCCGAATCGGTTGGTCACCCACTCCTCGAGGCTCTCTTCCTGCGGATACGGAAGAAGCTTCCATTTGACGTAGCTGAGGACGACCAGGATGCTCTGCCAGAACCCTAGCCCAAGCAGTGCGTTGAGTGGCTTGATCGGGTACGCAAAGAACTTGCGGTTGTAGTAGATTCGCGAGAGGCGGGGACGGCGCAGAAACTCGTTGCCGAGCACCTCGGCCCACATCTGATTGACTTCCTTGGCCTTCGTGTAGAAACGATGACCTCCCATGTCGAAGTGGAAGCCTTTGTAGGTCTCGGTTCGCGCGATGCCTCCCACCTTGTCGCGCTTTTCGACGACGGTCGGACTGACGCCAAGACGGCTAAGCTCGTACGCCGCCGTCAGCCCGGATGGCCCGGCTCCGATCACGACAACGGAATCGTCGACGACTCGTTGTTCGTTCGCATTCACTCGAACCGCACCTCACTTGGTCCATCCCATAGACCGTGACGTCCGCGATGGCTTTCACTGCCGCTCGTTGCAGGAGATCATGGGATTAGCGCCTGTTGCCAGGTCGATTGGTCCGGCGGCCTGAATCGACGCTAATCCTCGTGAGATTAGCGCGTGGCCATCTTCGATTCACGCTGAGCAGGAGATCCGACGGGAGCGGGGCCGAGGCGTTTGAGAGGAAGCAAGCTCCGCCATCGCAGCGCCTCCCCTTCGATCGGGAAAGGCATTGCGCCTGGCATGCCGCTGATCGCGAGAGGCCCCGCGGTGTCCCTCATCCGAGGGCGCAACCTCGAGCGCCTGCCCGCTGGTTGGATGGCTAGAGGGTAACCGGACTGCTGGGACTCATCGGAGACTCTATCCGTGAAAGGCTCTCTCTCCAGCATTTCCGGCTCGCACCAGCTCCGTCCGAAAGGTAGCCGGTACGAAGGATCGGCATATGGCGGCATACTGCCAGAGGGCGTGGCTCGCTACAAGCCCATTTCCGTTGATTCTGACCTTGACAGAATCGTTACACGGAAACGAGCACGTTCCTGGAGGTTAGAAGCTGATCACCGAGTGAGATCCGGGCAGCGCGCCATCAACGAAATGGACTACTCAACTGGTTAGGATTGACTCACAAACCGAGCATCGCCTCAACCAAGTCTTAACAACTCCGCCTACCGAAATGCAATGACGTTGCCCAACAATATGTTCACACTGTTCGTGCATGTCGACGTAATGGATTGGGTCCTCAAGCCGCATGATCGTTTGCAACACCGGCGTCCACGCGGTCGAGATAGCGAGCTGCCGTACCGCGTCAGGTCGAGGCCTCGGGCAATCGTTTTCCATTCTCTAGGCGCAGGGAGAGAAGATGACGATCCAGGAAACTCATCAACAGAATCAGGACGTCGGGCCGCCCCAGTACCGATTGTTCTTGCTGGACAGTCGAAGCATGTTCCGTCAGGGTCTCCGGGTGCTGCTCGAGCGAGTTCCGGATCTGGCGGTCGTTGGCGAGGCCACCAGCGGAGGAGAGGCGATCGAGCAGGTACGTCGACTTCAGCCGGACCTCGTTCTGATGGGCCTCTATCCACCGGGGCACGACTATCTGCAAGCTGCCTCGAATATTCGGCGTGAGCTTCCCCAGACCAAGATCATCGTGCTGACGGTAGATGGCAGTGATCCTGACCTCGTCTACCGAGCGATCCGCGCCGGCGCACGTGGATGCCTGGCGCAGGATAGCGGAATCGACGAGCTCGTCCACACGATTCGTCAGGTCGCTCGGGGGCAGATGGCACTCGCCCCACAGTCGCTCGACAGTCTCGTGACCTTCATTACCCAGCCGGAGCACTCGATCGGGCATTCGCGTGTCTCGGTTCGTCTGAGCACTCGAGAGCAAGAAGTGCTCGAATTGGTCGCGCAGGGTCTCATTGACCGCGACATCGCCGATCGTCTATGTATTTCCGAGAGCACCGTGCGCCGCCACATTCACAATATTCTCGACAAGCTGCAACTCACCAACCGCGTCCAGGCTGCCGCTTTCGTCCTCACCTCTCGTCACCCGGCCAACGGTGCGGGCGGCTGGCACTGATACCGATTCAATCCGAAAGGCGATCGGATTGAAGTTGTACTAATCGTCCGATTCCCAAACAACTGCACCTCCAAGAGCAATTGCCGCCCAACGAACCCGGGCACCGGTACCGGCACGCGCATCGTGGGGCATTCACCTGCCGACAACGCGCGCGATACGCGTGGCATAATTGTGCACAAACGGGCGACGCGCCCCTGGCGACACCCGGAGATACTCGAATGGAGAGAACATCCGTGACAATCGAGCCGACCAGTTCGCAGCCCCCGGTTCCGGCCAGCCCTCTCAGCACGGTTACCAACCCCGCGCGTCAGTGGGGGCCGGACGCCCCGCCGAATGTCTATCCAGATCCCGACGTCGTCGTCGTCGACCCGCGCTTTCGGCACGTGATCGTCGGCAACACCCCTCTCCAGCGCCTCTGGACCGGCGCTCTCTGGGCGGAAGGGCCGGCCTGGTCAAGCCAGGGTCGCTATCTCGTCTGGAGCGACGTGGCGGGCGACGTCCAGTACCGCTGGCTTTCGGATGATGGACGCGTCACCGTCTTTCGAAGCCCGTCGCGCAACAGCAACGGCAATACCTTCGATTTCCAGGGACGGCAAATCTCTTGTGAGCACTTCACCCGGCGCGTTGTCCGCTGGGAGCACGACGGGACCATGACCGTCCTCGCCGACTCCTACGATGGGAAGCGACTGAACTCTCCGAACGACGTCGTTCCCCATCCCGATGGCAGCGTCTGGTTCACCGATCCGCCGTACGGCAACTCCCTGTACGAGGGACAGCCAGACGATCGGGGCGCGCGGTCGCCGCGCATCGGCTCGCCCGACGGCGGAGGACAGATCCAGCAGCTTCCGAACGCCATCTACCGGGTCGACCCGAGCGGAACCATCGACCGGGTGACCGACGAGATCGCCTATCCGAACGGCCTTTGTTTCTCGCCGGATTACCGGAAGCTCTACGTCTGCGATACCGGCCCGGGGCCGCGCGACGTCAAAGTGTTTACCGTCACCGACAACCACCGTCTCGTCGAGGGTCGCGTCTTCGCCGAGATGCTGGTCGACGGCGTCCACTGCGGACCGGATGGCCTGCGCGCCGACGTGGACGGAAATCTCTGGTGCGCCAGCAACGCCGGCCGCTCGGGTCCTGGCTACAACGGCGTCCTCGTGTTCGCGCCGGACGGCGACCTCATCGGCCGTATCCGCCTGCCGGAGGCGTGCGCGAACGTCTGCTTTGGCGGACTCAAGCATAACCGCCTGTTTATGGCCGCCAGCCAGTCGCTCTACGCCCTGTACCTGAACACCCAGGGCGCGGCCCCTGGCTGATCGGGGGGAGCGCCGCGTCCAAAAAAGCTGACTCGGCTCGCCAGTGCCCGGCCAGGGCGGGGTGCCCTTCAGGACGGGTGCCTTGACTCTGCACTAGCTCGTCGGCTGAAGCGAACCAACCGGTGGAAAGAGCGCGTGGGCATTGCCGTGCATCAGGGGGTCGACGAGCTCCAGCGCGGCGTCCTCGCTCATCCAACCCTCGTCGACGAGCTCGCTCAAGGCTTGCGACAGGCCCTCGCGGGCGATCGCGGCGTGGCCGACGACGTTCTCGACGGTCGCGTAGTCACCGCCGAACGTGAGGAGCTTGTTGGCCGGGACGGCCAGGAGAAACTCCTTGACGAAGCGGACGCAAGCCGCTGGATTG
>JAJPKB010000484.1 GCA_021323915.1 Chloroflexota bacterium | reverse complement strand
TTGAAGGGCAGGACCTGGGTGCCATTCCCCAGGTTGTTCACCAGCGACGAGTCCGATCCGTACATGCCAGACGCCGACGCCTTGACGGTGACGGAATCGACGTTCAGGACCCGCATCAGGAAAGTGCCGTGGCTGTGCGTGACGGTGATCTTAACTCCGGCCACCGTCGGCGCGCTTCCGATGCTCACCGCTGGGATCGTGTAGCCGCTGCCGATCGCCACCACCACGGTGCCGTTGCCGTCCACGTAGTGCCCGCTGACCGTGCTGCCGGGCAGGTTCGCCGCCGCGTAGTTGTCCAGCAGGGCGACCATCGTGCTGTCGGAGATGCTCGTCGACATGTGCGAGGCGAGGTATTGGGCGGCGGCCAGCGAGGCCGCGTCGGCCGCGTTCTGGGCCAGCCGCTGCTGCTCGAAGGAATAACCGGCGTCGACGACCAGGCCGGTCGCGGCCACGATCGATACCAGCATCAGCGCGAAGAGGATGATTGACTGGCCGGACTGGCCCCGTCGCTCCCGAGCATGTGCCATCATCCGCGATATGGGCGAGACAGAACGCCCGACGCTCATCGCTCCTCCAACTCAACAGCTCGACCCGGTGCTTCCTTGCATGATGACCATAGTCGCCGCGCGCGTCATCGTGAAGCTCGTCCGACCAATAACCTCGGCGATCAAGGGCGTGATCGGCGTGAACGTCGAGGTGACCGTCACGGTGACGTCGTCGCCGGTCGCGATGCCCGACGCCTCGCTGATCGTCACCGACGAGGTCGTCAGAGCGACCCCGGTTGCCGAGTTGATCACCGTGTTCTTGATCCCGGTGCAGTCGGTGGGCGCGGTGATCGCGTAGCGCGCGCCGTTTCGCGCCGCCTCCGCCAGGGTGCTGCCCTGCCAGACCGCGCGGCCCAGGTCGAAGACGCCAATCGTCAGCAGAATGAATACCGGCAGCACCAGCGCCATCTCGACCAGGCTCTGTCCAAGCTGGCACCTTCCCATCACTATTGCACCATCATGCCAGCGGAAGCGCTCAAACTAAGCGACCTCCAGCCGAGTATCGCGGTTGTCAACAAGGGGTAGGATGCCGTCGCGGTGACCGTTACCTGGCTGCCCGCGGAGTTGTTCGGCGAGAAGCTGACCGTTACGTTCAACGTGCCCGGAATGAGGCCATTCGATTCGGTAGTCATAACGTTGGTCACATCGGACGTCAGATTGGCATCGGTCGGGTTGAGCGCCGCGTAGGCCGCCCCCTCGCGCGTCGCGTTCGCGAGGTCCAGGTATCCCTGAAAGACCCGCCCGACGTCCAGCGTCCCCATGGCAAGCAATATCAAGACGGGGAGGAGGAGCGCCAGCTCGACCAGCGCCTGGCCGCGTCGCGATACCGGAACCCGTTCGCCAGCCACGTCCGCCTCCGGACTCAGATTCGTCGTTTCAGACTGAGTATCCGGCTGGCCAGGCGCTCCCAGCTATCACCTAAACGTCACATCTGCGGTAGGATAATGAGGCTAAAGGGGGAGAGGGGATGCAGATCAGCCCGACTGGCGCGTCGACCCGGCGCTTCGGCGCGCTTCGCTACCGCGACTTCACCCTACTCTGGGTCGGGCTCCTGGTGTCGAACGCCGGCACCTGGATGCAGAACGTCGCCCAGGGCTGGCTGACCTACCAGCTGACGAATAGCCCGTTCTACCTGGGCTTGCTCGGCGCGAGCTTCGCCGTGCCGATGATCGCCCTCCCGATGATCGGAGGCACGATCGCCGACCGGATCGATCGCCTCAGCATTCTCAAGGTGACCCAGACGACGATGATGCTCCTCGCCGCGGCGATGGCGACGCTATCCCTGCTGCGCCTGATCACGATCTGGGACATCATCGTGATCTCTTTCCTGTCGTCGGTCGCGCTGGCGGTCGATAACCCGACCCGGCAGGCGCTGATTCCCGACCTCGTCCCGCGGGATGAGCTGCTCAGCGCGATTTCGTTGAACTCGGTCGCGTTCAACGGCGCGGCGCTGGTCGGACCGGCCCTGGCCGGCCTGATTCTCGGGTTGGCCGGAAATCAGCTCCTTCTCGGCACCGCCGTTGTTTTCTACGCGAACGCCCTGAGCTTCCTGGCGGTCCTCGGACCGGTTTTCATCATCCGCCCGCGCCCGGTCGAGAAGCCCGCGGTGGGACGCAAGTTCTACGCGGCGATTGTCGAGGGGCTGGGCTACGTCCAGGAAAAGCCGTCGCTCCTGCTGCTACTGGCGTTGTCGGCGGTGATCGCGATCTTCGGGCGATCCTTCAGTCAGCTGCTGCCGGTGTTCGCGCGTGACGTGCTCCAGGTGGGCTCCGAGGGCTACGGCCTCATGCTGGCGTTTCCGGGCGCCGGTACCCTGCTCGCCGGCTTCATCCTGGCCGGGGCAGGCCAGCACCTCGACCGACGGCTCATGATCGTCACCTCCCAGCTTGGCTTCGCCGTCTCGACCATCGCCTTCGCGCTGTCGCACTCGTTCCTGCTGTCGCTGGCGCTGCTCGGAATTGGCTGCTTCTGCGCGACCGTCTTCGGGGCAGTGGCCGCGACGATCCTGCAGATCGAGACCGTCGGCTACCTGCGGGGGCGGGTGATGAGCCTGTACACGATAACGATCATCGGCTTCGGGCCGATGGGATCGCTGATCTCCGGTTCGTTCGCAACGTTCATGCCGGTCAGCACGGCGATCATCCTGCCGGCGCTGGTGATCGTCGCCTTTCTAGGGCTGGCTGTCACCCGGCCATCCTGGGCGGCCGTGACCTGATCCGAATCGCCTCACTGCCGCCAGCTGCTCGTCGTTCAATGCCATGCGTGGGCGCCTCGACTTGATCCGGGCCAGCGCGTCGTCGACCGGGACTCCTTCGCGTATCAGCACCGCCGCGGCCAGCATGACGCTTCGTCCGACGCCATGCTGGCAGTGAACGAGAACGCTTCGACCGGCGGCGTGCTGCTCGGACACCCACGCGCTACCCTCCCGCATCTGGTCGCCGGTCAGCGGCGAGCAGTCGGCCATGGGCAGATGCAGGAATCGGATTCCGTGCCGCGCCAGGAGCGACGGATCGTCCGACTCCTCGGCGCGCAGGTCCACGACCCCGCCGATCCCCAGCTTCGCCAGGCGCGGAACGTTGATCGGATCTACCCGCCCGCCGACGGCGAGGTTGGGTCGAATCCAGGAGACGTCCAGATGCGGAAAGCTGGACCGCCCGTCGCTCAGCGGCGGAACGCGCAGGATCTCGTCGAGCCCGGCGATGACGAAGTCCGAGGGAGCGGGCAGGGCGGTTCGGCCGTAGGCGCCCTCCTGGTCGATGCGCGCGGTCAGCATGCCCAGCGCGCTTGCCCCGTTCAGCTCGTCACTTCCTCCGTCGCCGACGTAAAGGCAGCGCTCCGGCGGAACGCCCAGCGCGTTAGTCACCAGACGGTAGATCTCCGGAGACGGCTTGGCGTGGCCGACTTCGTACGAGAGGGCCATGGCGTCCAGCAGGCCGGGCAACCCGAATCGGTCGGGGATCGGGCGCCCCATGATCTCGGTGCAATCCGAGACGAGCCCGAGCGGCAGGCCACGCTCGCGCAGCGCCCGAAGCGTCGGGAGGGTCGCCGGATAGAGCCGCACCGCCGACCAGCGCGCGTCGCGCTCGATTCCGACGAGCTTCGTCACCAGCTCGTCGTCGACCGGACGACCGAGCTCGGTAAGGATCGCCCGGGCCCGTGCCCCGGCGGTCGGCAGTCGACCGAGGGTCGAGTCGGGGACCGTGGTCTGCCGCGCTCGCCGGTACTCGGCGAGGTCGACGCCGATGGCAGCGGCCAGCGCGGTGAAGCAGCCATCGAAGTTTGGTTCGTAAATCAGCGTTCCGTAGAGATCGAAAATGACCGCTCGGACGTCGAAGCCTGGGTTCACCGGCGAATGTCCTCCCGACGAGAATTACTCAACGACATCGAAATGCATTTTATGGAGCAGTTCTGGTCCTGGCAGAGCAGGTGCTCGACAAACCGGTAGCGCGAGAGCTTGTACCCGCTCTGGGCTACAAGACGGGCGAGGGACAAGCCCCCGCGCTACAAGGCAGCTGCCAGGACGGCTGGTCGGTAATCGGCGGCTCCGCATTTACGTCGGCAGGTCCAGGTAGTCCGCGACTCGCGCAAGACTCTGAATCCGCCGCTGCTGTGTGGACGCCGGCCGAGATCGGTCG